>JBBWZH010000043.1:0-12812 GCA_039648995.1 Mycobacteriales bacterium
AGGACCCGGAGCTGTTCTTCCCCATCGGCAACACCGGACCCGCGATCCTGCAGATCGAGGAAGCAAAGGGCGTTTGTCGCCGCTGCACCGTCACCGAGGAGTGCCTGAGCTGGGCCCTCGAGAGCGGCCAAGATGCTGGTGTCTGGGGTGCTATGAGCGAAGACGAACGGCGGGCTCTCAAGCGCCGGGGCGCTCGGACCCGGGCGCGCGTCTCCTAGAGGCCGTACCACGCGCAGTGGCCCGGCACGGCACGTGCCGGGCCACTCGCATTACCGGGCCCACCCACCAATCACGCCACTCACGCCGGCTACCGGCGACGGGTCAGCGGAATCCGGACGATGACGCTGGTGCCGCATTCGGGGCGCGGCACTATCTCAATCGTTCCCCGCAGTTCCGACCGGACCAGCGTGCGGACGATTTCCAACCCCAGCCGGTCGCTGGTCTCCAGCGAGAAGCCGGCCGGCACACCGCGGCCGTCGTCGATCACCGAGACGTTCAGCGACCGGGTGTGCCGGTCGGCGGTCACCGTGACCGAGCCGGAGAGCCCGTCGGAGAACGCGTGCTCGACGGCATTCTGCACGAGCTCGGTGAGCACCATCACCAGCGGGGTGGCGACGGTCGCGGCCAGCACGCCGAACGAGCCGGCCCGCTGCAGCTTCACCCGGGAGCCGGCGCCGGCGACGTCGCCGAGCATGTCCAGCAGCCGGTCCACGATGCCGTCGAAGTCGACACGCTCGTCCATCGAGAGCGACAGCGTTTCGTGCACCAGCGCGATCGAGCTGACCCGGCGCACCGACTCCTCCAGCGCGGTGCGCGCGTCCGGAGTGTCCACCCGGCGGGCCTGTAACCGCAGCAGCGCCGCGACTGTCTGCAGGTTGTTCTTCACCCGGTGGTGGATCTCCCGGATGGTGGCGTCCTTGCTGATCAGCTGCCGGTCCCGGCGGCGGACGTCGGTCACGTCCCGGACCAGCACCAGCGCGCCGAGCGGCTCGCCGCCCGGCCGCAGCGGCAGCGCGCGGAACAGCACGGTCGCGCCGCGCGCCTCCACCTCCATCCGCAGCGGCGCCTCCCCCATCAGCGCCCGGCCGATCCGGTCGGCGATCTCGGCGCCGTCGAACGGGTCACGCACCAGCCGGGCGGTCAGCGTGGCGAGCTCCGCGTCCAGCACGTTGCCGGTCACGCCCAGCCGCCGGTACGCGGACAGCGCGTTCGGGCTCGCGTACGTGACCAGCCCGTCGGCGTCCAGCCGGACCATCCCGTCGCCGGCCCGCGGCCCGGTGTGCACCTCGACGGCCTGGCCGGGCGCCGGGAAGCTGCCGTCGGCCACCATCTTGCACAGGTCGCCGGCGCTCTCCAGGTAGACGAGCTCCAGCTTGGACGGGCTGCGCGCGGCGGCCAGGTTGGTGTCCCGGCCGAGCACGGCCATCACCCCGGTGACGCCGCCGGGCCGGCGCACCGGGATCGCCTCCCGGCGGACCGGCACCGGCCCGTCCCACTCCGGGTCGGACTCCCGGAAGATGCGGCCCTCGCTGGTCGCGACCACCATCGAGTACGCGCCCGTGCCGCGGGCGCGCCGGCCGACCTGGTCGTCCTGGTACGCGGTCGGGCCCGTGGTCGGCCGGACCTGCGCGACGCAGAGGAACTCGCGCTCCCCGACCGGCACCCAGAGCAGCAGGTCGGCGAACGACAGGTCAGCCAGCAGTTGCCACTCACCCACCAGCCGCTGGAGATGGTCGACGTCCTCCGGGGACAGGGTGGTGTGCTCGGCCAGCAGTTCGAACAGCGTGGACATCAGCAGCGAGGGTGCCACATCCCGAGCCGGGTCGCGCGCCATAGCGGGATGGCACACTTCCGCAGCGTGACCGACGACCGCACCCGAGACCTTGTCAGCCGCGACCTCAGCACGGTCTGGCACCCGTTCACACAGCACGCCGCCTGGCCGTCCGACGAACCCCTGGTGATCGACAGAGCCGAGGGCGTTCACCTGATCGACTCGTCCGGGCGCCGGTACATCGACGGCGTGTCGTCCCTCTGGGTCACCGTGCACGGGCACCGCGAGCCGGCCATCGACGCCGCGATCCGCGACCAGCTCGACCGGCTGGACCACTCCACCTTCCTCGGCCTCACCCACGAACCGGGGATATCGCTCGCCGAGGAACTGCTGGCGGTGGCCCCGGCCGGGCTCAGCCGGGTGTTCTTCGCCGGCGACGGGGCCTCCGCCGCCGAGGCCGCGATCAAGATGGCGTACCAGGCCGCCGCCCAGCGCGGCGCGGACCGGCCGCTCTACGTGCACGTGGCCGAGGGCTACCACGGCGACACGCTCGGCGCGGTCAGCGTCGGCGGGATCGAGCTGTTCCACGCCACCTACCGGCCGATCCTGCTGGACACCCGGATGATCTCCTCCCCGGGCGTGCGCAAGCCCGGGCAGCCGCCCAGCGACCGGGCCGCCGAGGTGGTGGACGAGCTGGCCACGCTGCTGGCCCGCGACGGCCACCGGGTCTGCGCGGTCGTGGTGGAACCGATGGTGCAGGCGGCCGGCGGCCTGCTGACGCACGATCCGGCGTTCCTGCGCGGGGTGCGGGCGCTGTGCGACGAGCACGGCATCGCGATGGTGGCGGACGAGGTGGCCACCGGGCTCGGCGCGACCGGCCGCTGGTGGGCGGTGCAGCACGCCGGTGTCGCGCCGGACCTGCTGGTCGCCGGGAAGCGGCTGACCGGCGGCTACCTGCCGATGTCCGCGGTGCTGGCGACCGAGGAGATCTACGCGGCCTTCCTCGGCTCGCCGGCGAGCGGCCGGACGTTCTTCCACGGGCACACGTACACGGCGAACCCGCTGTGCTGCGCGGCGGCGCTGGCCAACCTCCGGCTGATGCACGAGCGGTCCACTGTGGACAGAGCTGCGGCGGTGGGGGCGCGGCTGGGCTCGCTGCTGGCGCCGCTGGCGGCGTACGACGGGGTACTGGAGATCCGCCGGCTCGGCACGATGACCGGTATCGAGGTACGCGCCACCGGCGAGCGCACCGGGTTCGCGGTCTGCCGGGCGGCCCGCCGGCGCGGCGTGCTGATCCGCCCGCTGGGCGACGTCGTGGTGCTGATGCCGCCGCTCGGCATCTCCGACGCCGACCTTGCCGAGCTGGCCGCCGTCACGGTCGACAGCGTCCGCGCGGTGGTCGGGTGAGCCGGGTCGCTGCGCGCCGCCCGCCGCGCGCGATGCCCGGGTACGGGCGGCGGACGGGAGCGGCGCGGTGGGCCGGGTGCGGTGCCGGGGTGTGGACGGCATGAGCGGCATGCGGATGGACCCGCTGGAGCGGTTCCGCCGGGCGGCGGCGGAACGGGCGGCGGTCGGGTTGCGGCGGGCGCTGCGGCCGCGGCCGGCCGGCGGGGACGGGCTGCTGGATCTGGCCGGCAACGACTACCTCGGGCTGTCCCGGGACCCGCGGGTGATCGCCGGCGCGGTGGCGGCGGCGCGGCGGTGGGGCGCGGGCTCCACCGGCTCCCGGCTGGTGACCGGGTCGACCGCGCTGCACGCCGAGCTGGAGGCGGAGCTGGCCGGTTTCGCCGGCGCGGGCGGCGCGCTCGTGTTCTCCTCCGGCTACCTGGCCAACCTCGGCGCGGTCGCCGCGCTGGCCGCCCCGGGCACGCTCGTGGTCTCCGACGCCGCGAACCACGCCTCGATCGTGGACGGCTGCCGGCTGGCCCGGTCACGGGTGGTCGTGGTGCCGCACCGGGACGTCGCCGCCGTGGCCGCCGCACTGTCCACACGCGACGAACCGGATGCGCTGGTGGTGACCGACGCGGTGTTCTCGGTGTCCGGCGAGGTGGCCCCGCTGGCCGCGCTGCACCGGGTCACCCGGGCGCACGGCGCGCTGCTGCTGGTGGACGAGGCGCACGCGCTCGGCGTGGTCGGCGCCGGTGGGCGGGGCGCGGTGCCGGCGGCCGGGCTGGCCGGCGCCGACGACGTGATCCGCACGGTCACGCTGTCCAAGTCGCTCGGCGCGCAGGGTGGCGCGGTGCTCGGCCATCCCGACCTGCTCGCGCACCTGGTCGACACCGCCCGCCCGTTCATGTTCGACACCGGCCTCGCCCCCGCCGCGGCCGGCGCCGCGCTGGCCGCCCTGCGCGTCCTGCGGGCCGAGCCGGACCTGGCCGACCGGGTCCGCGGCATCGCCGCAGAACTGGCCGCCACCGCCCGCCGCTACCTGCCCCACCCGCCACCGGCCACCGTTCCGGGTCGCGGCGACACCGCCACGCTGCCGGGCCGTACCGCCACAGATCCGGCCGATGCCGCGACAGCGCGCGGGGACGTCGACCCGCGGCCCGGCACCCACCGGCCAGCCCTCGACGGGACCGGCACCGCGCTGGCCACCGGAGCCGGCCACCGGAGCCGTACCGCCACAGACGCGGCCGGCACCGGCGCGGCGGCGGGGAGCGCGGGCGGGTGGACGTCGGCCGTGGTGCCGGTGCTGCTCGGCGACCCGGACCGGGCCGTGCTGGCCGCGGCGCTGTGCGCCGAGCACGGGCTGCGGGTCGGCTGTTTCCGGCCGCCGTCCGTCCAACCGGGACGGTCGTGCCTGCGGCTGACCGCGCGGGCCGACCTGACCGGCACCGATCTGGCCAGAGTGGACAGAGCGTTCGCCACGCTGGCGCCCGCGCTCTAGCCCTTTGCTCGCACAGTGTGTACAAGCCCTGGACAGAGGGTCGTCCAGATAGGACGGCCGCCGTACAGAGAGTGCCAACGCTCTTACGCACTGTCTCATTGCGACTGTCCTGGCGCGTGTCCGGCCCGACCTACTTGCGCGGCCGTTTACGATCTTGCCTCATGACGGATCGGCCGGAGTGGCCCGAGCCGCGCGTCCCGAAGTACTACGGCCTCAAGCGCCACCTGCAGGAGCTCACCCAGGCACTGGCCCCGGGGAGCTCGCTTCCACCCGAACGGATCCTCGCCGCGGAGCATGGCCTGTCCCGCACGAGCGTCCGGCAGGCACTGCATGAGCTCGTGGTCGAGGGACGGCTGGAGCGGGTACAGGGGCGGGGCACGTTCGTGGCCCGCCCGAAACGGGCTCGCCCGCTCCGGCTCGCCCGGGGGCTGGCCGGGCTGGGAGGCGGGCCGTGGGCGGCCGACCACCCAGCCGAGCCGGCCGCCGAGCCAGCCGGATCGACCGGCTCAGCCAGATCACGCCGCGGCACGGCGTCGGGCGGCGGGCGCGCCGCCACCGAACCGGCCGGCGGGACCGCCGCTGCCGGTGGCACAGCGGCCGCCGGCGACACCTCCGCCGGCCCGGGGCCCACGGGCGCCGGACCGGCGGACGCGGGGGCAGCCGGCGCGGGGCCCGAGGAGCAGTGCACGAGCCGGATGCTGTCCGCCCAGCAGGTCGGCGCGGACGGGGAGGTCGCCGCCCGGCTGGAGCTGCGCCGCGCCGCCCGCGCGCTCCGGGTCGAGAGGCTGCGCTCGGTCGGCGGCGAGCCGATGGCGGTCGAGCTGCTCTGGCTGGCCGTCCGCCGGTTCACCGCGCTGGCCCGCCGCCTCGGCCGGGCCATGCCGGCCGACCCGACCGCGGCGGACGAGGCACTGACCGCCGCGCTCGCGGCCGCCTACCAGGGTGGACCGCCGTCCGGCGAGGAGACGATCGAGACGGTGCTGGCGCCGCCGCGGGAGGCTGCGCTGCTCGGTACCGAGGTCGGCGCGCCGCTGCTGCTGGTCTCCCGGCACATCCGGGACGCCGACGGCGCCGCGGTCGAGTGGAGCCAGGCCTGGTACCGCGGCGACCGGTTCAAGTTCGTGCTCACCGTGCCGCCTCAGTAGCCCGCCGGCAGCCCGCCGGGGCCTGAACAGGCCGGTGGCCGGCCCCCGGTTTTCCGGGAGCCGGCCACCGGCACGGCACTGCGTGTGGCTACGCGCCGCTGGTGTGCACGAAGCCAGAGACGTGCACCGAGAACGCCCGGATCGACCCGCTGTCGATCCGCGCCGTGTCCTCGACGTGGAACGTCCAGGTGCCGTCCGCGGTCGAGCCGAGCAGCGAGTTCAGCGGCTGCTCGGGAGTCCAACTCCCGGTGAACGGCGCGTCGGTGTTCAACGCGTCCTGGATCGACTTGGTCGCCGAGTCGGTGAACACGGTCTGGCAGAAGTTGTTGCCACCACCGCCCTCGCCGGCGAACAGCACCACCTGCGCCCCGCTCGGCGCGATCAGCGTGCCGACCAGGTCACCCACGAAGGTGTGGTCGAGCCCGACCGTGGTCGCCCCCTCATCGGCGGTGCAGGTCGCACCGTCGATCGAGAAGCTGACCCGGGACATCCGGCCGACGCCGCTGACCGACACCGAGGCCGAGGCGCCAACCGTGCTGAAGTCCGGGATCGGCACCGCGGTCCCGGCGAACGCGGCGGTGACCACCGTGTCCGACGGCTGACCGGTCTGCGCCTGCGCGGTCGAGGTCCGCGGCGAGAACCCGCCGACGAAGCTGACCTTGATGTGCAGGTCGACCGGCGCGCCAGCCTCGTACGTCGGCGCCAGCTTCAGCGTGAACGGTGCGGACGTGGTCGTCGCGCCCACCAGGATCCGGCCGTAGTTCTGCACGGCCGGGGTGATCGTGACGCCCGGTGTGGTCGTGGTCAGCTGCACCCTGGTGGATGCGGCCGCCGCGTCACCCTGGTTGGTCACCGGGATGGCGACCGAGGCCGACTCGCCCGGCTCCAGGAACGCGTCGTGGTCGCCGGTGATCGGGGTGATGGTCGGCGTGCCGGCCACCGCGAACGGCTGCGGGGTCGCGCCGGTGGACTGCAGCACCTTGTTCGCCATCACGATGCCGAACCCGGTGTCCCGGTCCCAGCCCGGCGCCGCGATGTCGATCGCGGTCGAGGTGAGCGCGGTGCGGATCTCGGCCGGAGTGATGCCCGGGTTGCTGCCCAGCACGAGGGCGGCGATCGCCGCCGCGTGCGGGGCCGCCGCCGAGGTGCCGTAGAACTGCTCGAAGCCCGGCACCGAGGTCGACACGCCGTCGGCCGCGGTGATGTCGGGCTTGGGCCGCACCGTGCCGCCGGTCGAGCTCAGGTTGCCCGGCGTGATCGGCGAGCCGTCCGGGTTGTAGAACACGTGCCGCGGGCCGTCCGAGGTGAACACCTCGGGCTGCTGCGCGGCGGTGAAGACGCCCGGGAACGGACCCGACGGGTTCGCCAGACCGGGCGCGATCGCACGCGGGAACGCCGCCGCCGCCGGTGCGGCCGCGACGCTGTAGGCCGCCGGCACCGCGGAGTGGCCGCGGGTGGTGCCCGGCGTGCTGAACGCGGTCAGCCCGCCGCCGCTCTCGAACCGGCCCCGGAACGAGGTGAGCTGGAAGTACCGGTCAGCGCCGGAGAACTTCACCACGGCCAGCCGCACGCCGCCGCTGACGAACGGCGGGTCGGCGCGCTCGAACGGGTTCTGGGTGCCGTCCTGCACGTCGTTGGAGAACGCGACCACGTTGCCCGCGCCGTCCAGTTCGTACAGGTCGTAGTCGTTGCCGGACTGGCCCATCGCGTCGGCCCACTGCAGTGTCGTCGCCGTGCCGGCCGAGTCCTCACTCAGCGGGTCGGACGTCTGGACGCCCGGGCCCGGGTCGAAGTCGTGCGCCACACCGGCGAACTTGCCGATGCCCTGGCCGGAGGAGACGAAGTCGCCCTCGTAGTTGCCGGCGATGCCGATGTCGAAGTTCTGCTCGTTACCGGCCGAGCTGAAGTACAGCCCGCCGTCGTTGGTCACCGCGATGACCGACTGCGCGACGATGCCGTCCTGGAAGGACGGCTCGTCGAAGTAGCCGACGTCGTCGACGATGATGTCGCAACCCGCGGTGCGCAGGTCGCGGATGTTCTGGGCGAAGCTCTCCTCGCTCGTGAACGCGGTCGCGAAGCCCAGCGCAGCCTTGGGCGCGAGGTCGTGGATGATCTCCAGGATCGCGGTGCCCTCGTCACCGTCGCCCGCCTGGCCCGGCAGCACGTCGACGTCCGGCGGCAGGTCGCCGGTGGCGACCGAGTCAGCGAGCGAGTTGACGCCATCGGAGAGCGCACAGACCTTGGTGCCGATGCCGGAGACCTTCTGTCGGGTCCGCACGGTGGCGACGGCGTGCGTGGTGTCGCCCTCGCTGGTCACCGAGCCGATCGCCGGCGTGACCGCGGCGGTGCTCCTGCTGGTCACCTTCTTGCCGGCGGCCTTCTCGGCCAGCGCGGTGGCGAGCCGGCTGCGGATCAGCGCCTCACGGTCGGCCTTGGACAGCGGCTTGGGCGCGTCGCCGATCCGCTCGGTCGTCGCCTCGGCGGCGGTACCGATCTGGGCCACCCCGGGCAGGGCCGCGAGCGACTCGAGCCCGGCGAGCGGGACGTCGGCCCGGATCGACCCGTACTTCGGCCGCGCGTCCCGGACGACACCGCCCAGCGAACCGATCTTGTCCAGCACGTCCTTGGACACCGTCGCCTTGATGTCGACCGTGGTGAGACCGGCCTTGTCGGTGGTCACGCCGGTGGCGACGCGGCCGACACCCGCGGCGAGCGGGATGTTGCGACGGATCTTGTCCGCGGCGAGCAGCTGGCTGTCGATCTTGCGCTGCGTCGGGGTGAGATGGAGTTTGGCTTGGGCGAGCGCGTCGATCTGCTTGATGGCGTTGGCCGACAGACCCCCCGGACTCGCGGCGGTTGGGGCTGCCGAGGCCGGTACCGCGAGCGACAAGCTCGCGGCCGCCCCGGCGGCAACCATGATCAGTGGACGTGACGGGCGCATAGGCTGGTGTGCCTCCTAGGTACGCGCTATCCCCGGGCGCGACCGGCGTCATCTCTCCCGACGGGATGACGTGGCCGCACCCTAAGGCCCGGCCCCATCCCATTGCCACCATTTGGCCTGGGCATGACACGGTTGGCCCAATGGCGCAGCCTGTCCTAGACCGACAGCAACGCGCAGCGATCGGCCTCGGCAGGCGTTATCAGCCGGCCCTAGAGTAACGATTTCGCATCGATCGCCCACCCTCGTTGGGCCGACCGTCGCAACGCCGCACGCGTTCCCGGCCCAGCCATCGTCCGGCCAAGCCATCGTCCGGCCAAGCCATCGTCCAGCCCTGCCGCGTAGGCGGCCCGGCCACGCGGGCGGCCCGGCCACGCGGGCGGCGGCGCGAGTCACGCGGGCGGCGCGAGTCACGCGGGCGGCGCGAGTCGCACGGGCGGCCCGGCCGCACGGGCGGCGCGAGTCACGCGGGCGGCGCGGGCCAGGCGCGATGGGCCCGGCGGGCGGCGCCTAGGGTGGCCGGGTGAGCGTCCTGCTGGTGACCGGTACCGGCACCGGTGTCGGCAAGACCGCCGTCACAGCCGGGCTGGCCGCGCTCGCCGCCGGCCGCGACGCCCGGGTCGCGGTGGTGAAGCCGGCGCAGACCGGCGTGCCGCCCGGCGTGGACGGCGATCTGGCCGAGATCCGCCGACTGTCCGGAGTGGACGATCTGCACGAGTTGGCCCGCTACCCGGACCCGCTCTCCCCGGAGGCGGCCGCCCGCCGCCGGGGGCTGCCCGCGTTGCGGCTGGACGAGGTGGCCCGGCACGTCGCCGGGCTGGCCGCCGAGCGCGACCTGGTGCTCGTGGAGGGCGCCGGCGGGCTGCTGGTCCGGTTCGCCGACGACGGCTGGACGCTGGCCGACCTGGCCCGGCAGCTGCGGGCCGAGGTGCTCGTCGTCGCCGAGCCCGGGCTGGGGACGCTGAATGTGACCGCGCTCACCCTGGAGGTGCTGGCCGGGCGCGGGCTGCGGTTCGGCGGGCTGGTGATCGGCGCCTGGCCGGCCACGCCCGACCTGGCCTGCCGCAGCAACGTGGCCGACCTGGAGCGGCTGGCCGGCCGGCCGCTCGGCGGCGCGCTGCCGGCGGGCGCCCCGGGCCGGCCGGATTTCCGCGCGGCCGCCCGGCACGCCCTCGCGCCCGCCTACGGCGGCGCGTTCGATCCGGCAGACTTCAGATGCGCAGCCGAGGCAGAACTGGGGGCAGAGTGACCGACATCCTCAACACCGACATGGTGGCGGCCGACATAGTGGCCACCGCCCGGCGGCAGGTGCTCGACGACGGGCAGGGCCTGTCCGAGGCGCAGGCGCTGGCATGCCTGCGCCTCCCGGACGAGCGGCTGGACGACCTGCTCGGGCTCGCGCACGAGGTGCGGATGCGCTGGTGCGGCCCGGAGGTCGAGGTCGAGGGCATCGTCTCGGTGAAGACCGGAGGCTGCCCGGAGGACTGCCACTTCTGCTCGCAGTCGGGGGTGTTCGACTCGCCGGTGCGGGCGGCCCGGCTGGACATCCCGTCGCTGGTCGCCGCGGCCAAGGAGACCGCCGCGACCGGGGCCACCGAGTTCTGCATCGTGGCGGCCGTGCGCGGGCCGGACGACCGGCTGATGCGACAGGTCGCCGAGGGCGTCGCCGCGATCAAGGCCGAGGTCGACATCAACGTGGCCTGCTCGCTGGGCATGCTCACCCAGGCCCAGGTGGACGAACTGGCCGGCCTCGGCGTGCACCGCTACAACCACAACCTGGAGACGGCCCGCTCCTACTTCCCGAACGTGGTCAGCACGCACAGCTGGGAGGAGCGCGTCCAGACCTGCCGGCTGGTCCGCGCGGCGGGGATGGAGCTGTGCTGCGGCGGCATCGTCGGGATGGGCGAGACGGTCGAGCAACGGGCCGAGTTCGCCGCGCAACTGGCCGCGCTCGCCCCCGATGAGGTGCCGCTGAACTTCCTCAACCCGCGGCCCGGCACGCCGTTCGGTGACCTGCCGGTGCTGGCCGGCGTGGACGCGCTGCGCACCGTCGCCACGTTCCGGCTGGCCCTGCCGCGGACGATCCTGCGGTACGCCGGCGGCCGCGAGATCACCCTCGGCGACCTGGCCGGCCGCGGCATGCTCGGCGGCGTCAACGCGGTGATCGTCGGCAACTACCTGACCACGCTGGGCCGCCCGCCCGCCGAGGACCTGGCGATGCTGGCCGGCCTGCGGATGCCGATCAAGGCGCTGTCCCAGACCCTGTAACCGGGCCGGGCCGGGCCGGGTCGGGCCCGGCCGGGGCGCGTCGGGGCCGCGTCCAGGGGGCTGTGCCGGCCGGGCCGCCCCGGCCCGAACGGGGGCGCGCCGGGGCCACCTGGACCGATCCGGGTGCGCCGGTCGGCGCAGCAGAAGGTCATTTCGGCGCGACCGGCCGTCGCGGGCTGTTTCACCGCGGTCACCGGGGCGTAAACCGGCAGGTGATCCACGGCTGCGGGATGCGGCCCGCGGCCATCGGTACCGGAAGCCCGCGAGGAGGTCCACGTGGCAGTCGACCCTGCTCCGTCCCGGGGCCAGCGGCGTACGGCCAGCGGCTGGAACTGGCTGCTGGTGGTGCCGCTGATCGGCACACTCATCCCGGCCTTCTACAACAAGGCCAACCCGAAACTGTTCGGCATCCCGTTCTTCTACTGGTACCAGATGCTCTGGATACCGGTAACGGTCGCCCTGACGCTGGTCGTCTTCCGGGCCGCCCGGGGCGGCCGCCCATGAGCGTCAAGTGGGTGCAGCTGACCGTCCTGCTGGTGCTGTTCGCGCTGGTCACCGGCCTCGGCTTCGTGGCGTCCCGGTGGCGCCGGACGACGAGCCTGGAGCACCTGGACGAGTGGGGCCTGGGCGGCCGCAACTTCGGCTCCTGGATCACCTGGTTCCTGATCGGCGGCGACCTCTACACCGCCTACACGTTCGTCGCGGTGCCGGCGCTGATCTACGGCGCGGGCGCGGCCGGCTTCTTCGCGGTGCCGTACACGATCGTCGTCTACCCGATCGTGTTCCTGGTGGCGCCGCGGCTCTGGTCGGTGTCGCACCGGCACGGCTACGTCACGCCGGCCGACTTCGTCCGCGGCCGGCACGGCTCGCCGTCGCTGGCGCTGGCGATCGCGGTCACCGGGATCATCGCCACGATGCCGTACATCGCGCTGCAGCTGGTCGGCATCCAGGCGGTGCTGAAGGCGACCGGGATCGGTGGCGAGTGGCCGATCGTCATCGCGTTCGCGGTGCTGGCCGCGTACACCTACCAGTCCGGGCTGCGGGCGCCGGCGCTGATCGCGTTCGTCAAGGACTCGCTGATCTACCTGGTGGTGATCGCCGCGATCATCTACATCCCGATCAAGCTGGGCGGCTGGGGCAAGATCTTCGACGCGGCCAACGCCAAGTTCGCCGCCAGCAAGGGCCCCGGGGACGGGACGCTGCTGGCCAGCAGCCAGCAGCTGGGCTACTCGACGCTGGCCCTCGGGTCGGCGCTCGCGCTGTTCCTCTACCCGCACTCGGTCACCGGCGTGCTGGCCGCCCGCAACCGCGGCGTGATCAGGCGCAACATGGCCGCACTGCCGGCGTACTCGCTGGTGCTCGGGCTGATCGCGCTGCTCGGCTACGCCGCGATCGCCGCCGGCATCACGCCGATCACGACGAACGGCAAGGCGGACGCCAACACGGTCATCCCGCTGCTGTACGACAACGTGTTCCCGAGCTGGTTCGCCGGCGTCGCGTTCGCCGCGATCGCGATCGGCGCGCTGGTGCCGGCCGCGATCATGTCGATCGCGGCGGCGAACCTGTTCACCCGCAACATCTACAAGGAGTACATCCGGCCCGGCGCGGGCCCGGCCGACGAGGCCCGGGTGAGCAAGCTGACCTCGCTGGTGGTGAAGGCCGGCGCGGTGGTGGTGATCCTGGTGCTCGATCCGCAGTTCTCGATCGACCTGCAGCTGATCGGCGGGGTGATCATCCTGCAGACGCTGCCGGCGCTGGTGCTCAGCCTCTACACCCGGTGGTTCCACCGCTCGGCGCTGCTGG
>JBBWZH010000048.1:0-7272 GCA_039648995.1 Mycobacteriales bacterium
GTAGAGCGGGCAGTCGCTGGCCACGCCGGCCAGCACGATCGCCCGGTTCGTCGCCTCACCCTCCAGGACGGACGGGCGGGTGATGCCGTGGTAGACGGGGTCGGTCTGGCCCCGGCCCACCGCCTGCGCCGCCAGCACGTCGATCGCGATGCCGTTCTCGGCGTGCATCATGATCGTGGCGCCGTTCTGGCTGGCCCGCTGCATCGCCCGCAGGATCTGCCCGTCGTCGGAGTAGAAGACGCCCGGGTACGCCATGAACAGCTTGAAGCTGGTCACGCCTTCGTGCTCGACGAGGTAGTCCATGGCCTTGAGCGCCTCGTCGTCCACCCCGCCGATGATCATGTGGAAGCCGTAGTCGATGACGCAGTTGCCATCGGCCTTGGCGTGCCAGGCGGCCAGCCCGTCCTGCACCACCTCGCCGGTGCGCTGCACGGCGAAGTCCACGATCGTGGTGGTGCCGCCCCAGGCCGCGGCCCGGGTGCCGGACTCGAACGTGTCCGAGGCGAACGTGCCGCCGAAGGGCAGTTCCATGTGGGTGTGCACGTCGATGCCGCCCGGCAGCACGTACTTCCCGGTCGCGTCGAGCACCGTGTCGGCGGTGACCGCGTCCGCGCGGCCGGGCGCGTAGAGCGCGGCGATCGTCTCGCCGTCGACCAGCACGTCCATCGGCTGCGGCCCGGTCGCGTTGATGACCGTGCCGCCGGTGATGAGCGTCGTCATGGGCGGACCAGGTCGTCGTAGGCGTCGGGGCGGCGGTCGCGGTAGAAGGCCCAGCGGTTGCGGACCTCGGCGAGCAGGTCGAGGTCGAGGTCGCGGACGAGCACCTCGGACGTGCCGTCGGCGCCGAGGTCGCCGACGAACTTGCCCTCCGGGTCGACGAAGTACGAGGTGCCGTAGAAGTCGTCGTCGCCGAGGTCTTCGATGCCGACCCGGTTGATCGCGCCGATGTAGTACTCGTTGGCGACCGCGGACGCCGGCTGCTCCAGCTTCCACAGGTAGCCCGACAGGCCGCGGCTGGTCGCCGACGGGTTGAACACGATCTGCGCCCCGTTCAGCCCGAGTGCCCGCCATCCCTCCGGGAAGTGCCGGTCGTAGCAGATGTAGACGCCGACGCGGCCGACCGCCGTGTCGAACGTCGGGTAGCCGGTGTTGCCCGGCCGGAAGTAGAACTTCTCCCAGAAGCCGCCGACGTGCGGGATGTGTGTCTTGCGGTACTTGCCGAGGTAGCTGCCGTCGGCGTCGACCACCGCCGCGGTGTTGTAGAGCACGCCCGGCTGCTCCTGCTCGTACACCGGCAGCACCATCACCAGGCCGAGCTCGCGGGCCAGCGCCTGGAACCGCTCGACCGTGGGGCCGGGCACCGACTCGGCGTACGAGTACCACTTCGTATCCTGCACCTGGCAGAAGTACGGCCCGTAGAACAGTTCCTGGAAGCAGATCACCTTCGCGCCCTGGCTCGCCGCCTCGCGGGCGTACTCCTCGTGCGCCTTGATCATGCTTTCCTTGTCGCCCGTCCACGTCGCCTGGACGAGTGCGGCCCGAACCGTGGCAGCCACGCTGCTCCCCCTCTCCCGGCCAGCTGGCGCTGGCCGCCCGACCCCAGGACGGTAGAACCCGCACCCCGGCCGGAACAATGGGGCGCCCGTTACTGCCAGGTCACGCGGGTGACGCCGGGCGCCCCGATCGGGTGCCAGCCGCCGCCCGGACGGTCGAAGATCGACATTTCGCCCAGCCGCGGCGAGCGCCCGGGTACGCTCGGTGCGGGACCGGCCCGGCAGGGCCAGGCGGGAGGGTCGTGGCCGACGGGCGTCCGCAGCGTGCGGCCGGGCTGGCCGCCCGGCGGTCACCGGGCGCGCGCCGGGCCCTGATCGGCACGCTCGCGGGCCTGGCCAGCACCCTCTGGGTGCTCCTGAGCCCGGCCACGGCGGCCGACGCCACCCCCGCACCGACCGCCAACGCGGCCGCCCCCTCCGCCACGGCCGGCCTTGTCCGGCCGGCCAGCGGGCCGGACACAGCAGCCGCAACCGGCTCCCACACGAGCGCGGCGGCCGGCACGGCCGGCGGGTCAGCCGGCGGGCCGGGCGCCAGCGCGGCGGCCGCCCGCAGCGCCGGCGGGCCGGGCGCGGCTGCCGCAACCGGCTCCCACACGAGCGCGGCAGCCGGTTCAGCCGGCGGGCCGGGCGCCAGCGCGGCGGCCGCCCGCAGCGGCGGCGGGCCGGGCGCGGCGGGCGCAACCGGCTCCCACGCGGGCGCGGCGGCCGGCGCGGCGGGGCGTACGGCCGGCGGGTCGGGCGGGGGCGCGCGGGCGCCGGCGGCCGAGCCGGCGTCGGCCGCGTCGGCGGCCGGAACCGTGGCGGTCGCGGTGGCCCGGGTCCGGGGCGCGGCCGCGGCGACGGGTGACCGCGGTGCGCGGCTGGTCCGATCGCGGCCAGCGGTCGGGTCGGTCGGCACCGGGCCGGACGGGCCGCGGGTGCTGCCCGGGGGCCGGGCGGAGTCCGGGCCGGCCCGCGATCAGGGTGCGACGGATGCGTGGCTGCGCGCGACGGGTGCGGTGCGCGCGCGGGCGGCCGGCGAGCGGATGGCCGCCGGCGACCGGGTGCCCCCGGCGGCGCGGCGGCGCAGCGCGCCGGCTCGCGACCCGCCGGCGACGGTCTGACCTCAACCGGTCCTGACCGCCCGCCGCCACCGCGCGGCCGCCGAAAGGCTTCCCAGCCATGCCTCGCGCCACCCTGGTGCGCGCCGTCCTGGCGCTCGCCGTACTCGCCTGCTCAGGCGTGCTCGCCCTGACCACATCACCGCGGCTCGGCCTCGACCTCCGCGGCGGCACCCAGATCGTGCTGGAGACCCGCGACTCCCCCACCGTCAAGGCCGACGCGGCGGCCACCGACCAGGCGCTGGAGGTGCTCCGCCGCCGGGTGGACGCGCTCGGCGTCTCCGAACCCACGCTCACCCGCTCCGGCCAGAACCGGATCATCGTCGAGCTCCCCGGCGTGCAGGACCCCGCCGAGGCCAAGCGGGTGATCGGCCAAACCGCGCAACTCAGCTTCCACCCGGTGCTCACCGGCACGACCGGGACGACAACCCCGGACGAGACCGGCCAACCCATCCGGACGGGTCCGGCCGCGCTGGCCGGCGCCGCCGTCCGCGGCGCCCGCGCCAGCTACAGCCCCGACCTCGGCACCGGCTGGCAGGTCGCCATCGACTTCACCGGCGACGGCGGCCGGGCCTGGCAGCAGCTCACCGCGGCGGCGGCCTGCGCGCCGCCGGGCGACCCGGCCCGCCGGATCGCGATCGTGCTGGACGGCAAGGTCATCTCCTCGCCGCAGGTGAACGCCGACATCGGCTGCCGCGCCGGCATCTCCGGCGGCAGCACGGTGATCACCGGCCGGTTCTCCGAGGCGGAGGCGAAGGACCTGGCCGTGCTGATCCGCGGCGGGGCGCTCCCGGTGCCGGTGCAGACCGTCGAGCAGCGCACCGTCGGCGCCACCCTGGGCGACGCCGCGGTCCAGGCCAGCCTGCGGGCGGCGCTGCTCGGCGCCGGGCTGACCGTCCTGTTCGTCGTCGCGGTCTACCGGCTGTCCGGCGTGCTGGCCGCGATCGCGCTCGGCGCCTACGGGCTGATCTCGTACGCCGCGCTGCTGGCCGTCGGGGCGACGCTGACGCTGCCCGGGGTGGCCGGGTTCGTGCTGGCCATCGGCATGGCCGTGGACGCCAACGTGCTGGTGTTCGAGCGGGCCAGGGAGGAGTACGCGGCCAGCGGCCGGCTGCGAAGATCGGTACGGGACGGCTTCCGCAACGCGTTCTCCGCGATCGCCGACTCGAACGCCACCACCCTGCTCGCCGCCGGGCTGCTGTTCTGGCTGGCCAGCGGTCCGGTTCGCGGGTTCGGCGTGACGCTCATGGTCGGCGTGCTGGCGTCCATCTTCGCCGCGCTGGTGCTGACCCGGGCGCTGCTGGAGCTGACCGTGGCCGCCGGCCCGATCCGCCGCCGTCCACAGTGGACCGGGCTGGCCGGCGAGGGCGGCGTCCGCCGCTACCTGCTGGCCAAGCGGCCGGACCTGATGCGCCGGCGGCGGCGCTGGCTCGGGCTGTCCGGCCTGCTGGTGGTGCTCGCGCTCGTCGGGATCGGCGCCCGCGGGCTGAACCTGGGCGTCGAGTTCACCGGTGGCCGCCTGATCGAGTACTCGACCAGCCAGCCGGTGCCGATCGAGACCGCCCGCGACGTGGTGGCGGCCGCCGGCCAGGACCACGCGGTGGTGCAGACCAGCGGCGACCGGCAGATCACCATCCGCGGCGCCGAGCTGACCGACGCGCAGGCCAACCAGATCCGCACCGGGCTGGCCGCCCGCGGCGGCGCCACCGAACAGGTGCGGGACGAGTTCATCGGCCCCAGCCTGGGTGCCGAGCTACGGCGCAAGGCGGTGATCGGGCTGGCCATCGCGCTGGCGGTGCAGCTGGTCTACCTCGCGGCGCGGTTCCGGCCGGCGTTCGGCGCGGCCGCGGTGCTGGCGATGACGCACGACGTGCTGATCCTGGTCGGCGTCTTCGCCTGGCTGGGCAAGCCGGTGGACGGCGTGTTCCTGGCCGCGCTGCTGACCGTCATCGGCTACTCGGTGAACGACTCGGTGGTGGTCTTCGACCGGATCCGGGAGCTGCTGCGCGGCCGCCGGCGCGGCGACTCGATCGCCGAGCTGGCCAACCTGGCCTGCCTGCAGACCGTGCCGCGGACCGTCAACACCGGCCTCGGCGCGGTCTTTATCCTGGCCGCGCTCGCGATCCTGGGCGGCGGCGCGCTGACCGACTTCGCGCTGGCGCTGCTGATCGGCATCGGCGTCGGCACCTACTCCTCGGTGTTCACCGCGACCCCGCTCGCGGTCGAGATGCTCGGCCGGCGGGGCGCCGGCGGCAGCGTGCGCCGGCGCGGCGCGCGCCCCGGGCCGGAGCGCGGGCCGAAGCCGGGGGCGAAGCCGCCGGGCCGGCCGGGCAGCGAGAAGCGCCCGGTGCCGCGCGGCGTCGGCCGCCGCGACCCGCACGACTCCGGCGCCCGGGTCTGACGTCCCCGGGGCCGCCGCCGCCACAGAGGAGGATCATGAGCACAGACCAGGGCCGCCGGGCCGGAAGCGGCCCGGGTGCTGTCCGGGCCGGTTCGCGGTGGGCCAGGTGCTGACGGGGTCGGCGCCGGGCGGCGGGGCCGCCCGGGGCCGGCCGGTGCGACGGCGGAAGAGGGGGGCGTGAGCGTCGAGCAGCTGAACCTGGTTCTCGGCCTCGGATCGCTGGTGCTGCTGGTCGCGGTCGCGGCGGTCCGGGTGTCCACCGGGGTCGGCCTGCCCAGCCTGCTGTTCTACCTGGCGCTCGGGCTGGGCCTGGGCGAGTCCGGGCTGGGCATCCGGTTCGACAACGCCGCGCTCACTCAGGTGCTCGGGCTGACCGCGCTCGCGGTGATCCTGGCCGAGGGCGGGCTGACCACCCGGTGGGCGACCGTGCGGCCGGCGGTCGGGTTCGCCGCGGTGCTGTCCACGGTCGGCGTCGGGGTGAGCGTGGCGGTGACCGCCGCGATCGCCAAGCTGGTGCTGGCCAGCGACTGGCGGACGGCGATCCTGGTGGGCGCGGTCGTCACGTCGACCGACGCGGCGGCGGTGTTCTCGGTGCTGCGCCGGCTCGGCGTGCGCAGCCGGCTGGCCGCCGCGCTGGAGGCGGAGTCCGGCTTCAACGACGCGCCGGTGGTGATCCTGGTCAGCCTGGTCGCGTCCGAGCACTGGAGCAGCACCACGGCGCCCGAGGTGCTCGGCGTCATCGGCTACGAACTGGTCGCCGGTGCCGCGATCGGCCTGGCCGTCGGCTGGATCGGGCAGCAGCTGCTGTCCCGCAGCGCGCTGCCGGCGGCCGGGCTCTATCCACTTGCGACGGTCGCGCTGCTGCTGTTCGGCTATGCGGCCGCCGGCCTCGCGCACGCCAGCGGGTTCCTGGCCATCTACCTGGCCGGGCTCTGGCTGGGCAACGCGCGGCTGCCGCACCGCCGCGCCGTCCTCGGGTTCGTCGAGGGGCTGGCCTGGCTGGCCCAGATCGGCCTGTTCGTGCTGCTGGGGTTGCTGGCCAGCCCCGGCCGGCTGCCCGGCGCGGTGCTGCCGGCGCTGGCCATCGGCGCCGGGCTGCTGCTGGTGGCCCGGCCGGCCTCGGTGCTGGCGTCGGCGCTGCCGTTCCGGCTGCCGTGGCGGGAGCAGGCGTTCCTGTCCTGGGCCGGGCTGCGCGGCGCGGTGCCGATCGTGCTGGCCACGATCCCGCTGACCGAACACCTGGCGGCCGGCGAGCAGATCTTCGACATCGTGTTCGTGCTGGTGGTCGTCTTCACCCTGGTGCAGGCGCCGACGCTGCCGTGGGTGGCCCGCCGGCTCGCGGTGGCCGACCCGGACGCGGCGGCCGAGCTCAGCGTGGACGTGGCCCCGCTGGACAACCTGCACGCCGACCTGCTGCAGGTCGAGGTGCCGCCCGGGTCCCGGCTGGCCGGCGTGTACCTGGACGAACTGCGGCTGCCGGACGGCGCCGCGGTCACCCTGATCGCGCGCCGCGCCGGGACGATCGTGCCGGCGCCCGGCACCCGGCTGGCCGTCGGCGACCACCTGGTGATCGTGACCACCGCCGCCGCCCGGCGGCTCGCCGAGCGGCGGCTGCGCGCGGTCAGCCGGTCCGGCCGCCTCGCCCGCTGGCTCGGCGACACCGGCGACTGACGCTGTCGGCGTCAGACGGTGGGGAGGTAGCCGCGCAGCTCGCGTCGGGCGATCGCCATCAGGTGCACCTCGTCCGGGCCGTCCGCCAGGTGCAGGGTGCGCAGGCTGGCCCAGCTCTCGGCGAGCGGGAAGTCCTGGCTGACCCCGCCGCCGCCGTGCACCTGGATGGCGCGGTCCAGCACCCAGGACGCCATCTCCGGCACCGCGACCTTGATCGCCGATATCTCCACCCGCGCACCGGCGTTGCCGGCCGTGTCCATCAGCCAGGCCGTCTTGAGCACCAGCAGCCGGCACATCTCGATCCGGATGCGGGCCTGCGCGATCCAGTCCTGCACGACGCCCTGCTGCGCGATCGCCTTGCCGAACGCGACCCGCCCCACCGCCCGCTGGCACATCAGCTCGACCGCCCGCTCGGCGGCGCCGATCGCCCGCATGCAGTGGTGGATGCGGCCGGGGCCGAGCCGCTCCTGCGCGATCCGGAACCCCTCGCCCTCGCCGAGCAGCACGTTGGCCACCGGCACCCGCACGTCGGTGAACCGCACCTCGC
>JBBWZH010000057.1:0-3444 GCA_039648995.1 Mycobacteriales bacterium
GCCGTCCAGCAGGCCGTTGAGGTACTTCTCGGCGTTGGTGTAGCCGGTGTGGTCGAAGTCGCCGGTGGCGTCGGTGGCGCTGCCCGGGTTCAGGCCGTGCGCGGTCTCCCAGCTGTCGGGCATGCCGTCGCGGTCGGTGTCGGTGCGGGCGGTGCCGCCGGCGATCGTGCCGTAGCCGCTGTTGTCCAGGCCGGTGGCGGTCTGGTGCGACCACAGGTCGCCGGCGGAGCCGAGGGAGGTGACGTCGGCCAGCACGTCCCGGTCGACCGCGTCGTGCGGGAGGGCACCGGCGGTGGCGATCACCGTGGCATACGCGCCGGCGGCACTGGCGGTGGGCATTCCCGCCGTCGTGGACGACCAGGGGGTGCCGGTCGCGGTCCCGCCGCCGCCCACGGCGAGGGTGGAGCCGTTCAGGGCGCCGTCCCGGTTGCTGTCCAGGACGTTGCCGCTGTTGAAGACGGTCTGGTTGCCCATCTGGAAATAGGCGTTGGACGCGCTGGTGGTGCGCGGTCCGGTGATGAAGTAGTTGCCGACCACGTCATGGGAGAAATGGCCGCTGGAGTTCCCGGCGGTGTAGCCGGCCTGGTAGTCGTAGACGACGTTGTTGATGTACTGGGTGTTGGCCTTCGCCAGCGGGCACCGGTTGTGGGCGTTGGCGAACAGGTTCCGGTACCACGTGTACGGGCCGGTCTCGGTGTGGGCGGCGAACTGCTGACCGATCGGGTCCGCGTCGATCGAGTTCTGCACGGTGATGTTGGTCGCCCCGACGCTGTCGATGTTGTTCCACTGCGCGAACTCGATCGACACATGGTCGAAGATCAGGTTCGTGGCGTCGACGAAGTTGACGCCGCTCTTCTTGCTGTCGGGGTCGAGGTCACCCTGCCGGAACCGGACGTCGCGGACGATCACATTGGCCGACCGGGCGAAGGACACCTCCCGGCCCATGAACCCGATGCCGCCACCCGGCGCGGTCTGCCCGGCAATCGTCAGGTTGCTCTTCACCGACACCGCCGAGGACAGCCGCACATAGCCACCCACGTCGAACACCACGACCCGGTTGGACGCGCTCACCGCATCCCGGAACGACCCCGCCCCGGAGTCGTTCAGGTTCGTGACGTGGTAGACCGATCCACCGCGCCCCCCGGTCGCCGCGCTACCGAACCCCACCGCCCCGGGAAACGCCAGCACGGGCGTGGCGGCGGCCGCGGTGCCGATGGCGGGGGCGGCCCCCAGCGGAACCATCGCCGCGATCGGGACAAGGGCGAACACGCTGGTGGCAGCCAGTGCGATGCGACGTCTCATGAGGCTCTTCTCCTCGGCAGGCCCGGGCCTGGTGCCCGGGTCAGGTGCCCCGCCGCATGGGCATACCAACCTGTGTAGTGCTATCAGGTGCCGATGGTGCTCCGCGGGCCGGCGTACGTCCACAGCGGCACCGGCACATCACGCCGCTGCCTACCCCGGACCTACGTTCGTCGGATCGGCGGCGCGGTCGAGGTCCCGGACGAGCAGGTCCGGGGCACGCATCCGCCATGCGTCGGTGACGAGCTCGCGCAGGCGTGCGACGTCCACCCGGGCCAGCCGCAGCATCACCAGCGGCAACCCGTCGTAGCCGGGCGTGGTGAAGAAAACCTCGGGTTCGCCGAGCAGCAGAGCCTGCTTCTCTGCCTCGTCGCCGACGTAGAGCACCGCGATGTCGGTCCGGATCACGCGCGGCCTGCCCCGTCTGTGCTCGGGATAGGACCAGACGAACCCTTTGCCGGCGACCCGGAAGTCGAAACCGTCGCTCTCGATCTCCGCCACGCCGGGGAGCGCGAGCGCCACCCGACGGACATCGTCCGCGTGTCCATCAGGGTCGATCCCGGACGCCGTCTCGCGCACACGCACAGGCTAACGGCCGCCGACGGCGATCGGGCGGCGCGCCGGCTGTGCAGCCGGCGCGCTGAGCCTCTGCCCGCATCGTCGGTGTCGCGGACGGCACGCGGGCCCGGTCCCTGGCGAGACCGTGCGGCGGGCGGTGATGTGGCTTCGTCAGGTGGCGACGCCATCCTTCCAGCCGAACGCCACGACGCGTGTGGTGCCAACGTCCCGGACTCCGGCATCCGTGGACGACGTCCGCCCGTCACCGGCGGTCGTTGTAGCGGTTCGCCGGGTTGCCGGAGCCCGTAGCTGGGCATGCGTGTCGGGCGGCCCGGCCTTGATCGGCGTGCTGCCGTTCCACTGGTAGCCGTGGTTCGCCGGGACGGGATCGCACTGGATGCCGGCGGGAACGAGCGCCTGGCAGGAACTGCCGGCGTCACCGACCCGGATCCGGTCGTGGCAGTAGTCGCGTGCGGTGTTCCCGTCGGCCAGTGCGGCAGTCTGGAACGGGTAGATCGACTGGAGCCACCAGGCGTAGACGCCGAGCTTCGCGAACGCGCCGCGGGACGTGCTGTTGGCGTCGGGATAGGTATTCGACACCTGCTTGTCGAACATCAGGGTGCCGTTCTCCCAGACCCGCAGCCAGCCCTGGCCGTTCGTGTTGAACTTCACGTCGAGGACAAAGTTCGTCCACGCTCCCAGGTGCACCGGGCCGAGCGGAAAGGTCTGCCGGTCGGCGTTGTATCCCCGCGCCGGGTCGCTCGAACCCCGGACGCCGAACCCCCAGGTGAGTCCGTCGGTCTGCAGGACCATCGGCGGTCCGTCCAGCGCCGGCGAGGTGGTGTTGTGGATCTGGAAGACCACGTCCGTCACCCGGGAGTTCCTACTCGGGTCGACCGGGTTGGGCTTCAGGTGCGGATCGGGGCGGACGTTGAACGAGTACCAGTACTCCTTTCCGACCTGGATGTGATCGCCGCCGGTGCCGGTGATCTGCACCTCGCCGCGATCCGAATGCGTGTCGTGGGTGCCGGGCACACCGACGCTGACGCACATCGACTGCGAGCCGTCCACGGCGGCCTGCTTGTTGACGGTCGGTAGGTAGGGACTGCCGGGCAGCAGAATCAGCCGCCCGCCCTCGCCGTCGGTGTACTGGGTGAGCGAGGAGCCCGGGATGGGCGCCCAGGTCATGGTGTCAATTCCGTCGAAGTTGTCCGCGCTGATGGTGGCGGCGTCGGCTCGACCCGCCCAGAGCGGGGAGATCAGCAGCAGGGCGAGGGATGTGGCGGACAGTCGTCGAATTGCCCGATGCGGATGGACGGCCATGGGCTGGCTTCTCCCGTCGACAGGGCGCCGCGGCGCAGGCGGCGCCGCGGTCGGGGTCAGGCCCTTCGACGGTGTGGCACAGCCCTGTGCATCGGACTTACCGCATCCTTACCGCCAAGCGGCGCGAAAGGGTGTCACAGGCCTGCGGGTTGCGATGAAGCCGGCCACGCGACGTCGTCGATCGCGAGCCACGGCGCGACGGCCACCGCCGTGGGGGTGAGGCCGGCGAACGCCTGGACCTCGCGGTGGAGGTGGGACTGGTCG
>JBBWZH010000059.1:0-66256 GCA_039648995.1 Mycobacteriales bacterium
CAACTACCCGTTCAGCGTCGGCCGCCACCTGGGCACCCGCACCACCGACGACGACGACTTCATCAGGATCACCCTGAACCAACCCCTCCCGACCTGACCCCAAGCCCCACCCGACGGGCCGGCGACCATCCAGGTCGCCGGCCCGTCCTCGGTTCGATGGTCACCAAGAGGGTGTGAGCAACTACTGTCCGTTAGAGATCATCGAGGCCTTGTGCAACCAACCAGGCGCCGAGTAGCGCTGTAGACGCCAACTGCCCATGGGCTGGTACGCTCCGGGCCAGTCGAAGGTCTGACGTCCCAGGGACAGTGGTAACACCGCAGGTCGGGTGGGGCAGAGCGCCGGTGGGAACCGCCGAGCGGAAACGGCATCCGAGACTGATTTCGATGCGGTGGGGAGATGGACCCTGACGGGAGGAGCTCACCCCTGTGAGTACGCCGGATCTGCCCATCTCCGCCGATGGCTGGGAGAGCCTTGCCGAGCTGGTGGGTCAGCTCCGCGACCCTGAGCTGGTAAGTGGTCAACTGGAGGTTTCGCTCGACCGCTTGGCCGACCCGGAAACCCACCGCGGGTTCGACTCGTCCATTTAGCCACACGCCAGCAAACGCCACGCTGCGTGCTGACGGCGTCCAGACCTTACTGGACGCGGCTACAGACAAAGCCTTCCCAGATTCGGAAGACCACTCCTGCCGGTCACCTGCGCGAGTGCACAGTCCGTCACGACTGATGCCTATAATCGGTCGGTCGACGGACGGCGACGGTTGTAGCTTGATCGTTTCCGAGACGCGCTGACGGGCGGGGTGTTGCCGGTCGCGCCTCTTGTGCAGGAGGGCGACTGGCCGTGTACTTCTTTCTTAGCTACGCGCGCAGCGGCGACGACCTGCTGGTCAAGCAATTCTTTCAGGGCCTCAGTGCCGAACTCCGCCGGCGTACGGGTGTGGCGGCAGACGAGGCGGTGGGTTTTCTCGACACGGGAATCGGTATCGGCATCCGTTGGTCGAGCGCGCTGCAGCAGGCCCTGTCATCCTGTCAGGTGTTCTTGCCACTCTACTCGGCGCGCTATTTCAAGCGGGTCTACTGCCGGCGGGAGTGGGCATTCTTCGCCGAGCGGTTGCGGCTGGAGGCGGAGCGCACAGGTGTGCAGCCGGGGTCGATTATTCCGGTCACCTGGGTGCCGATGTCGGACAGACCGCCGGACGCGGCCGCGGCGATCAACCACCACGACGAGACGTTCGGCACCGAGTACGCCAATCGCGGGCTGTACAGCATGCTCCGGGTCCAGCGGCTCCAGGACGACTATCACGAGTTCCTCGTGGCGCTGGCAACGAAGATTATCAACGTGGCGCGACTGCACCCGCTGCCCGCCCTCGACCCGGCGACCGCCCGCGCCGTCGAGGCGTTCTCGGAGCACGCCGAGCCCTGGCCGCTGCCGGCCGACGCGCCGGACCCGGCGGCCGATGTGGCAGGCGTGGAACCGACCGGGCGGCCGCCGGCCGTCAACGCGGACGGCAGCCCACGGGCGGTCCCGGCCGCGCCGTCGGTGTGGCGGGTGCCGACCAGGACAGCCGCGTTCACCGGGCGGGATGGAACCCTCGAACGGCTGCACGCGGGCCTCGCCGCCGGCACGACGGTCGTGCTGCAGCGGGCCTTGTTCGGCCTCGGCGGGGTGGGCAAGACCCAGCTCGCGATCGAGTACGCCCACCGATACGCCGCTGACTACGACCTGGTGTGGTGGGTGCCGGCGGAGCAGCCGGCGTTGATCCGGTCCACGCTGGCCGAACTCGCGCCGCAGTTGGCGGTCGCATCCGGCGCGACGGTGGCCGGGACAGCGGAGGCGGTGCTCGACGTGCTGCGCCGTGGCCGGCCGTTCGGCCGCTGGCTGCTGATCTTCGACAACGCGGATGAGCCGCGCGACCTCGCCCCCTACCTCCCGCACGGCGCCGGCCACGTGCTGGTGACCTCGCGCAACCAGCAGTGGGCGGCGCAGTTCGAGCATATCGAGGTCGACGTGTTCAGTCGCGCGGAGAGCGTCGCGCTGCTGACCCGGCAGTGCCGCGGCCTCGACCCGGCCGACGCGGACCGGATCGCCGCCGCGCTGGGCGACCTGCCGCTCGCGGTCAGCCAGGCCGGCGCCTGGCTGGACGCCTCCGGGATGTCGGTGGAGGTCTACCTCAAGCTGTTGCGGACAGAGGTCACACAGCTGCTGAACGAGGGCAGCCCGCCGGACTATCCGATGTCGGCCGCGGCGACGTGGCTGCTGTCGGTCGGGCGACTGCGGCAGCAGGCCGCCTCGGCCGTGCGGTTGCTGGAGCTGTGCGCGTTCTTCGCGCCGGAGCCGATCACGTTGTCGTTGCTGTACAGCGACGAGGTCGCGCGCCGGCTCGACCCGGCGGCCGCGCCGGCGCAGAGCTCGCTGCTGATCGGCCGGCTGGTCCGCGACATCGGCCGGTACGCGCTCGCCCGGGTCGACTACCGGCAGGCCACGTTCCAGGTGCACCGGCTGGTCCAAGCGGTGCTGCGGGACCAGCTGACCCCGCAACAGCAGGCTGATCGGCGGCACGACGTGCACGAGGTGTTGGCCCGGGCGAATCCCGGCAATCCGGACGCACCGCAGAACTGGGACCGGTACGCCGAACTCTTCGCGCACATCGCCGCCTCCGGGGCCGTCGACTGCGGCGCCGAGGAGGTGCGCGGGTTGATCGTGGACGAGGTGCGGTATCTGCGGCGGCGCGGGGATTTCCGCAGCAGCCAGCAGATGGCCGAGCAGGCGCTGCCGCGCTGGCGCGAGCGGTTCGGCGAGGACGACTCGTGGACGCTTCGACTCGGCTTCGACCTGGCCAACTCGATGCGCGCGCTGGGCTCCTACCAGGCCGCCCGGACGCTGGATGCCGAGATCCTGGCACGGATGCGGCGCACGCTCGGCGACAGCCACATCTACACGCTGATGACGTCCAGCAGCCTGGCCGCCGATCTGCGGTCGCTCGGCTACTACAGGCAGGCGCAGGAGATGGACGAGGACACGCTGGCCCGGCTCCGCACGGAACTCGGCCCCGACCACACGCGGACGCTGATGGTCGCCAACAACGTCGCCGAGTCGTTGCTGCTTGCCGGCCAGCCGAGCGCGGCCCGCGCGTTGCACCGGGAGACGCTGACGCGGAGCCAGCGGGTCCGCGGCGCCGACCACCCGTCCACTCTGTTCGTGGCCAACAACCTGGCCCGCGACCTCCGCGGGGAGGGCCGCGTGCCGGAGTCGGTCGCCGTCCAGCGGGACACCCTCGCCAGGTACCAGCGGGTGCTCGGGGAGGGGCACGCGTCGACGCTGTTGGCCGCCACGAACCTGGCTGTCTCGCTGCGGCGGCTGGGCGAGCTCGCCGAGGCCCGCGAGCTGAACGAGGAGGCGGCCCGCCGCTACCGGACGCTGCTCGGCGAGGACCACCCAGACGTGCTGAGCTGCCGGATCAACCTCGCCTGCGATCTGTTCGCGGGTGGTGACCTGGAGGCCGCGCTGGGCCTCGTTGAGGAACTGTTCGGCCGGTACCGGCGGGTGCTCGGCGAGGGGCATCCGTCCAGCCTCGCCTGCGCCAACAACCTGGCCGTACTGCTGCGGGCGAACGGTGACCGGGACGCCCGGAGGGTCGCGGAGCGGGCGCTGGCCGGCCTGGCGCAGGCGCTCGGCGAGGAGCACCCGTACACGCTCGGTTGCGCGCTGAACCTGGCGAACACCTTGTCCGACGACGGGCAGCACCCGCTCGCCCGGGAGATCGACGAGCAGACCTACCGGCGCTACCTGCGTACGCTCGGCCCGGCCCACCCGGAGACGCTCGTCGGCGGCAGCAACCTGTCGAGGGACCTTCGGGCGACCGGCGACACCGACGGCGCAGGCGTGCTGCGCGAAGAGATCCTCCGCCGCTGCCGGGAATCGCTCGGCCCGGGCAATCCGATCACGCTGCGCGTTATCGGCGGGCAGCGGCTCGACTGGGATATCGAGGTTCCGCCGGTCTGATCTCCGTTTCCGGCGGGCCGAGGCTGGGTAACGTCCGGTTCATCCGGAACCACTTCTCGGCGTACTCGACTGCGTCCGGCAGCGATACCAGGTGGCAGCACGCATCGCCAACCTTCTGCGTCGCGACGAGCCCGGTTTCCGCGACCAGGCTGTTGCCGAGGCGGTCAAAGTCCTCCTGGTTCAGAACGCGGCCGATATAGGTTTGCCATTCGCGTCCGGCCGGCGTCCGCACCGCGCAATAGTTAAGTCGGAACTCAGGGTCGGGTAACCGGTACTCGGCCAAATGGAAGGCGGTACATCGGGCGAACCCGACGCCCAGCAACAGGATTCTGGCGCCTACTTCCTCAAGCCGGCCGAGCGGCGACCGGTCGTCCAATTGATGCGGCAACTCATGCGGGTCAAGAATGTATTCGGCAAGTGGGCCGACGGCCGCGAACGATGTCTGCGGGTGGGTGCTGCGGCGCGCGTCCGGCCAGGTGCGGACACACTCCGCTATCCGACCCATCCGCCGACTCGGGGTGGCACCCGGGTCGAACGCCGGCATCCCGCGACGCCAGATCCAGGGGATCACGTCCGGCGGCGGCGGCGGTTTAAGCCGGCTCGGGTCCCGGTTGTACGCGGTCTGGGTCGGCACGACGACCGTGCCGCGCGGTCCGAGGACGGTTAGCAGGGCCTGGACCACCGCCTCGGCGCCGCCAGCGACTTGACCGAACGCGCGCAGTGAGGAGTGGACGAGCACGGTCTGTCGCTGCTTGATGCCCAGGCGGCGAAAACCGTCCGTGAGTGAATCCAGACCTAACTCAGCGTATTCGCTCAGCAGTCGTCTAGTCACAACAAGTAGTAGACATCAAACTTGCTACAGAGGGAAGCCGGTTGACCGCACAAATACCAAGGCTGCCGTCACGAAATTAGGGATTCCAGGTCGGTTGTGGCGGCGCGGATGTGGTCGGCGGCGAGAGTCAGGCGCTTGCGCTGGTCGTCGGTGAGGGCCCAGTCGTGGACGTCGCGGGCGCCGCCGGCGGCGAGCGTCACCGGGACGCTGAGGCTCACGCCGGTGATGCCGTATTCGCCGGTGAGCAGGACGGAGGCGGGCCAGAGTTCGCCGCTGGCGGTGCCGAGGGCGGCGACCATGCGGGCGGCGCCGAGGCCGGTGGCCCAGGTCGAGGTGCGGCCGGAGTCGAGGGCGACGTGCCGGACGTACCAGGTGCGCCAGTAGTTCTCGGCGGCGGCCGCCTGCTCGCCGGTGATCGCCACCGGGGCGCCGTCGAGGCGGACCCGGTCGAACAGCGGCACCGCGTGTTCGCCGTGCTCGCCGAGCACCCACGCGTCCACCCGGCTGGCGGCGACGCCGAGCGCCTGGCCGAGGCCGGTGCGGAGCCGCAGGCTGTCGTTGACGGTGTAGCCGAGCAGCCGGCCGCGGTCCGGGCCGAGGCGGTGCCGCAGCCAGGTGCAGAGCGGGTCGACCGGGTTGGTGATCACCAGCAGGGTGCCGGTCCAGGCCGCGCCCGCGGCGGCGAGCCGGTCGGCGACGCCGGCCACGATGCGCGCGTTCTCGGCCAGGTACGTCATCCGGCTGGTGTTCAGCCGCAGCGGCACCGCGGCCGACAGCACCACCACGTCCGCGTCGGCCAGGTCGTCGTCGGTGCCGCCGCGGACGGTGCCGGCGGTGCCGAGGCCGCAGAGGTCGAGCAGGTCCAGTACGTGCGAGGTGACCATGTTCGGCCGGCGGTCCAGCAGCACCACCTCGACCGCGCCCGGTGCGAGCAGCAGGTTGTACGCCACCGATGAGCCGATGCCGCCGCCCCCGCCGACGATCGTGACCTTCATACGCTCATCCCGCCGTCGACCGCGATCGTGGCGCCGGTGATGAACGCGGCGTCGTCGGAGGCGAGGAACAGCACGGTGCGGGCGATCTCGGCCGGCTCCGCGTGCCGGCCCAGCGGGATCATGCCGTCGAAGACGCGGGCCGCCTCGGCCGGCCCGGCGCCGGTGGCCTCGGTCTCGATGGCCTGCTGGAACGCGGTGCCGGTCGGGCCGGGGTGGATCGTGTTGACGCGGATGCGGCGGGCCGCGCACTCCTTGGCCGCCACCCGCATCAGGCCGACCTGCGCGTGCTTGGCGGTGGCGTACGCGGCGATGCCCGGGTCGGCGGTGAGCCCGACCACGCTGGAGTTGATGATCACGCTGCCGCCGTCGCGCAGCACCGGCAGCGTGTGCTTGAGCGTGTGGAACGCGCCGAGCACGTGCACCGCGAGCACGTCGGCGAATGTGTCGTCGGGGTAGTCCGCGATGCCGGCGACCACGCCGAAGATGCCGGCGTTGGAGAAGACCACGTCCAGGCCGGCCGCGGCGACCGCGCCGACAGCCGCCCGCACCGCGGCCGGGTCGCGCACATCCGCCACGGTGCCGGTCGCGCCCCGGCCCAGTTCGGCGGCCGCGGCGGCGAGCGCCGCCCGATCCATGCCGAGCAGGTGGACGGTGGCGCCCTCGGCGGCGAACAGCCGCGCGGTGGCCAGCCCGATCCCGCTCTCGCCGCCGGTGATCAGCGCGACCTTCCCCGCCAGCCGTCCCACGCCGCACATGGTCGCACCACCCGCCCCGGGTCGCGCCCGCGCCGGTGTCATCCAGTGGATCAGTGGGCGCGTCCGCGGTGATTCGGCGTTACGCTGCCGACACTCCGGCGGAACGTCCCGCGGCCGAAGCGGCCGGCACTGAGGAGGATCGACCAGTGGCCCTACTCGAACGCGGTGTCTGGGAAGGCAAGCTCTACTCGGGCGGTTGGGTCGCCGGGTCGGCCGGGGAGTACCCGGCGGTGGAGCCGGCCACCGGCGCCGAGCTCGGCCGGGTCGGTGCCGCGTCACCGGCGGACGTGCACAAGGCGGCCGAATCGGCCGCGCAGGCGCAGCCGGAGTGGGCCGCGCTGACCTACGACCAGCGGGCCGCGGTGCTGCGCAGGGCCGGCCAGCTGTTCATCGACCACGAGGACGAGATCCACGACTGGTTGATCCGGGAGTCCGGCGCGATCCGCCCGTTCGCCCAGTTCCAGACCCGGGTGGTCGGCGCCGAGGAGTGCTGGGAGGCGGCCGGGCTCGCCAGCCAGCCGTACGGGGAGCTGCTGCGGTCCAACCAGCAGCGGCTGTCGTTCGCGCGGCGGCTGCCGGTCGGCGTGGTCGGCGTGATCTCGCCGTTCAACGCGCCGATCATCCTGGCGATCCGGGCGGTCGCGCCGGCACTGGCGCTGGGCAACGCCGTCGTGCTCAAGCCGGACCCGCGCACCGCGGTCAGTGGTGGCGTGGTGTTCGCCCGCATCTTCGAAGAGGCCGGCCTGCCCGAGGGCCTGCTGCACGTGCTGCCCGGCGGGGTCGACGTCGGCGCCGCGATCGTGGACGACCCGCTGATCAAGGTGATCGCGTTCACCGGCTCGACCAGGGCCGGCCGCGCCGTGGCCGCCGCCGCGGCGCAGCGGCTCAAGCGGGTGCACCTGGAACTCGGCGGCAACTCGGCGCTGATCGTGCTGGACGACGTGGACGTGGAGAAGGCCGTCTCGGTCGGCGCGTTCGGGTCGTTCAACCACGCCGGGCAGATCTGCATGGCCGCGAGCCGGCACATCGTCGCCGCCGGCATCGCCGCCGACTACGCGGCCGCGATGGCCGAGCACGCGGGGCACCTGCCGGTGGGCGACCCGGCCGGCGACAACGTGGCGATCGGCCCGGTGATCGACGCCAAGCAGCGCGACAACATCCACCGCATCGTCACCGGCAGCGTCGACGCGGGCGCCCGGCTCACCGCCGGCGGCACGTACGAGGGGCTGTTCTACCGGCCGACGGTGCTGGCCGACGTGCCGGTGACCGCGCCCGCCTATGCCGAGGAGATCTTCGGCCCGGTCGCCCCGATCGTCGCGTTCCGCGACCTGGACGAGGCGGTGCGGCTGGCCGCCGGCACCGAGTACGGCCTGTCGCTGGGCATCCTGACCCGGGACGTGATGAAGGGCCTCGCGCTGGCCGAGCGCATCCCGAGCGGGCTGGTGCACATCAACGACCAGACCGTGAACGACGAGGCGGTGATCCCGTTCGGCGGGGTGGGCGATTCCGGCACCGGCGCCCGGCACGGCGGCGCGGCCGCCAACCTGGACGCGTTCACCGACACCCAGTGGGTCACCGTCCGCGGCGAGCTGCCCCCGTACCCGTTCTGACCTGGCCGGACTGTCGTAGGTGCCGATAGCCTCCGGGCCGTGGTGGACGGACGCTTCGAGCTTCCCGCCGATATCGACGAGCGGACGCTGCTGATCCGCTTCCTGGAATTCCAGCGGGACGCGCTGGTGCGCAAATGCGCCGGCCTCACCGACGAGCAGCTGCGCCGGCATGCGGTGCCGTCGTCCAACCTGACCCTGCTCGGCCTGGTCCGGCACCTGGCCGGGGTCGAACGCTGGTACTTCCAGGGCGTGGTCGCCGGCGACTTCCCGGGCAGCCTCTACACCGCGACCGACGACCCGGACGAGGACTTCAACGACCTCGGCTCCGCCACCGGCGACGCCACCTTCACGACCTGGCAGGCGGAGGTCGAACGGTCCCGCCGCGTCACCGCCGAACGCGCCCTGGCGGCTGTCGGCACGATCCCGGGCACCGGCCACCGGCTCCCGCTGCGCTGGGTGCTCACCCACATGATCGACGAGTACGCCCGCCACCTCGGCCAGGCCGACCTGATCCGCGAGGCCCTCGATGGCGCCGTGGGGGAGTAGCGGCCTACTCCACCAGCCGAGCCGCGCACCAGGCCGCCGCGGCCCGAGCCAGCCGGCCGTCCGACGTGACGAGGGTGAGGTCACGCGCCTCGGCCAGGGCGACGTACGCCGCGTCGTAGCCGCTGACCGCTGACCGCAGCTGCCACATCCGGGGGAGCAGCGGGTCGATCGGGACGTGATCCACCCCCAGCTGCGGTAGCAGGTCGATGGCGCCGCGGGCGCGTTCCTCGCTGATCTTCTTCCCGAGGGCGAGCCCGCGCATGACCGAGAACACCTCCACCTTCCAGTGCTCGGGTGCCGCCCACTCGGTGTCGAGCCCCAGCACCGCGCGGGCTCGGTTGCCGCGGTCATCGGCATAGACCAGGGCGTTGGCCAACACGGACGCGTCGACAACGATCACGCGCCGCCGCTCCCCGGTCGCGGGTCGGTGGCCCGCCGGGCGCGGGCCGCGGCGAGGATCTCGGCCGCGTCCGGTGCGTCCGGGCCGGCCCCGCCGCCGGCCGCGAGCTCCTCCTGAACCGCGGCGAGCAACCGACGGTTGCGGGCGAACCGTGCCTGCCGGGTGAGCACAGCGAGCAGGAATGCTTGCAGCGACTGGCCCTGCTGGCGGGCGTACTGGCCGAGGATGTCCCGCACGTCTTCCGGGACGTCGCGGATCGTGATGGCTACCGTCATGCCTGCATTATGCCTGCATATTGCAGACACGTGTCGGGGTCGGTGGTGTGTCGCTGGATTTGACCAAGTTGGCCACGCCGGCCGACGAGCAGGGCCACGATGTCACCGTTGCGACTGTCCATCGACGCCACGGGGGAGTGACATGCGCCCTGTCTTCGCGCGCTTCAAGGCCGGCTTGCTGGCCCTGGTACTGGCCGGACCGATTGCGGCGGTCCCACCGGCTACGGCGGCGGGCGCCGCGGCGCCGACCGTCGCGCCGAGCGTGGCACCGGCGGCGGGCAGTGTGGGCGGCGGTGCCGTCGTGACGCTGCTGACCGGTGACCGGGTGCGCCGGCTCGCCGGCGCCGACGGCGAGCCGGCTGTCGCTGTCGAGCCGGCCGCCGGCCGGGAACACGTCGGCTTCGTCCGCGAGTCGCGGCCGGCGGCCGGCGGTGACCATCTCAGCGTGGTGCCGGCCGACGCGCTGCCGCTGCTCGCCGCGGGCCGGCTGGACCCGCGCCTGTTCGATGTGACCGAGTTGACCCGGGAGGGCTTCACCGCCGGCCGCCCGCTGCCGCTGATCGTGACCTACGGCCGGTCCCGCGGGCCCGGCCGGCCGCTGCCGGCCGGCGCCCGCGCGGTGCGTGCGCTGCCCAGCATCGACGGCACGGCGGTACTGGCGGAGCCCGGCCGGGGCCCGGCGATGTGGGCCTGGCTGACCGGCACCGCCCGCCAGGGCGGCACAGCCGGCACCGTCGGCCCGGCCGGCACCGGGGGCGGCACGCCACGGGCGCTGGCCGACGGGATCCGGACGGTCTGGCTGGACGCGTTGGCGCACCCGGCGCTGGATGTGAGCGTGCCGCAGATCGGCGCGCCGGTCGCCTGGCGGTCCGGCTTCACCGGGCGCGGCGTGACGATCGGCGTGCTGGACACCGGCATCGCGGCCGACCATCCGGACCTGGCGGGCAGGGTCGCCGAGTCGCGCGACTTCACCGGCACCCGCCCGGACGCCGGTGACGACGTCGGTCACGGGACGCACGTGGCCGGTGTCCTCGCCGGCAGCGGCGCCGCCTCGGGCGGCCGCTACCGCGGGGTGGCGCCGGACGCGACGCTGCTCAACGGGAAGGTCTGCGTCTCGTCCGGCTGCCCGACCTCGGCGGTGATCGCCGGGATGGAGTGGGCGGCGCCGCAGGCCCGGGTGGTCAACCTGAGCGTCGTCGCCGCCGCCACCGACGGCACCGACCCGCTGTCGCAGGCGGTCGACCAGCTCACCGCCCGCTACGGCACCCTGTTCGTGGCCGCGGCCGGGAACGGCGACCCGAGCGGGGCGGTCGCCGCGCCGGCCGCCGCCGACGCCGCGCTCGCCGTCGGCAGCGTGGACGCGGCGGACCGGACCAGCCCGTTCTCCAGCCGGGGCCCGCGCCGCGGCGACTACGCCGTCAAGCCCGACATCGCCGCGCCGGGGGACGGCATCGTGTCGGCCCGGGCCAGCGGCACACCGGGCGGCGACGCCGATCCGGTGGACGCGTACTACGCCCGGATGTCCGGGACCTCCATCGCGGCGCCGCACGTGGCCGGCGCGGCGGCGCTGCTGGCCCAGCAACATCCGGACTGGACCGCCGCGCTGCTGAAGTCCACGCTGATGAGCACGGCGCTGCCGACAGCGGCCGTGTTCGAGCAGGGCGCCGGCCGGGTCGACCTGGCCCGTGCGGTGAGCCAACCGGTGACCGCGACCAGCGGCAGCCTGAGCTACGGCTTCTTCGCCTGGCCCCGCGGCCGGCCGGTCAGCCGGTCCGTGCGCTACCGCAACGACGGCGATGCCGCGGTGACGCTACGGCTGGACCTGGCCGCCACCGGGCCGGATGGGCGGCCCGCGCCGGGCGGCCTGTTCGCCGCCGCGGTGCCGGCGGTCACCGTGCCCGCGCACGGTACGGCCGACGTGCCGGTCACCGCAGACCCGGCCGCCGCCGGCGCCGGCCGGTACGGCGGCCGGCTGACCGCCACCGCGCCGGGCGTCGCGGTGAGCACGGCGGTCGCCGCGGTGCTCGAACCGGAGAGCTACGACCTGACGCTGACGCTGGTCAGCCGGACGGGGCACTTCGAGGCCGGCGTGGCGCAGGCGGTCGACACCACCACCGGAGCGGTGTTCGGCATCCGGCCGTTCAGCCCGGACGGCACCGCCGTGGTCCGGCTGCCGCGGGGTCGCTACGACATCAACGCGTTCGACTTCTCCGCTGACCCCGGCAACACGGCGCAGCCGCTGGCCGTGACGCTGCTGTCGGAACCCGACATGAACCTGGTCGCCGGCGCGGCGGTCCGGCTGGACGCCACCGCCGGGCAGCCGGTCCGCGCCGTGGCGGACCGACCCTCGGCCGTCCTCCAGGTCGGCGAGCTGGGCCTGGTCTCCGGCCGCCCGGCGGCCGCGACGGCGGCCTCGCTGAGCTGGCTGGCCAGCTCCCAGTACCAGCTGTTCGCTGTGCCCAGCCGGCGCCCGGTGACCGCCCACACCTACGCGTTCTTCTTCCGCGCCACGCTCGCCGCCGCCGCGCCGGACACTGACCCGGCGACCCCGGTCTACCAGTTGGCGTTCCTGCACCGCGGCGGCATCCCGGCCCGGACGGCGTTCCGGGTGCACGACCGGGAACTGGCGCGGGTCGCCGCCACCGACCACACCCAGGGCGCGCCGGCGGTCGCGCTGCGCGCCGACTTCGCCCGGCTGCCGCTGCCGTTCACCGGGCTGGGCGTGTTCCAGGTCTACCGGTACCCGTTGCCGGTCCGGCGCACGGAGTTCTACACCGCGGACCCGCAGGTCACCTGGCAGCACCTGCTCGCCGTGCTCGGCGGCGACAACGAGTCGGACGGCGAGGTCCACACGTCGATCCGCTCCTACCGGCCCGGCCGGTCGGTCGCCGACTGGAACGCGGCCCCGCTCGGGCCGGCGTTCGGCGACCCCGGCGACGGCTGGGGCGTCACCCGCGTCGGCGACCAGTTGCAGGTCGCGGTGACCCTGCTGTCCGGCGCCGATCCGCACCAGTACACGAGCCCGCCGGGCGCCATGACCGGCACCACCACGCTGTCCCGCGACGGGGTGGAGCTGGGCACCAGCCCGGCCGCCGGGTCCGGTTCGTTCCCGCTCGCGAGCGGGCCGGGCCGGTACACGCTGCGCAGCACCGCCAGCCGCGTCGTCCCCTGGTCGGTGATCGGCACCCAGGCGGACGTGACGTGGACGTTCCGGGAGGCCGGCGCCGCCGCGGCGGCTGTCCCGCCGCTGTTCGTGATCCGCGCGGTCGGGCCCGTCGACCTGGCCGACCGGGCACGGGCCGGTGCCGGCTACCGGCTGTCGTTGCTGGCCCAGCAGCAGCCGGGTGCGCCGCCGGTGCGGCTCGCCGGGCTGCGCGTCGAGGCGTCGGTGGACGACGGGGCCAGTTGGCGCCCGGTGCCGACGGTGCACGGCCGCGGCGGCGGTCTGGCGTTGCTGCGCAACCCGGCTGGTGGCTTCGTGTCGCTGCGCATCTCCGCCCGGGACCTGGCCGGCGACACGGTGACGCAGACCGTGCTGCGGGCGTACCAGGTCGCACCCGGGTAGCGAGCGGACCGCCGCCGTCAACCGGCGACGGCGACGGCGGCCAGCGCGGCGATGACCGCAGCGCTGGTCAGTACGGCGAGGCGGCCGGCGTGCCGCGACCATTCGTCGCTCCACGCCTGGCCGTGCTCGTCGCCGTCCGGCCCCGGGTAGCGGACCGCGCTCGCGGTCATCAGCGCCCGGCCGAGCCCGAAGCCGGCGCCCGCGCACAGCGCGGCGACCGGCGACGCCAGCAGCGCGATCGCGATCGCGGCGGCGTACGGCAGCGCGCTGGGCAGGTAGGTGCGGGCGCCGGTGCCCATCTCCAGCCCGAACTGCAGCGGGCCGAGGTGCCGGCCGAACCGGAACACACTCTCCGGCACCAGCCGCCGGTTCTGCGGCACCCGCACCGCCCAGCCGCCCCACTCGACCAGTAGCAGCGCGCCGAGGGCGGCGGCGACCGCCGCCCACCGCGCCGGCTGCGGCACCGGCGCCCGGACCAGCGACCCCACGACCAGCAGCGCGGTCGCGGTCAGGCAGCCGCCGGCGACCAGGCCGGCACCGAAGGCCGCGGTGGGGGTGCCTCGCCGGACCGGCGAGCTCAGCACGAAGGCGGAGTTGCGGCTTCAGGTGGAGCCGCTGGTGGCGAACCCGGCCGCGGCGCCCAGCAGCGGCCAGCCGACCAGCGCCAGGCCGGGCCGGGTGGCGGCGGGGACCGCCGCCACCGCCCCCAGCAGCAGCCCGGCGGCCACCGGCACCGGGTGCCAGCGCCAGGTCACGGCAGCGCCGACCGGCAGATCGTGCCGTAGGTCTGGCCCACGTCCGGGCTGCTCCAGAACGTCGTGTAGCCGTCCGAGCAGCGGTACGTGACGCCGTCCGGCGTGGTCCAGCGCCACGCGTTCTTGGTGGCGGTGGCGCCGCAGGAGCTGGAGATCGGCACGTGGTCGGCCCGGACGTCGCCGTACATCCAGGTGCCGAACTTGTGCCAGCCGGCCTCGCAGAAGTCGCTGCCGCGCCAGGTGCCGCCGAAGCACGCGGCGTACGTGTTGACGTAGTCGCCGCTGGTGTCGCTGAGCTGGTCGTACCCGGCGGGGTAGGCGTCGTGGCAGTCGGTCCGGTCCCAGCCCTGCAGCCCGTAGCGGCCGACCTCGGCCCGCGCCGGCCGGCCCGCGATGGCGCCGGACCAGTTCAGCGCCGACGCGCCGACCGTCAGCGCGCCCAGCACGAGCCCGCGCAGCACCGCCCGGCGGCGGGCCGGCACGGTGAGCCCGGTCAGCGCGGTCGACCCGGCCGCCCCCGGCCGGGGCCGTCCGTGGTCGGGGATCTGGTCAACGGTCAACGGCATCGGGCGTCCTCTCCGGCTCGTCCGCGGCGGCGGCGCCCCAGTCGACGGCCGCTCTGTCGGCCTGCTCCGCCCGTACCGGCAGGAGCAGCTTGTGCACCGCGCCGGCCGGGTCGACCAGCATCAGCACCGGCGGCGACAGGTGCGAGATCGCCCGCCAGGCGTCCCGGTCGGTCACCACGGGTAGCTGGCCGGCGAGCCCGGCCCAGGCGGCGGCCGGCTCATGGGTGAGCACGGTCGCGGTGGCACCGCGGTCGGCCAGCCGCCGCACGACCGTCACGCACAACCCGCAGCCGGTGTCGGCCGCCACCACCATCCGCGGGCCGGCGGCACCGGGCCCGGCCGGGTCGGCCGGCGGCCCGGCGAACGAGCCGCCGAGGGTGAGCTCGGGCTGCGCGGCGGTGAACCCGTCCGGATCCCGGCTCACCAGCGCCCGCAGCAGCCGGACCTCGCGCAGCACCGCGCCCAGGCCGAGGAAGAGGAGCACGATCGCGACCCAGGTCAGCACCGCGAACGCGGCGGTCGGCGACATCGGCCCTCAGCCCTGCCGCCAGCTGACGTCGATGCCGTCCAGCCACGCGAGCTGATCACTCTCGGTGGCCACCGCCGACGGCGTCAGGTGCACCTCGGCGGCGCCGCCGGCGCAGCCGAGGATGAACACGTGCTCGCTGGCCCGGCCCGACCCCGCGGCCCCGGGATACGGCGCCTTCCATACCTCGCCGTGCCGCGTCGGCGCGCCGGCGTGCCGGGGGATCAGCGCCCGCGCCTGCCGCGGCCCGGGCACGCACAGCGAGCCGCGGTCCTTCACCACGATCATCACCTGCTCGGTCATGGTGTCCAGCAGCGTCGCCGACGCCGGCCGGACCACCATGCCCGCGACGTGGTCGGTGATCCGCAGCGAGCTGAACAGGGCCAGCACCCTGTCCCGGCGGGGCGCCGGCCCGGCGTACACGGTCATCAGCTCGTGGTAGGTGCCCAGCAGGGTCGCCCACGACGACTGGCCGTCGTCGGCCTCGGCGACGACGACCTCGCGCCCGTGCACGACCAGCCGGTCGCGCTCGGTCGCCGGGGCCACCACGGTCGCCGCGAACCGGTGGTAGCCGCGCGGGCCGATCTGGAAGCCGGTGCCGAACGACCCGCCGACGAACCGGACGCCGGCCGCGACGCTGGACACCGCAGCGTCGTCGGGCAGGTCGACCTCGACGGTCGCCCCGCTGGGCGCGATCAGGTTCAGCCTCGATGTACTCATACACGACCCCCGCGTGCCGCAACGTGCGCGAAGAGTAGCCAATGTACGAGGTTTGTCGCAACGACTACCGGGATCGCGGTGTTTCCTGTCGCGTGGCCCGGCGGTGCCGACCTCGGGGGTTCGGCACCGCCCGGACCATCGTCCGGTGGCCGGCTACTTGCGCGCTTCGTAGACCAGGTTGAACGGGGTCTCGCCGACCTGCTCGAAGCGGGTGAACCCGGCGTCGGTGGCGACCTGGCGGATCGCGGACGGCCCGGCCTGCGCGCCGAGCGCGTACCCGCCGGCCTGCGACAGGGCGCTCGGGACGCACAGCAGCGTGGAGAACGAGTAGTACACGCGGCCGACCGGGTTCATGTTGCCGGCGACCGTGTCACCGGCCCAGGGCTCCACGATCAGCCAGCTGCCGTCCGCGGCCAGTGCCTGCCGGATGTGCCGGGCGGCGCCCACCGGGTCGCCCATGTCGTGCAGGCAGTCGAAGGTGGCGACCAGGTCGTAGCCGGTGCCGGTGAAGGTCTGCGCGCCGGCGACCTGGAAGCTGACCCGGTCGGCGACGCCGGCATCCGCGGCCCGCTTGCGCGCGGCCTCGATCGACCCGTCGTGGTAGTCGGAGCCGACCAGGCTGGCGGCCGGGTACTCCCTGGCCAGCAGCACGGTCGACGCGCCGTGCCCGCAGCCGACGTCGGCGACCTTCCCGCCGGCCCGCAGCTTCGCGTCCACGCCGGTCAGCGCCGGGATCCAGGACGGCGTCAGGTTCGCCGCGTAGCCGGGCCGGAAGAACCGTTCGCAGCCGGCGAACACGTCCTGGTCGTGCTCGTGCCAGCCCATCCCGGCACCGGTCCGGAAGGCCTCGGTGATCTGCGGCACCGCCTGCAGCGCGCCGAGCGCGAGCTGGAACGCGCCGGGCAGGAAGACCGCGCCGTCCGGGTCGGTCAGCGCGAACGCCTGCTCCTCGGTGAGCGAGTAGGTGTCGGCCTCCGGCTGGTAGTTGATGTAGCCGGACGCGGCCTGCCCCCGCGCCCACTCGGTGACGTACCGCGGGCTGGTGTCGGTGCGCTCGGCCAGCTCCGACGCGGTCGCCGGGCCGGCCGCGAGCGCCCGGTAGAGGCCGAGCCGGTCGCCGATCACCACCGAGCCGGCGGCGACGGTCGCCCCCAGGTCGCCGGCGAACCGGCCGATGAATTCCATCAGGGTGTCCTGGTCCACGGTCATCGCGCTCTCCCTCTGCTGGCCGGCCATACGTGACCGGGTCACGGTGCCGGCCGTCCTTGCAGGACCGTTGCAACGCGACTGCAATCCGGGCCGGCGGTCGGGGCGTGCGGCCGCCGGATGGGGATCAGCGGGCGGCGGCCGCCGCGATCAGCGGCATGCCGTGCGCGGCGGCGATCCCGCCGGCCCGGGCCAGCAGCGCGGCGGCGTCGGCCGGCTCGCCGCGGGCAGCCGCGCACCGGCCGGCGACCAGCAGGCCCTCGGCGAGCGGGCCGACCCAGCCGGCCCGCTCAGCGGCGGCCAGCAGCGGGGCCAGCGCGGCCAGCGCGCGGTCCGGTTCGGACAGTGCCAGCCAGGCGCGGGCCACCGCGAGGTAGGCGTCCGAGCCCATCAGCCAGGCCGCGCCGTCCGGCGCGACGATCCGGTCCAGCATCGCGCCGGCACGGTCCACATCGGACCGCAGCCCGGTCGCCTCGGCCAGCGGGCCGAGGCAGCGCAGCCGGTACGCCTCCGCGCCGTTGCGCTCGGCCACGGCCAGCCCGGCGGCCAGCACCCGGCCGGCCTCGTGCGGCTCGCCCGCGGCCAGCAGCGTGGCGCCGAGGAAGCCGGCCGCGGTGGCCGTCCACCACGGGTGGCCGCCGGTCGCCGCGGCCGCCAGCGCCCGCTCGCCACGCGCGAGCGCCGCGTCCAGCCGGCCCCGCAGCCGCTCGATCCAGCCGAGGTGGGCGAGGTACCACGGCTCGTACGCCAGGTACCCGCTGCGCCGGTTCACCGCCGCCGCACCGTCCACGCCGGACAGCGCGGTCTCCCAGTCACCGGCCGCCAGCGCCGGCAGCGCCGCCTCGAACACCGTCCACTGCAGCCGCCGGAGGTCGCCGCCCCGGCGCAGCAGCGGTTCCAGCTCGGCCAGCACCGGGGCCAGCCCAGCCAGGTCGCCGGTGTACGCGTGCGCGGTCTTCAGCCCGTCCAGCGCGTATGCCAGCGCCATGTCGTCCCGGCTGGCCCGGGCCGCGACCAGCGCCCGGCCGGCCCGCTGGTGCGCCCAGTCGAAGCGCAGCCGGCCGGTCGACAGCACCGCGAGCCGGGACTGCAGGTCGGCCTCCATCGTCCGGTCACCGAGCGCCCGGGCCAGCCGGATGCCGGACTCCAGGTACGGCCAGCAGTCCTGAATGGACCGGCCGCGGGCGATCAGCACGTCGCCGCCGAGTTCCCGCAGGGCCAGCATCTCGTGCCGCTGGTCGCCGGTCTCCCGGGCCAGTTCGGCCGACCGGGAGTAGTCGTCCCAGGCGCCGGCGTAGTCGGCCAGCGCCTCCCGGGCCCGGCCGCGGACCAGGTACGCCCGCACCAGCGTCTCCCCGCCGTCGGCCCGGGTCGCGGCGTCCATCGCCTGGCCGAGCAGCCGTTCGGCGTCCGAGAACGCGCAGTGCGCCAGCGCGTTCTCGGCGGCCAGCAGCCAACCGCGGCCGGCCCGCAGCCACTCGTCGACCGCGGCCGCGTGCGCCGCCATCGCCTCCGGCCGGTCGCCGAGCAGGTCGGCCGCGTGCCGGTGGTAGGCCACCCGGGTCGGCTCCGGCGTGGTCGCGTACAGCACCTCCTGCACGAGGTCGTTCGCGAACTCGTACGAGCCGCCGGCGACCACCACCAGCGCCGCCCGTAGCGCCTGCTCGCACCGGCGGGCCGCCTCGACCGGGCGGATGTCGAGCACCCGGGCCAGCAGCGCCGGGTCGAACGGCGGCCCGAGCACCGCGGCCGCGCGCAGCGCCTCCTCGGCCTCCGGCCCGGCCCGGCGCACCCGGGCGCCGACGGCCGCCTGCAGTGACCCCGGCACGCCGGTCTCGCCGGCGACCAGCCCGCGCAGCGTCTCGACGACGAACAGCGTGTGGCCGCGGGTCAGCTGGTGCAGCCGCTCGGCCAGCTCGGCCCGGCCGGCCGCGCCGGCCAGCTCCGCGACCGCGTCCGGCTGCAGCGGGCCGACCTCGACCCGGTCGGCCACGCCGGCCAGCAGCCCTTCGGCGTCCGCGCCCTCCTCGGTACGCAGCGTGGCCAGCACCAGCAGCCGGCAGCCGGCCAGGTGCCGGGCCAGGTAGTGCAGGAACTCGACGGTGGCCAGGCCGGCGTTCTGCAGGTCGTCGAGCAGCAGCAGCACCGGCGCGCGGTCGGTCAGCCGGCGCAGGTACCCGGTCAGCGCCTCGAACGACCGCCGGCGCTGGATCTCCGGCGCGCTCGACTCGGCCGGCGGGTCGCCCAGCACGGCCGTCAGCTCCGGCACCAGGCCGGCCAGCGCCGGCGCCCACTCGCCGGCCAGCTCCCGCAGCACGGCCGGCGCCAACCGGCCGGCCGGCCCGCGCACCGCCTCCACCAGCGGCTGCAGGAACAGCGACCGCTCGGTGTCGTAGCAGCGCGCCTGCAGCACCTGACCGCCGGTGCCGCCGGCCAGCCCGACCGCCTCGGCCGCCAGCCGGGTCTTCCCGATCCCGGCCACCCCGGTGACCAGCAGCACTCCGGGCCGGCCGGACGCCGCCGCCGACCACGCCCGCACCAGCCGCTCCCACTGCGCCGCCCGCCCCACCAGCGGCCCACCACCGCCGCCGAACGCGCCAGCCGTCCCGCCGGCCCACCCGCCCGGCCCGGCCAGGCCGGTGCCGTCGGCCACTCCGGCCCCGGCCCAGTCGGCCAGTCCGGCCACTCCGGCCCCGGCCCAGTCGGCCAACCCGCCCGACCCGGAGCCGGCCGGTCCGGAGCCGGCCGGTCCGGAGCCGGCAGGCCCGGCGCCGAAGGCGTCGGGAGGGACGCCATTGGACTGACCGCCGGGAACGCCGGGCCCGCCGGTGCCGCCCGGCTTGGTGGCGCCGCCGGGTGCGGCCTGGTCCTGGTGGCTTCCCCGGATCGGGTGCTCGCGCAGGATCGACAGGTGTAGGGCGCGGAGGTCCGGCGCGGGGTCGACGCCGAGATCGTCGGCCAGCCGATCACGTAACCGGGCGTACGCGGTGAGCGCCCGGGCCGGCTCGCCGCCGCGCTGGTGGGCGAGCATCAGCAGCCGGTGCGCGGGCTCGTCCAGCGGGTCGGTGTCGACCAGCAGTTCGGCGAGCCGGGCCGCGGCGGCCGGTTCGCCCACCGCGAGCGCGGCCGCGGCCGCGCTGTGGCGGGCCCGGCGCAGCAGGTCGGCCGCCTCCGCCCGGGCCGGGCCGGCCCACTCGGCCGGCTCGTCGGTCAACGCCACGCCGTCGGCGAGCAGCGCGAGCGCCCGCTGCGCCGCGGCCAGCGCCAGCCCCGGCTGACCGCCGCTGAGCCGGGCCCCGGCCGCGGCCACCGCCCGGGCCGCCTCGTCCAGGTCGATCGCGGCCGCGTCCCCCAGCCGGTAGCCGGACCCGATGCCCTCCACGACCGGCCCGCCCAGGGTCGCGCGCAGCCGGCTGACCAGGGTCGCGACGTTCTGCGCCGGGTGCCGCGGCGGCAGGCCGGCCCAGATCTGGTCGACGATCCGGTCGGTCGGCACGACCCGGCCGCGCTGCACCACCAGCAGCGCCAGCAGCTGCCGGGCCTTGCGGCTGCCGACCTCGGTGCCGGCCAGCAGCCGGCCGTCCCGGAGCACGCCGAACGGGCCGAGCAGGCGGAACGACAGCCCCTGGGCGCCGGCCGCCCCGTCCATCGTCACCGCGTCACCCCCGCTCGCGCCGATTCTGCCGGTCCGGGCGGTGCGCGGCCGGTGCCTGCCGGGAAAACCGGCGCAGCGTCCGGATCGACCGGACCACCGTCACCTGACGTTACGGCGACCCGAAGGCGGCCTTAGACCGCGTGCGGATCGTTGCCGCCGAACCGCTATCAACCGAAGGTGAGGGGACGGGATGAGCGTACGTCAGGCGTCACGATGGCGCCGGCTGTGGTGGGGGCGCCGGGTCGGCACCGCGCTGGTACTGGCCGCGGGCGTGGCCGGCGGGGTGGCGTTGGCCGCCGTGCCAGCGCAGGCAGCGTCCGGGGTGTTCATCCACCCGGAGTGGGTCGACGGGTGCCCGGGCTGCCCGGGGCCGATCTTCCTGGTGCAGCGTGAGCTGGACCAGCGCGCGGTCGTCGCGGTAACCGGCAAGGTGCAGGCCGGCCTGTCCGGGCTGGTCACGGCCCTCCATCAGCGAGACCCGGCCGCCGCCAAGAAACTGCACGAGGGCGCGATCGTCAACCTGACCGGGGCGGCGAAGCTGACCGGCTACGCGGGGTTCAGCGCGGTGGCCGACGGCGACGACGTGGAGCTGTGCCCGCGCTGGTGGCCGTGGCCGATCCCGGGTCCGCCGCCGTGGCGGGACGTGGAGGGCGACCTGGCCGATGGCATCACGCTGATCGGGCAGGCGGCGATCACCAAGGACGTCGACGTGGCCGCCCAACTGCGGGCCAAGGGGATCGAGGAACTGGACGCCGGAGCGGCGGGCCTGGACGCCTACCAGGGCTGCACCGGCTGACCGGTGGTAGAGCCGGCCGGTGCCGGGCCGGTGGGGGGCGGCGACTCTGGCGGGTCGCCGCCCCCGGCATCCCGGTCGGCGTTCCAGCGGCCGTCGGCAGCGCCACGGCGGGCGGCGGCACCACGGCGGGGAGCCGGAGCCGGCATGGCGGCCGGCTCCACACCGATCTCGGCCATCCGGGCGGTGTAGCCGCAGTGCGCGCGGCGGGCGTCGCCATACCGGCCGGCCGCGGCCAGCACCGACACCATGGCCAGGTGCGCCGGCTCGTCGTACGGGTCGTGGTCGAGCAGCCGGATCAGCACGAGCACGGCCTGGTCGGTGTCACCGGCCGCGCCGGCGTCCTCGGCCTGCGCGCGCAGCACGGCCAGGTGCGCGGCGCGGGCCTCCTCGCGCAGCGCGTGCGCCCAGTCCGCGTACACGTCTTCCTCCAGCACGTCGCCGCGGTAGGTCGCGGCGGCCCGACGCAGCAGCGCGCCGGCCACTGAGGTGCCGGCCGACCGGGCCCGCAGTCCATTGATCGCATCACGCAGAAAGGTCTCAACATCAACGTCAAGCCGATTCAGGGCGAGCGTCACGCTGCCGTCCTCGGTGACGACGTAGTGGCCGGCCGGGTGGGTGCGGTCCGGGTCGAGCACCCGCCGGACCGTCGCCAGCGCCACCGAGAGCCGGTTGGCCAGCACGTCCGGCTCGTGCTCGTCCGGCCAGAGCAGCTCGACCAGCCGGCCGCGCGGGATGGCCCGCCCGCGCCGGGCCAGCAGGATCTTCAGCAGCTCCCGGGCCTTGCGCGACTGCCACTCGGTGTCGGCCACCGGCTCCCCGCCGCGGTTGATCTCGAACCGGCCGAGCACCCGGACGGCCACCCGCGGCGGCGCGCACCGGTACACGGCGGCGAGCAACCCGGCGCCATGCGGCCCGGGCACCCGGACGCCGAGCCCGGCCAGCTCGGCCGCCGCCGCATCGGCCTCGCCGGCTGCCTCCCCGGACGAGTCGGCGGGGGCGGCCGAGCCGAACAGCCGGCCCAGCGCGTACCGGACCCGGAACGCGCCGACCGGATGGCCGATCTCCCGCCAGACCGAGCGCGCCTCCGTCAGCAGCCAGCGGGCCCGGTCGTCGGGCTGCCCCGGCTCGGGCCGGGCCGACCACTGGCAGAGCGCCTCCAGCTCCAGCGCCTCAGCCAGCGTCGCCCGGTCCCGGCGCGGGCCCGCGGCCGCGGCGACCCGGCGGGCCAGCGCCTGCGCCTCGGTCGCGGACCCGTCCTGCAGGTGCAGCCAGCCCACGGTCAGCTCGACGGCCGGCTGCCGGTCGCCGGCGTCGCGGAGCGCCTGCCGGGCCAGCGTCCAGGCGGCCGGCAGGTCGTGCGCGGCCAGCACCCGGGCCAGGCCGGTGACCGCGGGCACCCAGGCCTGCGAGTCGGTCGCCTCGCCGGTGGCGATCGCCTCCTCATAGGCCGCCCGGGCCAGCGCCAGGTCACCCCGTTCCCGGTACGCGTCGCCCAGCCCGACCAGCGCGTACGCGATCATGCGGCTGCCGATCGACTGGAACGCCGCCTTGCTCCGCTCGAACGCGGCCACCGCGTCGCCGAACTGCCCGAGCTGCAGCAGGCACAGGCCGAGGTTGCTGCAGCACAGGCCGACCGCGACGACGAACCCGATCCGCTCGGCCAGCCGGGCGGCGTGGTCCAGCTCGATCACGGCCTCGGCCGGACAGCCCTCCTCCAGGAAATGCGAGCCGCGGTTGGCCCTGATCCGGACCACCTGCAGCAGGTCGCCGGCCCGCTCGGCGGCGTCGAGGGCGAGCGCCCAGTGCCGGCCGTTGCCGCTGCGGTCGCCGGCCAGCTTCGCGGCCATCGCGAGCGCGGAGTGCGCGGCGGCGAGCGCGGCGCCGTCACCGCAGCGGGCCGCGGCCGCCCGGGCCCGGCCGGCGAACCGGTCGCAGCCGGCCCGGTCGCCGAGCATCCAGCAGGCGGTGGCCGACCACGCCAGCAGCAGCGCCTCGTCCAGCGTGTCCTCCCGGTCCAGCCGGCCCCGGGCGTACGCGGCCAGCGCAGCGCCGGGTTCGCCGGCCTGGTAGCTGACCAGCCCCATCCGCCAGGCGACCGCCGCCGGCATCGGCCGCCCACCGTCCACCGGCGCCACCGGCCCCCGCCCGGGCCCGCTGCCCACCGGCGCCGCCGGCGCTGCCGGCTCCTGGCTGGGCCCGCTGCCCACCGGGGCCACTGGGCCCCGACCGGGCCCACCGTCCACCGGCGCCTCCGGCCCCCGACCGGGCCCGCCGTCCGCCGGGCGCTGGTCAGGCACGGCGTCGGTGGACGGGGTGGGCCCGGCGGCACCGCGGGGCGTCGCGGTGCCGCCGGACGTCTCGGCGGCCTGCCGGCAGATCGCCAGCGCACCCTCAGCGTCGCCGCGGACCTGGCGGGCGTTGGCGAGCAGGGTCAGCCGGGCCGGGGTGAGGGCGGCCGGCGGTAGCGCGCCCACCGCCTCCTCGACCGCGAGCAGGTGGCCGGCGGCGAGGATGCGGCTGCCGGAGCCGTCCAGGATGCGCCCGACCTCGGCCGGGTCACCGCCGGCGACGGCCGACCGCAGCGCGGCCGCGAGGTCTTCGTACGGCAGGTCGGGGTAGTGCGCGGCGGGCAGCGCAGTGGGGTCGGGGCCGAGGGTTGCCCACTCGGCGAGCGGCGTCACCATGCCCGGTGCCCGGCACGCGCCGGGCTGCGGTTGAGCAGAGCCATGGCAATGTTGTACGAAGCCCCGGCTGCAGGGCAGTTGTGCCCGTTGTCCCCGGCAGGCGGTCGCCACAACGTTTTCACAACATGCCCGGTCCACGATCTCTTCGGACCGGGGGGACGGTCTGTCGCTGCCGAAAGACGGTGGCGGCCGGGAACAGGGGGGTTAGGTGCGAACGGTTCTTCGGCGGCTCGGTGCGGTGTTCGCCGTGACGAGCGGAATAGCAGCGAGTGTGGTCGGTGTGGGGGCCGGCCAAGCTCAGGCGGCGTGCGACGACGCGCGGCTGGTGAGCATCGAGGGGTACCGGGCCGCCGAAGGCACCGCGGTCCAGAAGGGCCAGCTCACCCCGTTCATCTTCACCGTGACGAGCTCGGCCTGCCCGCAGGAGGGGTCGGTGCAGTTCGAGACCGTCGCGTACACGGCCGACCGGACCGACTTCGTCAGTCAAGCCGGAGCGGTCTCGTTCAAGCCTGGCGATCCCAGCAAGCAGGTGATTGTCGTTCAGGTCGTGCCGGACTCGAAACCGGAGCGGAACGAGTGCTTCTCGGTGCGGCTGTCGAAGCCGGCCGGCCGGATCGTGATACCCGAGGGCCGTGGTGAGGCGGCCGGGATCATCGTCGACGACGACACCCCGGCCAACAAGACGCCGATCGGCGGCGGCTTCATATGCTCGGAGTAACCAGCGCGGCCCGCACGCCCCGGGCCGCCGCCCGGGCGGCTCCGCTATCCGGCCGGGTCTCCGGCCCGCGCAGCGTCGCGGCCGAGTTCCGGTGCCGGGCGGCGAGCGAGGCGTTGCCGGCCAGCTCCTCCAGGTCGCCCATGCTCGCGTAGATGGCCGCCTCCTCGTGCCGGTCCGGGATGCGCACGCGCAGCACGAGCGCGGCGCGCAGCCAGTCCCGGGCGGCGGCGAGGTCGCCGGCGGCGACGTAGGCCCGGCCGAGGCGGGCCCCGGCCACCGCCTCCAGGTGCTGGTCGCCCACCTCCCGGCTGAGCTGGTGCGCCTGCCAGGCGCTGTCCCGGGCGGCGGCTGGGTCGGCGGCGTCCAGGTGGGTCAGCCCGATCTCGGTCAGCGTCTCCGCCTCGTACCGGCGCTCGCCCATGCCCCGGCGCAGCGCCAGCGCCTGGGCGAAGCAGTCCAGGGCCTGCCGGTGGTCGCCGCGGCGGCGGTACGCCTCGCCCAGGTTGTGCAGGATGCCTGCCTCCACCCGGGTGTCGCGGTCGTCCCGGGCCAGCGCCAGGCCCTGGTCCAGGTAGGCGATGCCGCGGTCGACCTCGTCGATGCGGGTGTGCGCGCAGCCGAGGTTGTTCAGGGCCAGCCGCATGCCCAGCCGGTGCCCGTTCTGGGTATGCACCTCCAGCGCCCGCTCGCAGGCCACGATCGCCTCGTGGTAGCGCCGCAGCTCGCCGAGCGCGGCGGCGATGTTGTTGTAGGCGTGGCCCTCGCCGCGCCGGTCGCCGCTGGCCCGCATGAGCTCCAGCGCGGGCCGCAGGTGCTCCAGCGCCTCGGCGTGCCGGCGGGCGGCGATGCAGGCGACGCCGAGCCCGCTGAGCATCAACCCTTCGACGGCGGGGTCGGCCAGCTGCCGCGCGGCGGCCAGCCCGGACCGGTACATCGCGACCCGGTCACCCCAGTGCCCGCGCGACTCGAAGTACCCGGCCAGCAGGTAGCACAGCTGCCAGGCCACCGTCTGGTACCCCTCGGCCGCGGCATAGTCCACAGTGGACAGCAGGTTGGCGTGCTCGCCGTCGAGGAAGGCGAGCGCGGCGGCCGGTGCCGGGTCGAACGGCTCGTTGCCGGGCGCGAACCGGGACGGCGGGACGACCCGGTCCCGGCCCGGGTCCAGCGTGCGGTTCACCGCGTCGGCCACGGCGAGATACCAGTCCAGGATGCGGGTCACCGCGGCGGCCCGGGCCGGGTCCGGCTCCTGCGCGCGGGCCCGGTCGGCCGCGTACAGCCGGATCAGGTCGTGGAACCGGTACCGGTCGCCGCCGAGGTCCTCGATCAGGTGCGCCGCGGCCAGCTCGCGGACGCCGGCCTGCCCCACCGCGGCCGGCACGCCCGCCGCCGCCGCGGCCAGCGGGACGGTGAAGCTGGTGCCCGGCTGCAGGCCGAGCACCCGGAACAGCCGGGCGGCGGGCTGGCTGAGCGCGCCGTACGCGGTGGCGAACACCGCGCGCAGGCCACGCGAGTCACCCTCCACCGAGAGCGCGTCCAGCCGATCCTGCCCGACGAGCTCGGCGACCAGGTCGTCGATCTGTCGGCGCGGCCGGGCGGCCAGCTTCGCCGCGGCCACCCGCAGCGCCAGCGGCAGCCGTCCGCACAGGTCGACCAGCTTGGCGGCGGCGCCCGCCTCGGCCCGCACCCGGTCGGCACCGACCACCTGGTCGAGCAGCGTGGTCGCCTCGCTGGCGGACAGCACGCCCAGGTCGACCGGGCGGACCGCGTGGTAGATGGGCAGCGCGGCCAGGTCGTGCCGGCTGGTCACCACCAGCAGGCTGGCCTCACCGGTCGGCACCAGCGGCAGCACCTGGTCGGCGCTGCCGGCGTTGTCGGCGACGAGCAGGATGCGCTTGTCGTGCACCAGCGACCGGTAGCCGCCGATCTGGTCGGCCAGCTCGGCCGGGATGCGGTCGGCCGGCACGCCGAGCGCGCGCAACGCCTGCGCCAGCGCGTCGGCCGGCGCCAGCGCGGAAGCCGTGTCGTGCCCGCGCAGGTCGAGGTACAGCTGTCCGTCCGGGAAGTCGGCACGGATGCTGCGGCTCCACTGCACGGCGAACGCGGTCTTGCCGACGCCGGCCGGGCCCCGGATCACCGCGATCCGCGGGCCGGGGTGCGGCTCGGCCAGCCAGCCGTCCAACCCGGCCAGCTCGGCGGTGCGGCCGGCGAAGTGACCCACCGGCGGCGGCAGCTGGGCCGGCGCGGGCAGTGCGGCGGCCGGTGGCGCGGCGGCCGGTGGCACGGCGGCGGGCGGGCGGCGGCTCGGCGTGGCCGGACCGCCGTAGCCCAGTTCCAGCGCCGGCTCGCCGCGCAGGATCGCGGTGTGCAGCCGCCGCAGAGCCGGACCCGGGTCGGCGCCGAGCTCGTCGGCCAGCCGGGCCCGCAGCCGCTCGTAGCGGTCCAGCGCGTCCGCCGGGCAGCCGCTCCGGTAGAGCGCCAGCATCAGCAGCCCGACGAGCCGTTCCCGGGTGGGGTAGCGGACCAGCAGCCGGTCCAGCTCGGCGACCGCCGCCGCATGCTGGCCGAGGCGCAGCCGGACCTCCCAGAGCTCCTCGGCCGCCGCCAGCCGCAGCCCGTGCAACCGCTCCACCTCCGTCCGCACCCAGCCGCCGGCCGGCCCGTCGGCCAGCGCGTCGCCGCGCCAGAGGCCGAGTGCCGCGGCCAGCCGGGTGGTGGCGCGGTCCAGCCGGCCGGCGGCGACGTCGTCCCGGGCGGCCCGCACCTCGTCCTCGAACCGGAGCGCGTCGACCGCGTCGCGGGGGAGCGCGAGCAGGTAGCCGGGCTCCCTGGTGCGCAGCGTCTCGGGCAGGCCACAGTCGGCCAGCGCCTTGCGGACCCGGGCCGCGTGGCTGTGCAGGGTGCGGACCGCGGTGCGCGGCGGGTCGTCGGGCCAGAGCGCGTCGACCAGCCGCGGGGTGGCGACGATCGTGCCGGCGTGCAGCGCGAGCATGCCGACCAGCGCCCGCTGCCGGCCACCGATCAGCCCGGCCGGCCCACCCGGCCCGGTGACGGCGATGGAACCGAGCAGCCGGACGTCTGCCTCACGCGCCGGCGAAACCATCGAAGCCCCCCATTCTCGTCAACTATGGTGCACCCGGCGGGCCGGCGCGAGATCGTGACATGCTGCCCGATCGAGCACGCTGCGCTGATGACGCCGGTCGACGATGCCATGGGGGTGGCGCCGGGCGGCACGGCCGCCGCGTCAGCGCGCCGGCCGGCCGGCGGTGGCCGGCGCCGGGTGGCGACCGACCGCCGGCACCTCGGCCAGCTCGATGCCGAACCGGTCCCGGTAGGCGGCCAGCACCTCGGCGTCCGTGCCGAGGTCCCGCTCGGTCCGCGCCTCGCCGGCGGTCTCGATCAGCCGCCGGCCGGCGAGCGTGAGCTGCCCCTCCGCCGTCGGCAGCGAGCAGGTCAGCGACGTGGTGAAGTGCGACGTCGGCGAGGTCTGGTGCCACCAGCAGCCGGCCTCGAAGTCGCCCAGCCGGCGCGGTCGCAGCTCCAGCCGGTACTGCGTCACGCCGTCCTGGCAGACCTCCAGGTCACCCCAGTCGCCGAGGTCGGCGTCGGCCGCCGCGGGGCGGACCTCGAACCGGCCGACCGGGTCAGCCTGCCCGCCGCGCGCGTCCAGCCGCAGCGGGTGCCGGCTGAACCGGCCGAAGCCGACGTCCACCAGCCAGGGCCCGGCGTCCGGCCCGGGCTCCGGCGTCCGCACCAGCAGGGCCAGATGGTCGTACGGGATGCCCAGCCGGTCCGCGCCGACGCGGGCGGCGAGCAGCGTGACGTGGTACCCGAGGGCGGCCAGCAGGGCGCCGAACACGCCGTTCAGCTCATAGCAGAACCCGCCGCGGCGGCGTTCGACGACCTTGGACAGCAGTTCCGGCTCGGCCAGCACGATCGGGTTGCCGAGGTGGATGTCCAGGTTCTCGAACGGCACGGTCAGCACGTGCCGCCGCTGCAGTTCCCGCAGCGCCGCCGCGGTCGGCGCCACCGGCCCGGCGATCCCGATCCGGGCCAGGTATGCCCGCACGCCCGCGCTGTCCACCCGCACCTCCACCGCCGGCCGTCGACATTGGACTCTAGTCAGGCAGGGCCGCCTGCCGCCCACCATCGGACGCTGGTCGTACGCCCCTGGCCGGGCTACCAACCGACGGGCTGCCGGGCCCGCACCCGGCGGCCCGCCGCCGCGGGCCGCCGGTCAGGTGATCATCGTGACGGTGAAGTCCCAGTCGTCCAGGGTGAGCGTGCCGGTGCCGATGACGGCGACCTGCGCCTTGATCGTGTAGCCGACGCCGCCGGGGAAGCCGTCGGCGGTCCGCTGCACCGACTGGTTGCCGGCCGGCGCACCGGCCGTGGCGAGTACGAAGTCGGCGCCGGCCGCTGGCTTGAGCTCCGACACACCGGTGGGCGCGACCACGACCGCCCGGAACGAGCACCAGGTCGTGGCGTCGCCGGCGCACAACGTCTCGCCGGAGAACACCGCGTTGAACGTGGCGCTGCTGCCGGCGACCGGGCTGAACGCGGTGGTGCCACCGGGGACGTCGACCCAGGTGCGGCTGCCCGTGGCCCAGGCGGTGGCCAGCTGCACGCCCTTGAACTCCCAGATGGTCCGGGCCGGCGCCACCCCGGGGTGGGTCGGCGGCGCCGTGGTCGGCGGCACGGTCGTCGGCGCCGCCCCCGCCAACTGGCGGACCGCACCCGCGCCGGCCGCCGGTCCGCCGGCCGCCGCACCCGCGCCGGCTGGCGCACCGGCGGCCAGCGAGCTGCCGGCCACCGAGCCGGCGGCGATGACGAGCACCGCCAGCGCCGCCGCCAGCGGCGTGCCGGCGGTTCTGTTCACGTTCCTGAGCATCGCGTCCCCCTCATGGATGTTGCCGGCCCGGGCGGGCCGCAGCGAAATCCTGCGAACCGCGGCACCCCGGCGGGCCGGATGTTGCACAGGGCTGGACGGCAGTGCACACCGTGCGGCCGGGCCGGGTCGTGCCCTTTCGGCTGTCCTGTCGGATCAACGGCGGTCTGCCCCGGCCGGCTACGGTAGGTAGGTATTGGTGCCACCGGCCGGTGCCGGCACCCCGGGGGAGCTGTGATCGCAGGCACAAGCGGGGAACCCGCCGGGCTGACCCGGGAGCGGCTGGCCACGGTGGCCGGCGTCACGGAGCTGGCCGAGGTGCTGCGCGTGCTGCGGCGGCGGGAAGCGCGCCGCCGCGCGGGCTCCGAGCTGACCTACCGCGAGCTCGCCGGCAGCACCGGCTGGTCGCATGCGATCGTCGGGCAGTACCTCACCGGCAAGGTGCTGCCGCCGACCGACCGGTTCGACGTGCTGGTGCGGCTGCTCGGCGCCAGCCCGGTCGAGCAGGGCGCTCTGGCCACCGCTCGGGACCGGGTCGCGGAGGGGCGCCGTGCCCAGCCCACCGGGCACCAACCCGGCACCCGACCCGTCGGCCGGGCCGGCGGCGGGCGGCCGGTGCCGGCGCAGCTGCCGGCCGACCCGCCCGGCTTCACCGGCCGGGCCGCCGAACTGTCCGAACTGGACGGTCTGCTGGCGGCCGCGGACAGCCCGTCCGCACTGGTGATCTCGGCGGTGTCCGGCATGGCCGGGGTGGGCAAGACGGCGCTCGCCGTGCGCTGGGCGCACCGGGTCACGGGGCAGTTCCCGGACGGCCAGCTGTACGTGAACCTGCGCGGCTACGACCCGGAACAGCCGGTGCCGCCGGGCGACGCGCTGGCCGGTTTCCTGCGCGCGCTCGGCGTGCCGTGCGCGGAGATCCCGGCCGAGCTGGCCGAGCGCGGGGCCCGGTTCCGCACCGAGCTCAGCGGCCGGCGGGTGCTGGTCGTGCTGGACAACGCGGCCGGGGTCGAGCAGGTGCGGCCGCTGCTGCCGGGCAGCCCGTCCTGCGCCGTGCTGGTCACCAGCCGCGACTCCCTGGCCGGCCTGGTCGCCGCGCACGGCGCGCACCGCCTCCGGCTGGACCGGCTGCCCGAACCGGACGCGATCGCCCTGCTGCGTCGGCTGATCGGTGCCCCGGTCGGCGCGCAGCCGGCCGCCGCCGCCCGGCTCGCCGCCCAGTGCGAGCGGCTGCCGCTGGCGCTGAGGGTGGCCGCCGAGCTGGCCGCCGCCCGCGCGCCGACGCCGCTGGCCGAGCTCGTGTCCGAACTGGACGATCTGCGCCGGCGGCTGGACCTGCTCGACGCCGGAGGTGACCCGCGGGCGGCCGTCCGGGCGGTGCTCTCCTGGTCGTACCGGCACCTGCCGGCCGACACCGCGCGGACGTTCCGGCTGCTCGGCCTGCACCCCGGCGCCGACTGGGACCCGGCCGCGGTGGCCGCGCTCACCGGCCACGAGCCCTGGCACAGCCGGGCTCTGCTCGACGCGCTGGCCAGGGCGCACCTGATCGAGCCGGCCGCGCCCGGCCGGCACGGCATGCACGACCTGCTGCGCGGGTACGCCGCGGAGCTCGCCGCCGGCACCGACCCGCCAGCCAGCCGGCAGGCGGCGCTCACCGGCCTGCTCGACCACTACCTGGCCGGTGCCGCCGCCGCGATGGATACCCGCTACCCCGCCGAGGCGCACCGCCGCCCCCGCCCCACACCGTCCACTCCGGACGGCACACCGTCCACTGCGTACGGCGGACTGTCCACTCCGGACGCGGCACAGGAGTGGCTGGACGCGGAGCGGGCGAACCTGATCGCGGTGGCCGCGCACGCCGCCGAGCACGGCTGGCCGGCCCACGCGATCGGCCTGGCCGGCACGCTGTTCCGCTACCTGGATGCCGGTGGACGCACCAGCGACGCGCTGGCCCTGCACACGCACGCGCTGTTCGCGGCCGAGCTGACCGGCGACGCGGCAGCGCAGGCGAACGCGCTGACCAGCCTCGGCGGCGTCCACTGGCGGCAGGGCCGGTACGGGCCGGCGGCCGCGCACGTCGAGCGGGCGCTGGCCCTGCACCGGCGGCTGGGTGACCGGGCCGGCGAGGCGCGGGCGCTGGCCAACCTCGGCCGCGTCCTGCAGCGGCGGGGCGAGCTGGAACCCGCGGCCGCCCGGCTGCGGCAGGCGCTGGCGCTGTTCACCGCGCTCGGCGACCGGCTGGGTGAGGCACGCACGCTCGACCACCTCGGGTTCGTCGCGGCCCGGCAGGGCCTGCTGCGGCAGGCGGAAGCCCAGTTGCGGCAGGCGCTGGCGCTGTTCGGCGCGCTCGGCGACCGGCTGGGTGAGGCCGAGTCGCTCGGCCACCTCGGCGCGGTACGGGCCAGGCAGGGCCGGTACCCGGCCGCGGCCGAGGATCTGCGGCAGGCGCTGACCCGCTACCGCGACTGCGGGCACCCCGACGGCGAGGCGTACGCGCTGGCCAACCTCGGCGCGGTCACCGGCCGGCTGGGCGACCCGGACGCGGCCCACCAGTTGGACCAGGCCCGCTGCCTCTACCAGCGCGCCGGTGACCGGCTCGGCGAGGCGCAGGTGCTGGTCCACCTGAGCGAGCTGGCCGCCGGGTCGGGCGACTGCGGGCCGGCCCGGGGCCAGGCGGTCCGGGCGCTGGAGCTGTTCCGGGCGGCCGGCGACCGGGCCGGCGAGGCCGAGGCACTGACCGCGCTCGGCGAGGCGCTGCACGAGTCCGGCGACCATGCGGCGGCGGCCGATCGGCATGCCGAGGCCGCCGAGCTGGCCGGGCGGACCGGCGACCGGTACCAGCGGTCCCGCGCGCTGGACGGGCTGGCGCGGGCCGGGCACGCCACCGCCGGCCGGTCCGGCGGGCATCCACCGGCCGGTTACCGGGAGTCGACCGGCCCGCCGGACGCGCCGGACACCTTCGCGTTGCTCGGCGCGCCCGGCGCCGGCGGCCCGTCCACCGCTGTCTGACCGCGTCCGGCCGCGGCTGACATCCGGGGCGTGCCGGCCCGGCGCGGGCCACGATCTCGTCCGTCCAGCGGCCCCGCGCCGCCCCGGCCTCGCGGCCGGTCAGCAGATGGAGGAGACCATGAGACACCGCACAACCCTCGGACGGGTGCTGCTCGGAGCGGTCGCCGCGACCGCCGTGCTCGGCCTCCCGGCCGGCCCCGCGACGGCCGCGCCGGCGGCCGCGCCGGCCGCCGGCCCGGTCGGCGTCGCCGGCGCGGCCCCGGCGGCGGGCCAGGAGATCGCCCGGGTCACCGGCAACGGCGTCACGGTCGTGTTCGTCAGCACCGCCGGCCCCGCCGGCCGGCCGGAGATCGCGCTGTTCGCGCGGGGCTCGCTGCGCGGCCCGGTGTCGCCGGTGCCGGCGCTGCTCGCCCAGCGGCTCACCTCGCAGGAGATGTACCTGACGCTCGCGGGCCGTGGCGCGGTGGCGCCGGCCGCGCTGGCCGGGCTGCAGGCGGCCGAGGCCACCGAGCTGGGCCGGGACGCGACCGTCCGGGCCGGCGTCCTGCCGCCGGCCGCCGCGACGAACAGCGTCACGTCCTGCCAGAGCCGCCTGTTCGGGGACATCTCCGACTGGGCCGGGGTCGGGCTGTGGTCGAACAAGGGCGGGGTGGCGTACCCGTCCGGCTCGCAGGTCCAGTACGTCGGCGGCATCTCCACCTACGAGACCCGCAACGCCGTCGGGTTCGCCGGCTGCAACGCCAGCGCCAACCAGAACCTGACCCTGGACTACGCGTACAACCAGCGGTTCAACAGCCTCGGCTGGCAGCAGAGCGGGACGTTCCCGGTCGGCCCGGGCGGCTGGGGCGGCTGGTACTACAAGTGGCTCAAGACGGTGAACGGCGTCCCGCACGGCGCCTCGTACAAGATCCACGGGTCCAGCGCCGGAGCGTTCGAGCTGGTCACCGGCGAGTGGTTCACGATCTGACCGATCACCCGGCGGAACCCGGGCCGGACGCCGCTCCGCCGGCGCCCGGCCCGGGCTGCGCCGCCGGCCACGCGTCCGCGGGCCACGCGTCCGCCGGCCAGGTGTCGGCCGGCCCGACGCCGTCCGGGTCGCCGTCCGGATCGTCGTCCGGGTCGGTCTCGCCGTCGGTGTCGAGCAGCTCGTCGGCGGCCAGCGCGTCCTGCGGGCCGGTGCCGGCCTGGCTGGCGCTGATCAGCAGGGTGTCCGGGACGCGCGGCAGGATGCTGGCGATGTAGTCCTTGGTGGCGGCGGTGGTGCCGATGTCCCGGCCGGCCGCTTCGGACAGGAACCAGCGGTGCTCCAGGATCTCGTGGAACACCTCGGCCGGGTCCAGCCGGTCGGCGAGCTCGGCCGGGATGGCCGCGATCACCGGGTCGTAGATGTCGACCAGCCAGCGGCTGGCGGCCACCGCGTCGGGCACCGGCCGGCGGGCCACCTGCTCCAGGTAGCCGCGGTAGCTGGCGATGTCGTTCAGCAGCCGCCGGGCCTGGTTCTCCTCGGCGTCCAGGCCGGTGCGGGCGAACAGCAGCCGGCGGTGGTGACCGGGCTCGGCGACCCGGGTGTGCAGCCGCAGCCGGCTGGTGCCCTCGCCGGCGTCCACCAGCTCCACCTCGTCCACGTCGAAGCCGAGGTCGTTGAGCCGCTGCACCCGGGCCGCGATCCGGTACCGCTGCTCGGACGGCAGCAGGGTCTCCTCCGCGGTCAGCTCCCGCCACAGCGCGTCGTACCGGCGGACCAGCTCGTCCGCGGTCTCGATCGGGTCGACCTCGGGCGGCAGCAGCCCGCCGGCCCGCAGGTCGAACAGCTCGCCGCCGACCCGCTCCCGGGCCAGGCCGATGTCGTACTCGCGCTGGCCGTCGGACAGGCTCGGGTGCGTTTCCGCCGTCTCGGCGTCCACCAGGTACGCGGCGAGCGCGCCGGCGTCCAGCCGGAACAGCGTGTTGGACAGCGAGCAGTCGCCCCACATGAACCCGGCCAGGTGCAGCCGGACCAGCAGCTCGACCTGCGCGTCGAGGAGCCGGTCGGCCGGCTGCCGGCCGCGCGGGTTGGCGAACAGCGCCCGGTACGAGCTGGAGCGGTCCAGGAACCGGGTGACGAGCACCGCGTCCAGGTCGTCGGGGCGGTCGACGACGATGCCGAGCACCTCGACCGCCGGGATGCCGAGCTGCTCCAGGTGCCGCAGCAGCTGGTACTCCCGGCGGGCCAGCCGGGTGTCGAGCTCCTTGACCGCGAACACCTCACCGGCCTCGGCCACGAACCGGACCACGTGCCGGGAAAGCCCGCGTTGCCGGATCTGCACCAGCCGGTCGTCCTGCCACTCCGCCAGCGGCTCCCGCCACGGCAGGGTGAGCAGCGCGGCGGCGGCGTCGGCCGGGGGACTGAACACGAAGCGCACGTCACGGCAGCCTAGGGCGTGTCTCTCAATCCTTGGTGGATGCCCGCGGCGATCCAGGAGTCGTCTGGCAAGGCGGAGGAGGAGCCGATACCGGGTTGTATCGGCGACGACGACAACGCAGCCAGGCGGCTTCTGGGCGTCGCGGGCGCCGCCGAAGGTTGGGAGACACGCCCTAGGCGCCTCACCCGGGAGCGAGGTGGGCACGGCCCGCTGAGCGGGTAAGACCGGGCCGTGGATGTCATCGGGTCGCCGCCGCGCCCGCCCGGGCGCTGGGTCCGGCGGACGCGGTCGGGCTGGCGCCGGCTGGCCCGAGCCGGCGAGGCGAGCCGGCGGGTGGCGGTGGCGGCGGCCGTGGCGCTGGCGGTAGCCGGGGTGGTGACGGTGCGCGCGGGCGGCGGGCTGGACCAGGAGCCGTCCGTGTTCTGGGCGGGGGACGTGGCCGCGCCGCCCGACCTGCCGGACCTGATCGCGCCGGACCGGCTCCCCGGCCGCACGCCGATCCCGGCGCCGCTCGTGGTGGGCTACGACAAGCAGACCGTGCTGGGCCGGCTGCCGGTCGACGGCGGCCCGAGCCAGTTCGCCGCGAAGGTCGCCACCAGGCTGGTGCTGGGCCGCTACTGCCAGGTGCCGGCGACGTACGACGTCCGGGTCAGCCCGGAGGCCGGCTGGAACCAGGTGTCCGCGCGCGCGTTCCGGATCGACCGCGGCGGGTACGCGCTGTCGGTCGCGCTCCGGCTGGTCTGGATCAGGTCCGCCTACGCCTGGACCGGCCGGCTCACCGAGCTCGGCTCCTGCTGACTTCCTTACCGTTCGGGAACGCCCGCCCGGCCTGGGCCGCCAGCCACCTACGCTCGGTGTGTGCAGAGGCCGGCGCGGGTGTTGGTGGTCGAGGACGACCCGACCGTCAGCGACGTCGTGCGCCGCTACCTGGAGCGCGCCGGGCTGGCCGTCGAGGTGATCGCGGACGGCGCGGCGGCGCTGGCCCGCGGCGTGGCCGACCCGCCCGACCTGGTGGTGCTGGACCTCATGCTGCCCGGGATGTCCGGGCTGGAGGTGTGCCAGCGGCTGCGCGCCGCGGCCCCAGTGCCGATCATCATGCTGACCGCGTTGGGCGAGGAGGCCGACCGCGTGGTCGGCCTGGAGTTCGGCGCAGACGACTACGTGACCAAGCCGTTCTCGCCGCGCGAGCTCACGCTGCGGGTGCAGTCGGTGCTGCGCCGCGCCGCCGGCCGGCCCGCGCAGCCGTCCGGGCCGCCGGCCGCCCCGCTCACCGACGGCGACCTGGCCGTCGACGCCGGCGCCCGGCTGGCCCGCCTCGCCGGCCGCGACCTGGCCCTGACCGTCCGCGAGTTCGACCTGCTGGCGTTCCTGCTGGCCCACCCGCGGCAGGCGTTCAGCCGGGCCGACCTGCTGGAGCGGGTCTGGGGCTGGTCGTTCGGCGACCAGTCGACGGTCACCGTGCACGTCCGCCGGCTGCGGGAGAAGGTCGAGTCGGCGCCCGGCGCGCCGCGCCGGATCGTCACGGTCTGGGGCGTCGGCTACCGGTACGACCCGGTCGGCCAGCCGGCGTGATCACGCCGCTGCTGCAGATGGTGGCGATCACCGCCGGCTGCGCCACCCCGGTGGTGGCCGGCGGCGCGCTGCTGCTGCGGGTGCTGGATCGCCGCTCGATCACCGCCAGCGTCTCGGTGGTGGTGCTGGTCGGCGTGCTGGCGCTCACCGCGGGGCTGGTCGGCACCTCGTACGCGATGTTCCTGTCCGCGCACGACCTGGGCGTGGTGCTGCTGGTCGCCGGGGTGGCCGGGGTGATCGCGCTGCTGGCCGCGCTGCCGCTGGGCCGCCGGCTGGCGCGGCGCAGCGTCTGGCAGCGGGAGGCGCTGGCCAAGCAGGAGATGGTGGAGGCCAGCCGGCGGGAGCTGGTCGCCTGGGTATCGCACGACCTGCGCACGCCGCTGGCCGGGCTGCGGGCGATGGCCGAGGCGCTGGAGGACGGCGTCGTCGACGAACCGCGCCAGGTCGCCGCGTACCACGCCAGCATCCGGCGGGAGACCGAGCGGCTGGCCGCGATGGTGGACGACCTGTTCGAGCTGTCCCGCATCCAGGCCGGGGCGCTGCGGCTGCACCTGGACGCGGTGTCGCTCGGCGACCTGGTCTCGGACGCGGTCGCCGCCACCTCGCCGGCCGCCGCGGCCAAGCGGGTGCGGATCGTCGCGGACCGGGCCGGCTCGTGGCCGACCGTCCGCGCCAGCGACGCCGAACTCAGCCGGGTGGTGCGCAACCTGCTGACCAACGCGATCCGGCACACACCGTCGGACGCGACCGTCGTGCTGGCCGCCGGCGCGGACGGCGACGGCGCGTGGCTGGCCGTGCAGGACTCCTGCGGCGGGATACCCGAGGCGGACCTGCCCCGGGTGTTCGAGGTGGCGTTCCGCGGCGAGGCGGCCCGGTCGCCCCGGCCCACCTCCGGCACCTCCGGCGCCGCCGGCCCGGACGGCGGCGCCGGGCTCGGCCTGGCGATCGCGCGCGGTCTGGTCGAGGCGCACGCCGGCGAGATCGCGGTGGAGAACGCCGGCCCCGGCTGCCGCTTCGTCGTCCGGCTCCGCACCGGCTGAGCCTGGCGGGGTGCCTGCGGCTCAGCCCAGGGTGAGCCAGCGGACGCCGCGCCGGTCGATGTCGGCGCGTTCCGGGCCGGTCAGCGTGAGCCGGCCGGTGGCTTTCCGGATGAAGGTGAGCCGATCCCAGCCCAGCCCGGCCGGCACGTCCGGGCCGCCGAGCAGGGCGGCGATCGCGGCTGCGGCCGGCTCTGTCAGCCAGGGGTCGCGGCCGAGTGCGTCGGCCAGGTCCAGCCCGTGCACGCCGACCTCGACGACCCGGGTGAGCAGGAAGTGGTCCAGCCGCATCCCGTCGCCGTGCCTGGTCCGGACCAGCCGGCCCGGCGGCTCCGCAGTGACCCGGGCGGCCACCGCCCGCCAGGTGCGCTCGAAGTCCTCGGCAAGGGCTGGCCCGGTGACCGCGGCCGCGTCCTGCCGGGCCCGGTCGATCCGGGCGTCGTTGACCTCGGCTCCGAACAGGCCCGGCCGGTAGTAGCCCGCCGCGTCCACGTCCGCGGCGGCCGGCGCGGGCTCGGCCAGCATCGCGGTCAGCCGCCCGGTGGCGGTGCGGACGTGCGCCAGCAACTCGGCCACCGTCCACGGCGCACACCGGGTCGGCCGGCCGAACTCCGCCCCGCCCAGCCCACGCACTTCAGTGGCCAACCGCCCGCACTCGGCCTGGAACGCCTCATCCACACGCACCCGCCGACCGTAGCCGGATCTCCGACGACCCGGCCGACGCCCGAGGTGGCCGGCGCCGCGGGAGCCCGGGGTCGCCGGAATTCGCTGGCGGCCCAGGGGTGCCCGGCCAGTAGTCTGGGCAGCCGCCCCGGCACGTCCGGGGCGCAGCCGAGCCGGGTCGGGGTCGAGCCGGGGCGCCAGGTGGAACCGGATCTCACCGGGAGGCCCCATGGCCAGGCGGCTGCTGCTCGACGTCCGCCCGCTGCGCGAGTCGCCGGCGTTCCGGCGGTTGTTCCTCGGCTCGACGCTGTCGCAGGTCGGCACCGCGATGACCACGTACGCGGTGGCGCTGCAGGTGTTCACGCTGACCGGGTCGTCCGCCGCGGTGGGCGGCGTCGGGCTGTCCGCGGCGGTGCCGTCCATCTGCATGGGCCTGTTCGGCGGCGCGATCATCGACGCGGTCGACCGGCGGAAGCTGGTGCTGCTGACCAGTTCCGGGCTGACCGCGGTCTCGATCGGCTTTACCGTCCAGGCGTTCGCCGGGCTGCGCCAGGTCTGGCTGCTGTACGCGCTGGTCGCCGGGCAGTACCTGATCGCGTCGCTGAACGGGCCGGCGCGGCGCACGTTCACGCCGCGCCTGTTGCCGGCGCACCTGCTGCCGGCCGGCATCGCGCTGAGCATGCTCTCGATGCACGTCGGCCTGATCGCCGGGCCGCCGCTGGCCGGCCTGATCACCGGCGCCGGCGGCCTGCGGCTGTGCTACCTGGCCGACGCGGTCACCTTCCTGGCCGCGCTGTACGGGGTGGCCCGGGCGCCGGCGATGCCGCCGGACGGCACCCGCGCCCGGCCGGGCCTGCGCGCGGTCGGCGACGGGCTGCGGTTCATCCGCGGCAGCCGCGCCCTGCTCGGCGCGCTGCTCTCGGACCTGTCCGCGACCGCGCTGGCGATGCCGTTCGCGCTGTTCCCGGCGATCAACGCGGAGCGGTTCGGCGGCTCGCCGCGCACCCTCGGCCTGCTCACCGCGGCGGTCGCCACCGGCGGGATCATCGGCACCGCGTTCTCCGGCCCGGTCTCGCAGGTCAGCCGCCCCGGCCGGGCGATGCTCGGCTGCGTGCTCGGCTGGGGTGTCAGCCTGATCGGCTTCGGCCTGGTGCGCAGCTTCCCGCTCACGTTCGGCTGCCTGGTCGCGGCCGGCGTCGCGGACGTGCTGAGCGTGGTCTTCCGCACCACGATCACGCAGACCGCCACCCCGGACAACTACCGCGGCCGGGTCGGCGCCGCCGAGTTCGTCGTCGGCGCGGCCGCCCCGCAGCTCGGCAACTTCCGCGCCGGCGTGCTCGGCTCGCTGACCACGCCCAGCACCAGCGCCACCATCGGCGGCCTGTCCAGCCTCGTCGGCGCGGCGGTGCTCACGGTCACCCTGCCCGCGCTGATCCGCTACCGCGCGCCGCACCTGACCACACCGCCCGCCCTGCCCACCCCGCCGCCCTCGCTCGGCACGCCGGCCGAGCCGGCCGAGCCGGCCACTCCCGGCTGAGCCGCCCGGGTTGAGCCGGCGGCGCCGCTGTCCCGGATCAGGGGCGGGCGGCGGTGGGACGGTCGCGCTTGGGCAGCTTGCTGACGATCGTGTCGTAGGAGGCGTCGATCGCCTCACGCAGCTCGTCGTCCGGGATGGCCCCGCCGACCCGCAGCGTGTTCCAGCCGGACCGGCCGATGTAGGCCATCACCGTGACGTCGTCCGGGTAGTGCCGCAGCCATTCGTCGGCGATCTCGCGGTTCGGCCCGCACTTGAGCCCGACCCCGGAGCCGGCGGAGCCGAGGAACGCGAAGATCTTCGCCCCGACCTTGACCACGACGTCGCCCTCCCAGGGCTCGTCCTGCCAGGCGCCCGGCTTGGCCAGGCAGTACTTGAGCACGTCCGCTGGAACCATCGCCCCATCCTCCTCCGACCGGAACGGCGCGCCGGGCTGCCCGCACCGGTGCCTCATCGGGCAGGGCGCGCCCCCGGCCCGGGCCGGACACTGCCCTGGCCCGCCGCGGACCGGGCGGATGTGATGAGCACGCACGCTCGGCATCGCCGGCGGGGCCGTACCCGCCGCCGGCCGGTACCGACCGATGGGGCATGGTGACGACATGACCGAACTCGCCGCGGCGCTGGCGGACGTGCTCGCGGGCCGGCTGGCCGGCTGGGCCGGCCTGCCGTCGGGCACCCCGGTGGCTGGCCTGCTCACCGCGCTGGCGGCGACCGAGGTGGACGCGGCCGGGCCGACCGAGCACGGCATCTCCCGGTACGACCTGTACCGGGTGCTGCGGGCCGACCCGCCCGGGCGGGTGGACGTCTGGAGTCTCGCCGGCGTCGGCGTGCTGGTCGAGTACGCCGACCCGCCCGGCGTCGACCCCGACCCGCAGGCCGCTGAGCTGGGGGCGCCGGAGCTGGCGCTGACCGGGCACCGGGTCGCGGCCGGCGGCGAGGTGCACGAGCTGGTCTACGCCGGCCGCGGGCTGACACTGTCGCTGGTGCAGGCCGACGAGAGCTGGCTGCGGGCCGTCCACGTGCAGCTGTACGTGCCGGGGCCGGTCAGCCACTGGCTGACCCGGATCAGCGCCGGCTCCCGCCCGCACGCGGCCGCTCGCCCCGCCGTGCCCCGGCTCGCGCAGGGTTAGCGCAACCGAACATCCGGACATTCGACTACACTTTCGACAGTTCCCCTGGGGCGGCAGCGGGCGACACCGGCGTCAAGCGGCGTGGCGCGCCAGCTCAGTGAGGAGCGCGATGACACGCCCTGCCCTGCCCCGCCGGCCGCACCGGCGCTGGCTCGCCGCTCCCGTGGTGCTGCTCGCCGCCGGCGCGGCCCTCGTCCCGCAGTTGGCCGGCCCGGTCGCGAGCGCGGCGGCCGGCTGCTCGGTCGGCTACCAGCTCAACCAGTGGGACACCGGCTTCACCGCCAACCTGACCGTGACGACCGGCACCCCACTCACCGCGTGGACGCTGACCTGGACGTTCGGCGGCAGCCAGCGGATCACCTCGGCGTGGAGCGCGACCGCGACGCAGCCGGCCGGGCAGCCGGCGGTCAGCGTCAGCAACCTGTCCTGGAACGGCGCGGTCCCGGCGGGCGGGTCGGTCCAGTTCGGCTTCCAGGCCACCTACTCCGGCAGCAACCCGGTACCGGTGGACTTCGCGCTGAACGGCACCGGTTGCACCGGCCCGGCCGGCCCACCGCCGCCGCCCACCACCCCACCGCCCACCACCCCACCGACGACCCCGCCGTCCACGCCGCCCTCGACGCCGCCGGCCGGCTGCGCGGCGGCGCTGATCTGCGATGACGTGGAGGGGCAGACCGGCGCGGCGCCCAGCGGCGCCTGGGCGTTCAGCGCACGCGACTGCGCCGGCACCGGCGCGGTCGCGGTCGACAGCGCGGTCGCGCACAGCGGCACCCGGTCGTTCCGGGTGGACGGCAGGGCCGGCTTCTGCAACCACGCCTTCGTCGGCCGCACCGACATCGGCACGGTCGGCGGCGTCGTGTTCGGCCGGTTCTTCGTCCGGCACAGCACCCTGCTGCCGGACGGGCACGTCACGATGATGGCGATGCGGGACAGCAACGACGGCAGCAAGGACCTGCGGATGGGCGGGCAGAACCGGGCCATGCAGTGGAACCGGGAGTCCGACGACGCGACGCTGCCGGCGCAGAGCCCCGCCGGGGTGGCACAGAGCATCCCGCTGCCCACCGGCGTCTGGAGTTGCGTCGAGTTCATGGTGGACGGCCCGGCCGGCCAGACCCGCACCTGGGTCAACGGCGCCGAGGTGGCCGGGCTGCGTGACGATGGCGTGCCGACCCAGGACGTCGACGCGCAGTGGCTCGGCCGCGCCTGGCACCCCACGCTGACCGACTTCCGGCTCGGCTGGGAGAGCTACTCGACCGGCGACGACACGCTGTGGTTCGACGACATCGCCCTCGGCCGGACCCGTATCGGCTGCTGACCGCTCGCCGACCTGACGGCTGGCGCCGGCGCGTGACACGCGCGCCGGCGCCAGCTTCGCTTTCGGCGAGATTCTTCCCGATCGGGTACAACCTTTCCCCAGTCCGCCGGCGTCATTAGGGGCGACTGGTTCAGCGGACGCGGACGCGCATTTCGCTGGCGCTACGCGGTTCGGCCGGCTTTCCGGCAGTCCGGGTTTCTCCCAGTCGGTCAACTGTCAATTCTCACCAGCCGCCGCGCGCGGCGGATCCGGCCTGCCCGAATCCACGCCGCGCCGCGGTGATCCGCTAATTCCGGGGGACGACAACATATGGCTACAGCATTGTCGGTGCCGCTGGCGATCGCGGTCACCGAGCCGGTGCCGGCTGCCCCGCGGGCGGCCGGCGCGGCCCGGCCCGACCGCCCTGGCGCGCGCCGCCGGCTCGCCGGCCCGGGCGCCCGTAGCTGGCTCGGCTGGCTCGGCCGGCTGGGCCTGCTCGGGCTGGGCGGCTGGCTGTCGCTGTTCCGGCTGTCGGTGCCGTCCTGGGGGCTGGACGAGCCGACGTACACGCTGGCCGGCCGGGCCTACTGGCACGGCAACTTCACCCCCAACCCGGAGCATCCGCCGCTGGCGAAGTACCTGATCGGCGCGTCCCAGCAGCTGTTCGGCCAGACCGTGACCGCGGCGCGGCTGCCGTCCGCGCTGATGCTGCTGGTCACCGGGCTGGTCGCGTGGGCGTGGCTGGCCCGGGTCGGCCCGCCCGCGGCCGGGCCGGTCGCGGCGCTGCTGATCTGGACGCTGCCGGTGCTGGCGACCTTCCCCGAGGCGCTCGACCGCGCTCCGGACACGCACGTCCTGACCCGGACGGCGATGCTGGACCCGATCGCGGCCGGGCTCTCGATCGCCGCGCTGGCCGCGGGCTGGTGGTGGTTGCGGTCCGGCCGGCTGGCCGCGGCCGGCTGCTGCGGCCTGCTCTCGGCGCTCGCCTGCGCCGCCAAGTTCCCGGCCGCGCTGATCATCGTGGTGCCCGCCGTCGCGGGCTGCCTGGCGGCGGCGGCCCGGCCGGGCTCCGTGCCGGCCCGACTCGGCCGGCTGGCCGCGCACGCCGGCACCTGGACGGCGGCCGCGGCCGGCGGGGTTGTCGCCTGCTACGCGCCGATGGGCTGGCCCGGCGCGGTGGACAACGCCCGCCGTGGCGTCGCGCAGCAGCGCCGGCACGGCAGCGGCGGGCACCTGATCCTGGTCTCCGGTCGGCCACGGGTGCACGGCCCGTGGTGGATCAACCTGGCCTGGCAGCACGCGTCCTGGGGCACCGGCCTGACCGTGGCGGCCGGGGCCGCCGTGCTGCTCGGGCTGGCGGCGCGGTCCGGGCTGACGGCGTACCTGGCCGCCGCCGGCCTGCTGCCGGCCACCCTGCTGGCGCCGCTGAGCGGTCTCGCGCTGCCGCACTACCTGCTGCTCTGGCGGCCGGTGCTGATCGTCGCGGCGGTGGTCGGCGGCACCGCAGGGGTGCACCGGCTGGCCGGCGCCGCCAGGGGTCGCCGGGCGTGGCGGGTCGCCGCGGTCGCTGTCGCGGTGGCACTGGCTGTCCCGGCGGCGGTGTCGGCCGGCCGGTCGGTCGCGTCGCTGGCGACGCTCCGGCCGACCGGGTACGCGGCACTGCCGGCGCTGATCCCGCGTGGCGGCACGATCTGGCTGGCCGCCGACGGCAACGCGGCACGGGTCCCGTTGCCGGGCCGGCGCTTCGTGAACCGACTGCCGGACCGGCCCGACCTGACCGCCCGGCCGACCGCCATCGTGCTGGACCGCGGCACCACGCTGCGTCGCGGCGACGGCGGCCTGGCCGCGTTCGCCCGGCGGCACGGCTACCACCTGGTGCGCTCCGGCCCACTGGATATCTGGCTGAACCCGGCACCGGCCGAATGACGGCGACAGCGCCGAAAACACGGAATGCGCCGGCCAAGGACACGGTGTTTCCCGTTGGGGCCTAATTCCCGCTACCTGCCCAGACCCGGTAGTACGGTACGCGGATGGCGAGTTACACGGTGGTGGACGCAAAGCCGTACGACCCTGGCGGCCACCGCCCGGGCACGGTTGGTCACGATGGCTATTGCGGGTTGCACAGTTGCGGTGAGCCGGCCGTGGCGACGATCGTTGGTGAGGACAAGAGCGGGGGGCATATCGAGATGGCAGTATGCGAGCGGGGCGTCGAGGAGTACGGCCTGCGTGAGCGGTTCGCCTGCTGACCGCCGGCGCCGGCTCAGCCGGCGAGCGCGGCGGTCACGTCCACTTCGACGAGTTGGCCGGCGAAGCCGAGTCGCGCCACGCCCAGCAGCGTGCTGGCCGTGGTGAGCGCGGGGGCGAACGGAGAGGACCGCAGCGCGGTCCAGACCGCGGCGAGATCGGCACGCTGGTCGGAGACCACGTAGATCACCGTGCGCACCACGTCGTGCGGGGTGGCCCCGGCCGCGGCCAGCGCGCTGCCGATGTTCCGGACCACCTGCGCGACCTGGGCGGGTAGGTCGTCCTCGCCGACCAGGCTGCCGTCGCCGGCCAGCGGCACCTGGCCGGCGAGGAACACCAGCCGCCGCCGCTCGGTCGTGGTCACGTGCGCGTAGCCGGGGGTGGCGTGCATGCCGTCTGGGTTCAGCCGGTCGATCATGCCGGCAAGTATGCCGGCGGCGCCGCGGCGCACCCTCGTATTTCAGCCGGTCCGGCGACCCGTTGACGCGCCGGCGGCGGGTATGTAGTTGTGGATAGAACGCGTGGAAAAGAGGCCGCCTTGTCAAGGTTGCGAATGGTGCTGGTTGTCGCCGCCGCCGCGCTTGTGCTGAGTGGCTGTGACGGCACCCTCGGCGGCCCGGGGTCAGCCACCGCGACCGGGCCGGCCACCGTGCCGACGGTTACCGGCAAACGGCTCAACGACGCCGAACGCCTGCTGCGGGCCGCCGGCTTCGCCAAGCTGCGCCCGGTCGACGCGAGCTCGGCCGGCCGCGTTGTGCTCGACCCGAACAACTGGGTGGTGCAGTCGCAGAGCCCGACCGGCGGCGCGCACGCCGACCGGTCGGCCGCCGTCACGCTGAAGGTGGCCAAGCCGACCGACCAGGCCAGCGGCGGCCCGGTCACCAAGGGCACCGTCCCGAACGTGGTCTGCAAAGACCTGCAGAGCGCGCAGAACACCCTGCAGTCCGCCGGCTTCTTCAACCTCGGCTCGGCCGACGGCACCGGGCAGGGGCGGGTGCAGGTGATCGACCGGAACTGGGTCGTGATCAAGCAGTCGGTGCCGGCCGGGCAGCGACCGGACCGGGGCACCCGCATCGTGCTGACCGCGGTCAAGTACGGCGAGTCCACCGGCAGTTCGGGCTGCCCGAGCTAGCCCGTGGTCGACGGGTCGGGCCCGGCTCACCGTCCGTCGGCGCGGCCGTTGGGCGTCGGCGTCGATGCCGGCTCCGCGGCCGGCGTCCGGCGCGCGTCCAGGACCTCCAGCCGGAGGAGTGCGAGCTGCTCGGCCAGCGTCCGGGTCTCCTCCTCCAACCGGCCGCACTCCCGGCACAGCTGCAGGCAGATCAGCACCAGGAACATGACCGCGCCGAACAGCAACAGGTTGACCGGGTCATACACATGCAGCACCCGGGCCGTCGCGCCCAACGCCGACGGCACCGACGCGGTCACGACCGCGCCGAGACCGAGCAGCAGCCACAACCCCGCATACTTCGCCGGCAACTGCCGGCGGCGTACCAGTTCCAACACGACCATGAACGCGGCAACCGCCGCGAGCAGGCTGACAACCAACACCGGTCGCATCAGGTCCGAACCCCCGCTCCACGCGGCGCCCGGCCGATCGCCGCCAACAGCAGCACCAGCAGTGCGCGGGCCAGGTACAACATCGCGACGAGCGGCGCCTGGCTGGCCGGGCCGGCCGCCCGGGGCGACATCCGGACGGGGACCTCGACGATGCGGCAGCCGGCGCGGTGCGCGATCGGCAACGCCTCGATCGTGTCACCGAGGTACTCGGCCGGGAAGTCGGCGGCGAAGCACGCCACCGCGCGCGGCCCGAACGCCCGGAATCCGGAGGTCGCGTCGGTCAGCCGGACGCCGACCAGACGGCTGGACAGGCCCGCCACCACCCGCATCGCCCACCGTCGGACCCGGCCCACCCGGTAACCGTCGGCCCCGAAGCGGCGGGCCCCGATGACCAGGTCCGCGCCGGCCAGCCCGTCCAGCAGGCGCGGCACCTCCGCCGGTTCGTGCTGCCCGTCGGCGTCCACCTGCACCACCGCCGAGTAGCCCTGCCGCTGGGCGTACCGGAACCCGGTCCGCAGGGCGGCGCCCACGCCCAGGTTGTACGGCAGCGTCACGACCGTCGCGCCGGCCTCGGTGGCGACCACCCCGGTCCGGTCGGCCGACCCATCGTCGACCACGAGCACGTCCGCGTCCGGCAGCACCTGGCGGAGTTGACGAACCACGCCGCCGACGGACGCTTCCTCGTTCCAGGCCGGTACGACCACCAGCACCCGCTGCTGCCCGGCCGCGCTCACCGGAAGATCCACCGGCGGTAGAGCACGTAGTTCCCGACGGCCAGAACCGCGATCGCGGCCAGCTTCGCCACCAGGTACCCGACGCCCGCCGCGACCAGGCCGCCGACGATGGCCAGCGTCGCGGCGTAGTTCAGCCCGACCGCGGCGAGGTACCGCGCGGCGTGCCGGCGCACCGATCCCGCCCGGGTCTGGACGAACACCCAGTTCCGGTTGAGGCCGAAGTTCACGGCCAGGCTCGTCCAGAACGCGACCGTGGTGGCGACGACCAGCCGCAGCCCCACCACGCCGTGCAGGAGAGCGAGCAACCCGACGTCCACACCGGCGCTGACCCCGCCGACCACCAGGAACCGGAACCCGCGCAGCAGGAACGGCCGCATCCCGGGGGCGACCTCGGCCGGCCCAGCCAGCTCCGCCGGCCCAGCCAGCTCCGCCGGCTCGGTTGCCGTGCGGGCTGCGGCGCGACCCGGCCTCACCGCGTCCACTCCGGCCGTACCTCCCGTGAACGCCTCGCCCGGTCGGAAACGGGCCGGTAACTCAGCTGACTGTTCACCCTTGCGGCGGCATCCCGGCGCGCACCGCGACCACCACCAACACTCCAGTGTAGAGCGCGGCGACGGTCCGAGCGGTGCGGGGCCCGAGGTTCGCGGCGCCCAGCGCGGCCACCAGCGGGACCAGGGTCAGCCCGTACCGGCCCGGGATCCGCGTGTGCTGGTGGATCAACAGGTAGTTGCTGAACACGTACAGCCACGCACCGAGAACCGACGTCACCAGGGCGGCCAGGGACAGCCGCTGCAGCGCGCCACCGCCCGTCGACGCCGTCAGGTAGCGGATGACCGTGCCGTTCAGCCACAGCGTGAGCAGGATGCCGGCACCGGCCCGGTACGGCTGGGCGAACGCGCCGAGCTCGTCGCCGAGCCAGTGCCACTGGAAGCTGGTCACGTTGAACCGGGGGAACTCGTTGCTGGTCGTCAGCGCGTAGTGGCGGCGAACCACCAGCCAGAGCACCGACCCGGCCAGCAGCCCGGCGAAGACCAGCGACGCGCCCACCGCGTACCGCCGCCGATCGGGGCTTCCCCCGCCCGCCGGCTCTCCCGGGCCGGGCTGGTCCGGGTCGCCCGGCTGGTCCGGGTCGCCCGGCTGGTCCGGGTCCGGGTCGGGCGCCGCCCGTGCCACCGGTCTCCCGGCCGGCCACAGCGCGCCGGCGAGCAGGAACAGCAGCACCGCGGCCACCACGGTCGCGTTCGACGCCTTGACCAGCACCGGCAGCGCGCCGCACAGCGGTAACACCCACCCGCCGAGCCGGCGCCGGTCCCACAACAGCACGGCGGTGACGGCGAGCCCGCCTACCAGCAGGTCCGCGGCGTGCGGCGTGACATGCGTCCAGAACGTGTGCACGCCGCCGGTCGCCAGCACCGCGACGCTCACGATCCCCGCCGAGAGCCGGGACGCGCCGAGCAATCCGGCGAGCAGGTACAGCACGGTCAGCGCCGCGCCGGCCCAGGCGATACCGACCAGCCGGGCCGCTGTCGTCAGGTTGCGGGTGACCCGCAGCCCGAGCAGCACGCGGGCGCCGACGTCGGTCAGCACGTAGTACGTCGGCGGGTCGATGTCGGCGCTGTTGCGGCCGGCTGGGGTGGTGGGCGGATTCCGGCAGGCGACCGGATCAGGCGGGACGACCGGCGGTATGCCGCGGCATGCGATCTCCCGCCGGGTCGCCGCGTCGAGCGGCTCGCCATTGCCGACGATGAAGTGGCCCCGGTGCACCTTCTGGACATAGTCCAGGTAGGAGGGTTCGTCGATCGGGCTCACGCCCGGGTTCCGGTGGATCTGGTACGCGAGCAGCGGCGCGCTGATCGCGCACATCACGACGAACAGCCCGGCGACCCGGCCGGCCACTCCGAGCGATACCGCCCGGGCCCAGCGCGGCCACCGCGACACCCGCCCGGCCGCTGGCTCCGGCGCCACCCCACCTTCCGTCACCCCGCCCGACCACCCCATGGAGCGATCAGTCTGACACGGTGGCGGCGTGACGGACGGGCCCGGGGGCTCATCGACGGGGCGCGACCCGGCACCCCGGCGACCGGCCCACCGGCCGCTATGTGCCGATCACCCCGTCGATCCGCTGCCGGAGCAGGTCGGCGTGGCCGCTGTGCCGGCTGTACTCGCTGATCATGTGCGAGTACGCCCAGCGCAGCGTCATCTCGCCCCACCGGTCGCTGACGAACGTGTGATCCAGTCGCAGGCAGGCCACGGCCCGGTCGGCGGCGTGCCACTCGGCGACCAGGCAGGCGATGTCCTGCTCGGCGCGCGTCGGGTCGACGTCGTGGAATGCCGCGTCCGGCTGGTCGTCCCGGCGGTACGGGCCGGCGACGTCCTCACCGCCGAACCGGCGCCGGAACCAGGTGCGCTCGACCTCGGTCACGTGCCGGATCAGGCCGAGCAGCGAGAGCGTCGACGGCTCGATCGGGCGTCGCGCGAGCGCGTCGCCGGCCAGCCCGCAGCACTTGAGCAGCAGCGTCTTCCGGCCGAAGTCGAGGAAGCCCTGCAGCATCGCGCGTTCGTCGCCGTCGAACGGCTCGTCGACGCGATCAACATCGGGGACGGTCCAAGTCATCGGCATATGGTGACCACAATGGCCTGACTTGGCGACCCGTTTGCCCTAATAGGCACTACCTGTTTGGCGGTATGCCGTCACTGCCCGCATCCAAGCGGCGGCCGGCGGCCACGTGGCCGGGCAGCGCCACCGCTACCGCGGGCGCCAACGCTTGCCTGCGACCGTCCGGCACCCAGAGACTCTGCCGGTGACCAGCAGCGGGCGTGGTGGCCGGATGGCAGCGGTGGTCGAGGAGGCGGGCGGCGAGGAGCGGCCGGCCCGGGTGGACGGCCGCTCGCTGCGGGCCGAGCGCACGCGGCGGGCCGTGGTGGACGCGCTGCACGCGCTGCTCGCCGAGGGTCACCTGAAAGTGAGCGGCCGGCAGGTCGCCGAGCGAGCGGGCGTGTCGCTGCGCGCGCTCTGGTCGAACTTCGGCGACCTGGAGGGCCTGTACGCGGCGAGCAACGCGCGGGTGCGGGAGATGCAGTGCGCCGCGTACCGACCGGTCTCGCCGGACCTCCCGCTGCCCGAGCGGGTCGAGGCGTTCTGCCGGCAGCGCGCCCGGATGCAGGAGATGATCGCGCCGTACGCCCGCGCGGCGCACCTGGCCCAGCCGTACTCGCCGCAGCTGCAGCGCAACCGGGCTGTCCACATTGGACACATCCGGGACGAGATCTCCGAGCTGTTCGAGTCCGAATTGGACGCCGCCGGCCCGGGCCGGGAGCGGCTGCGCAACGCGGTGCTGGTGGCGACCACGTTCAACGCCTGGCAGATGGCCCGGGACGAGCTCGGCCTGGGCGTCGACGAGGCCACCGGAATGATGATCCAGACCGTCACCGCGCTGCTGGTCGCGGCGCTGGCGGCCAGCGTGAGCTAGCGGCGGCCGCCGAGTGTCCACTCGGGACGGTGGAGTCGAGTCGACGAAGACTGGAGTGCGGCGATGACTGAGGTTGCGACAGTGCTCGGCCCGGTCGGCTCCGCCGAGCTCGGCCAGACCCTGATGCACGAACACGTGTTCGTGCTGACCCCGGACGTGCAGCAGAACTATCCGGCGGAGTGGGACGAGGAGACCAGGGTGGCCGACGCGGTGCGCCGGCTGACCGCGGTCAGGGACGCCGGCGTGCGCACGATCGTCGACCCGACCGTGGTCGGCCTCGGCCGCTACATCCCGCGCATCCAGCGGATCAACGAGCAGGTCGACATCAACATCGTCGTCGCGACCGGCGTCTACACCTACGGCGACGCCCCGTTCTACTTCCGGTTCCGCGGGCCGGCGGTGGCCGAGATGCTGCCGGAGCCGATGGTGGACATGTTCGTCCGCGATATCTCCGAGGGCATCGCCGGCACCGGCGTCCGCGCCGCGTTCCTCAAGTGCGCGGTGGACGCGCCCGGGCTGACCGCAGACGGCGAGCGCATCCTGCGCGCGGTCGCCGCCGCACACCGCCGCACCGGCGTGCCGATCACCGTGCACACCCACCCCGGGACGAAACGCGGGCTCGACGTCAAGCGGGTGCTGGACGACGAGGGCGTCGACCCGCGCCGGGTGGTGCTCGGGCACAGCGGTGACACGACCGACGCCGACCACCTCAGCGAGCTGGCCGAGGCCGGCTTCTACCTCGGCATGGACCGGTTCGGCATCGACCTGGAGCTGCCGTTCGCCGACCGGGTCGGCATCGTCGTCGAGCTGTGCCGGCGCGGCTACGCCGACCGGCTCGTGCTCTCCCAGGACGCCTCCTGCTACATCGACTGGATCGACCCGGCGCTGATCGCCGCCATGCCCAACTGGCACTACCTGCACGTCCACACCGACGTGCTGCCGGCGCTGCGCGGCGCCGGCGTCACCGAGGAGCAGATCCAGCAGATGCTGGTGGACAACCCGCGCCGCTACTTCGAGACCCGGGACGCGCCGTGACCGAGCTGCACCCGTTCGACGAGGCCGGCGTCGAGCGGGACGGCGCCGCGGTGAAGCGGTACGCCCGCCTGCCGGCGTCCGTGGTGGAGATGCTGCGGGTCAGCGTCGACCGCGACCCGGACGGCGAGGCCGTGGTCGAGCTGGACGGCCCGCGGGTCAGCTACCGGCAGCTCTGGGACGACGCGGCGCGGGTGGCCGGCGGGCTGCGGTCGGCCGGCGTGGGTCCGGGCGACCGGGTGGCGATCCGCTACGGCAACGGGCTGGCGTGGGTGCACGCGTTCCTCGGCACGCTGATGGCCGGTGCGGCGGCGGTGCCGGTGAACACGCGGCTGGCCCGGCCCGAGGTCGAGTACGTGATCAGCGACAGCGGGGCGAGGCTCACGCTGGGACCGGACGGCCCGGTCCCGGCCGGCGCGCCGTACGTGACCGAACACCTGACCCGCCACGACCCGGCCGCGATCTTCTACACCTCCGGCACCACCGGCTTCCCCAAGGGCGCGGTGACCAGCCACGAGAACTTCCTCACCAACGCCGAGAACGCGCTGCGGGTGGCCGGGCTGCCGGCGCACGACCCGACGATCCGCAACCTGGTCTCGGTGCCGCTGTTCCACGTCACCGGCTGCAACAGCCAGCTGCTGCCCACCCTGCAGGGCGGCGGCGCGACCGTGGTGATGCCGGCGTTCGACGTCCAGCGGTTCCTGCGCGCGATCGTCGAGGAGCGGATCCGCGTGGTCACCTCGGTGCCGGCCATCTACTGGTACGCGCTGAGCCGGCCGGACCTCGCCGACCACGACCTCACCGGCGTGGGCTGGGCCAGCTACGGCGGGGCGCCGATCGCGCCGTCGCTGGTCCGCCGGATCAAGCAGGGCTTCCCGAACGCCAGGGTCGGCAACGGTTTCGGGCTGACCGAGACCTCGTCGATCTCCAGCTACCTGCCGGACGAGTGGGCCTACACGCACACCGAGTCGGTAGGTTTCGCCGCGCCCACCGTCGACCTCGCGGTGGCCGACCCGGACGCCGGCGGGGTGGGCGAGCTGCTGATCCGCGGCGGCAACGTGGTGGACGGCTACTGGGCCAAGCCGGCCGAGACCGCTGAGGCGTTCCGGGACGGCTGGCTGCACAGCGGCGACCTGGCCCGCATCGACGCCGAGGGCCGGGTCTACGTGCTCGACCGGATCAAGGACATGATCAACCGCGGCGGCGAGAACGTGTACTCGGTGGAGGTGGAGAACGTACTGGCCGGCGCTCCCGGCGTCTTCGAGGTCGCGGTGATCGCCGTGCCGGACCCGATGATGGGGGAGAAGGTCGGCGCGGTCCTGGTGCCCACCCCCGGCCAGCCGCTGGACGTGGACGCCGTCCGCGGCTACGCCGCGGAGCGCCTGGCCGACTTCAAGGTGCCGCAGTTCGTGCACGTCCGGCAGGAGCCGCTGCCCCGCAACCCGGGCGGCAAGGTGCTCAAGTCGGCGCTGCGCAAACAGGTGAACTGGGAGAATTGACGCCCATCCCGGACCTACCGCGGCAGGGCCGGCCGCCGGCGGGGTCGCGGTTGGCGCCGGCGGCCGGCGGGAAAGGAGTCCGCATGCTGGATGAGGCTGAGGTATTCGGCAGCTTCGCGGTGACGGACATCCGCCGGGCCAAGGAGTTCTACGGCGGGACGCTCGGGCTGCGGGTGTCGGACGCCCGGCTGGGCCAGTTACGGCTGCATGTCGGCACCGGTCGCGGCTACCTGCTCTACCCGAAGCCCGACCACACCCCGGCCACGTTCACCGTGCTCAACTTCATCGTGGACGACATCGACGAGGCGGTCGGCCGGCTGGTCGAGCGCGGCGTCCGGTTCGAGCACTACGACCACCCGAAGACCGACGCCGACGGCATCGACCGGGCCGAGCTGGTCGCCTGGTTCACCGACCCGGACGGCAACATCCTCTCGGTCGTCCAGGAGCGTTGAGCCCGCCGTACCTAACCTGGCGGCGTGGCGTGGCTGCCGCGGTACCGCACAGAACCGCGAGGTTGGACGGCGTAGACAGCGCGTCCGTCCACAGCCAGGGGTGTTGCCGGTGTCGGGCCGTTGGACGGCGTTGGTCTGTCCACTGTGGATGGTCGAATTGGCGTGGTGCGGCGAGCGACAGGCTTGGTGTGATCGAACGTATGTTCGATCCGGCGGGGGTGTCTGACGCTGCACTGGTCGACGCCATCGCGGCGTGGGACCGGGTGGTGTCGTGGGCGCAGGCCGCGCAGTTGGCCGCGATCGCGGAACTGGCGCGGCGGCGGCCGGCCCAGCCGGGGCAGCCCAGTGACGGGACCGGGGTGAGTGAGTTCGCCGTCGACGAGGTGGCCGCGGCGCTGCGGCTGTCGCGCCCGGCCGCCGGTGCCCGGCTCCAGGTCGCGGTCGAGGTGGCCACGCGGCTGCCGGCGACCGGTGCGGCGCTACGCCGCGGGGAGATCGACTTCGCCAGGGCCCGAGCCGTGGTCGAGGCGGTGACGCCGCTGGCCGACCCGGCGGCGGCGGCCGTGGAGGCGCGGGTGCTACCCCGCGCGGGCAGCCAGACGGTCGGCCAGCTCCGGGCCAGCCTCGCCCGCGCGGTACCAGCCGCCGACCCGGCCGCCGCCGAGGTCCGGCACGCCCGCGCGGTCGCCGACCGTCGGGTCGCGCTGACCCCGCTCGCCGACGGCGTGGCCGAACTCTGGGCACTGCTGCCCGCCGACGCCGCCACCGCCGTCTACACCGCAATCGACACCCACGCCCGCAGCGGTCCCGCCGACCACCGCACCATGGACGCCCGCCGCGCCGACGCCCTCACCCACCTCATCACCGCCGCCCACACCGACACGACGACCGCCGCCCACACCACGACCGTGGCCGGCGCGGCGACCCCGAGCCGCACCCGCACCCGCACCGCCACCGGCGGTGTGGCCAGCGCCGGGACCGTGGCCGGCGCCGGGACCGTGGCCCACAGCACGACCGTGGCCCACACCACGACCGTGGCCGGCGCCGGGACCGTGGCCGGCGCCGTAGCCAGCAGCGGCGCCCTGGCCGGCGCCGCGACCACCGGCACCGGGAAGCTGACCGGCGCCCGCACGACGACCGACACCGCGGCCAGCACCGCCGCCCCGACCGGCGCGGCGACCAGCACCCACACCGCGACCGCGACCGCACCGGGCACCGTCACTCGCGGCCGTCGGCCCGGTAGCGGTCCGCTCGTGCATGTCACCGTCGCGGCGTCGACACTGCTCGGCCTCGACGACGAACCCGCCGACCTGACCGGCTACGGGCCCATCCCCGCCTCCATGGCACGCCGCATCGCCGCCGACCCCACCGGCACCTGGCGACGCATCCTCACCGACCCGGCCTCAGGCACCGTCCTGGACGTCGGACGCACCACCTACCGCCCACCACCAGCCATCGCCAGACACGTCACCACCCGCGACCAAACCTGCCGGTTTCCCACCTGCCGACAACCCGCCCACCGCTGCGACCTCGACCACATCCGCCCCTACCCCACCGGGCCTACCGCCGTGAACAACTTGACCACGCTCTGCCGTCATCATCACCGGCTCAAACACCACGGCACCTGGAAAGTGACCCCCATCGGTAACGGCAACCTCACCTGGACCGCCCCGACCGGACACAGGTACACCACCCAGCCGGCGGGTGGTTCGGGTCGAAGTAGCTAGGGCGTGCCGCCCTGGCCGCCGCCGGCAGCCGCGACCAGCCGCCGGACCAGCGCCCGGACCGACGCCAGGTCGAGCTCTACCGGCTTCCCGCCGAGCTGCACGCCGTCGCCCTGGAAGCCGTCGAACTCGATCTTCGCGCCGGAGACCAGGTGCAGCGCGAAGCGGTGCCGCAGGGTGTAGCCGCTGACCTGGTCGGTCACCTTGACCACGGTGCGCCAGGGGATGATGCGTGCGGTCGCCTTGCCGAAGAAGTACTCCCGGGCCCAGGCCAGGTACTCGGTGCCGAAGACCACGACCACGTGCCGCAGCGTGTCCTTGTGGTGGCAGCACCGGCAGGCCGCGATCAGCTGGCCGGCCCCGGTGATCTGCTCCAGCAGCAACTTCCGCTGAGGCTGTAGAGCGTGTCGGCCGCGTCGAGCCGCGCGGCCAGCAGCTCCCGCTGCGCCGGTCCATCAGGGTTTCCACGGCGAAGCCGCCGACCGCCGGGTCGCTCAGCACCTCGGCCAGCACGCGCGCGTCGTGCGCGGGCGCGCCGAGCCGGGTCAGCGCCGGGTCGGCGTACTCGCTGCTGGCGATGACCAGCCGTACCGGCCCCCGGCCGGCGTGGCCGGCGCCGTCGTCACGTCGGCCGCTGGCTACGCGGCGTCGGGCGGGCCGCCGTGCCGGGCGATCCAGATGTCCATCAACGCGCGCTGGTCGGCGACGCTGACGCCGGTCACCTCCAGCACGTCGCCGTCGATCTCGATCTTCACACTGCGCGCCTGCCGGAGCGCGACCCACCGGCCCACCGCCGCGACCACCGCCCGCACCCGCTGCGCCGACCGGACGAACTCGACGACCAGCCTGCCGGCCGCGATCACGTCCAGCGCCGTCGCTCCGGCCGGCGGCACCCCCGCACTGGCCAGCTCGACCCGCTCCACATCGGTCGCCAACAGCTCGTCCCGAAGAGCCGCGACCAGCAAGATCAGCTCGGCCGCGTCGGCGTCCGGCGGCGCCTGCACCGCGACGCTCATCCGCGCCACCGTTTCGCCCACCCCAACCCCCGTCCAACCCGCCACCGAGCGACAGGGTAGCGGCCAGATCGACCCGGACCGGCAGCAATACCTCAGGTGCCGAGCAGGTCGGCGATGTCGGTCACCGTGATGCCGTCCATCAGCCGGCGGGCGAGGTCGGCGACCGGCAGCGGCACGCCGACGTCGGCGGCCATCCGGCTGGCGTTGTCGATGTCCTTGACGTACCAGGTGAGTCGCATCTGCTCCAGTTCGCGCAGGGTGCGGCTGTCGGTGGGCCCGTGCACGAGCGCGGCGCGGGCGCGGGCGGGGGAGAGGCCGAGCTCCCGGCCGAGCCGCAGGGCCTCGACGATCGCGACGATCTGGGCCCAGTGGATCAGGTTGTTCACGGTCTTGCCGACCTGGCCCTGGCCCAGCTCGCCGAGGTGCCGCACGCCGGCGCAGAAGGCGCCGAACACCGGCCGGGCCCGATCCAGCGCCGCGGCCGACCCGCCGACCAGCAGGTTCACCGTGCCGTCGACGGCCGCACGGACACCGCCGGTGAGCGCCGCGTCCAGCACGTCCACCTGCCGCGGCGCCGCCTCGGCGGCCAGCGTCGCGCACGTCTGCGGGCGCACCGAGCTGCACACCGCCAGCACCGCCCCGGGGCGCAACCCGGCCAGCAGGCCGGCCGGGCCGGTCACGACGGCCAGCACGTCCTCGTCGGTGGGCACGGTCAGCAGCACCACGTCCGCCACCGGGGCCAGGGCCGCCGGCGACGGGCACGCGGTGGCCCCGAGCGCGGTGGCCGCGGCGACCGCGGCCGGGTCCAGGTCCACGCACCAGGTCGGGAAGCCGGCGGCGCGGACATGCCGCAGGATCGGGCCGCCCATCGCGCCGAGCCCGATCACGCCGACACCGGTCATCGCACCCCTCCGTCTATGGTCTATTGGTCATACCACAGGTAAGGAACGGACTCCAGCAAGCGGTCGCGGCCGGCGACGGAGCCGGCGGCCTGGCGGGACTCCCGTCGAGGCAGGCGGGGCAGGGACCGGGGTTCGGGGGTTGCCCGGCACAGGGTCAACGGGGCGGTAACCCGCCCGGTGATGTCCACGGCGGTGCCGGCAAGGCACTCCCGAGCAAGTGCCTGACCTGGCAGGGCGGCCTGACTCCCGCCGACCACGACAAGCTGGTGATGGTCCGATGTTCCTCCCGGCCACCGAGACCGATCCCGGCAACCGGGCCGAGCTGTGGTGGCTCGGGTGGCTCACGCGTGAACGGGCGGCCCCGGCGCCGGGGACTGCGCGGCCGGCGGGTAGCCCGGCCCGGCCTCAGTGCTTGGCGAGCCGGGCGGCGGTGCGGTCCAGGTGGCGGCGCATGATGTCGGTCGCCTTGGGGCAGTCGCGGGCCCGGATCGCCGCGACCAGCTCGACGTGCTCGGTGACGCCGATGCCGCCCATCTCCGGGGCGGCCTCGTGCGCGCGCTCCAGCGACATCAGCAGCGGCCGGCGGAACGTCTGCTGCAGCATCACGATCGCGCGGTTGTGCGTGCACTCGGCCAGCCGGGTGTGGAACTCGGCCGACATCTCCATCGTGTACGTGCCCGCGTCCCGGGCGGCGATCGCCTTGTCGCACAGCTCCTGCAGCGCGGCCAGGTCTTCGTCGGTGGCCCGCTCGCAGACCAGCGGGACCACGCCCAGCTCGATGATCTTCCGGGTCTCGGTGACCTCGGCCGCCGTCGTCGGCGACAGCGTCATCAGGTCGATGATGCCCTCGCGGATGTGCGAGCCGGACGGCGCGGTGACGAACGCGCCGCCGCGGGCGCCGACCCGGATCTCGATCAGACCGTTGGCCTCCAGGATGCGCAGCGCCTCGCGCACGGTCACCCGGCTCACACCGAACCGCTCGCACAGGTCGCGCTCCGAGGGCAGCCGGTCACCGGGCGTCAGCCGGCCTTCCCGGATCAGCACCCTGATCTGGTCGACGATGTCCTCCGACATCCGGCCCATCGTGACCGGGTTGAACAGGTCGGCCGGCAAGTCGGTGCGGACCTTGGCCACGACGTCTCCCTCAGCGAACAAGCACCCCACCGTACGGCCTGCTTGACAATCCTAAAGCATGTTCTTATGGTCATACCAATAGCCCAATAGGCCTGCGTTCAGTGACAAAGGAGCCGCTTGGGATGGTGGCGATTGAGGACTTCTCCCGCACCGCGCTGATCCTCGACCGGCCTGACACGTTCGAAGTACACACCGACGTGTACACCGACCCCGACGTCTTCCGCGCGGAGATGAAGAACATCTTCGAGCGCACCTGGGTCTACGTCGGCCACGAGTCGCAGCTGCCCGAGATCGGCGACTACAAGACCTCCGCGGTCGGCACCCAGCCGGTGATCGTCAGCCGGCACGAGGATGGGCAGGTGTACGTGCTGCTCAACCGGTGCCGGCACCGCGCCTCGGTGGTCTGCCGGGACGACGTCGGCCACTCCAACTACTTCCGCTGCCCGTACCACAACTGGAGCTACGCCAACGACGGCGCGCTGGTCGGGATGGCGCAGTCGTCCGGCTACCCGGCCGACTTCGACAAGAGCAGGTGGGGCCTGCACCGGGCGCCGCGGGTGGGCAGCTACCGCGGGTTGATCTTCGCGAGCCTGGCCGCCGACGGGCCGTCGCTGGATGAGCACCTGGCGCCGATCCGCAAGTACATCGACTGGTGGTTCGACCGCTCGCCCACCGGCACGATCAGCGTGCTGCCCAAGCCGCACAAGTACCCGTACCCCGGCAACTGGAAGTGGCAGGCCGAGAACGGGCACGACGGCTACCACGGCAACTACGTGCATGAGTCCTGGCAGCGGCTGCTGGAGCGGGCGGGCGAGGCGCCGGTGCGGGAGGTGCGCAAGTTCCGCGCCGCCGGCTGCACCCGCGGCTTCGCCTACGGGCACGGGCTGCTGGAGCGGCCCGGCGGCCTGTCCCCGGCGTCCAGCTGGACCGGCCGGATGATGCAGCGCTTCCCCGACTACGCGACCGCGCTGCGCGGGCGGTTCACCGACGACGTGATCGACGAGATCTCCGCCCGCCGCAACATCTTCGTCTTCCCGAACCTCTACCTGTTCGACACACAGCTGCGGGTGATCAACCCGATCGTGGTCGACCGGACCGAGGTGCACCTCTACGTCTACGCGCTGGACGGGGCGCCGACCGAGCTGAACGAGGGCCGGTACCGGGCGCACGAGCGGTTCTACGGCCCGTCCGGGTTCGGCTCGCCGGACGACGTGGAGATCTTCGTCTGCAACCAGACCGGGGTGCAGGCCGGCGGCGTCGACTACCTGCGGCTGGCCCGCGGGCTGCACCGGGAGAAGCGGGTGGACGGCGAGTGGGTCGGGCACAGCACCGACGAGGTACCGGTCCGCGCGCTGTACCGGGAGTGGAAGAGGTTGATGGGGGTCGCCTCGTGACCATGCCGCCCGGCGGACTCCGCCGCTCCGCTCCTCGCGCGCTGGCGCCCGCTGCGATGCTCACGACGGAGGCCGCCTCGTGACCACGACCCAACCGGCGCCCGCCGCGACCCCCGGGCCGGCACAGCCGGCGGCGGCGCGGCTGAGCCGGGCCGAGGCGGAGGAACTGCTGTACCGCGAGGCGCGGCTGCTGGACACGGTCGCGCTGGAGGAGTGGCTGGAGCTGTTCACCGAGGACGGCCTGTACTGGCTGCCGATCGAGGACGCCGACGACCCGGCCGACGCGGCCGGCGTGGTCTCGATCGTGTACGACGACCGGGCCCGGCGGGAGGAGCGCGTCTACCGCACGCTGCACACGCCCGTGCTGGACCAGAACCCGCGCTCGCGCACCATGCACATGGTCGGCAATGTCGAGGTGCTCGGCCCCGACGACCGTGGTGACGTGCGGGTACTGTGCAACCAGGTGATCGGCGAGATCCGCTCGGGCGGGCACCGTCAGGTCGGGCTCAACGTGACCCGGTGGTTCGGGGCACGCTGCGAGTTCCGGTTGCGGCCCGGCCGGGACGGCTGGCGGATCAGCCTGAAGAAGACCGTGCTGATCGACTCCGACCAGCCGCTCTACAACCTGACGTTCCTGATCTAGGGGTGCGGCGGACGTGGCTGAGATCTACCAGAACGAGTTCGCGATGGTGGAGGTCTCCCGGTACGAGACCGGGAGCGGTGCCCGGCTGCACATCCGCGACCTGGGCAGCGGCGCCGAGGTGTTCCTCGACCCGCTGGAGCTCGAGTCGCTCTGCCGCTGGAAGCACCGCGACTTCGGCCCGCTGGTCGACCCGAGCGGGGCGGTCAGCCAGCCGGAGCCGGACCCGGACCAGGTGTGACGGCGCCGGCCCGGCGCCCCCCTTCGCTCCGCTCCGCGGCGCCCCAGCCGGCACCTGCGATGCTCACTCCGGGGGGCGCCTCGTGACTGCGCTGCCGGCGGCGGTGCCGCGGGTGGCGCGGGTGGCGGTGGCGACCGGGGCGTACACGACCGAGCTGCGCGAGTTGCCGGTGCCGGCGGTCGGCCCCGACGACGGGCTGCTGCGGGTGGAGGCGGCCGCGGTCTGCGGCACCGACTGGGAGATCTACGGCCGGCGCAGCCGCGGCGCGGGGCTCGGGCCGCTGGTGCTCGGGCACGAGAACGTCGGCCGGATCGTCGCGCTGGGGGAGCGGGCCGCCGCGCGCTGGGGCGTCGCGGTCGGTGACCGGGTCGCGGTCGAGGAGTTCCTGCCGTGCGGCGCCTGCCCGATGTGTCGGCGCGGGCTCTACCGGCTCTGCCCGGCCACCGACTCCCGCGGCGGCGGGCCGTTCCTGCGCTACGGCAGCACCCCGATCACCGTCGAACCCGGCCTGTACGGCGGCTTCGCCGAGCTGATGTACCTGCACCCGCGGGCGATCGTCTACCCGGTCGGCGACGCGGTCGCGCCCGAGATCGCCGCCCTCTACGTGCCGATCGCGAACGGCGTCAACTGGGTGACGCAGGAGGGCGGCCTGCGCCTCGGCGGCACGCTCGCGGTGATCGGCCCGGGGCAGCACGGGCTCGGCTGCGTGGTGGCCGCACGGGAGGCCGGCGCCGCCGCGATCGCCGTGATCGGCACCGCCGCGGACCGGCACCGCCTGGACGTGGCCACGGCGCTCGGCGCGGACGCGACGTTCGTCGCCGGCGACGACGCCGCGGCGGACGACGTGGTCGCCGGCGTGCGGGAGCTGACCGGCGGCGGCGCGGACCTGGTGATCGACCTGGCCCCGGGCGCGGTCGGCACCGTCGCCGACGCGGTCGCGATGGCCGGCGTGCGCGGCGCGGTCGGGCTCGCCTCGTCCAAGCACGGGCAGCCCGTACCGGTCCCGCACGACCTGGTGGTACGCCGCGAGCTGCGGATACTCGGGCTGCGCGGGCACGACGTCCGGTCGGTCGGGCCGGCGCTGGAGCTGATCAGGTCCGGCCGGCACCGGCTCGACCTGCTCGCCACCCACCGCTTCCCGCTCGCCGCCACGGCCGACGCGCTCACCCTGGCCGGCGAACGCGCCGACCCCGCCGCGATCCACGTGAGCGTGCTGCCGTGACCGGCCGGCCGCGGGCGCTACCCGCGCTGCGGGAGACGATTGCGGCCGGGTGCCGGGTGCTGGCGGCCGAGGGCGTGGTGACCGGGACGCTCGGCCACATCAGCGCCCGGGTCGGCGACCGGATGCTGATCCGCTGCCGCGGCGGGGACGACCGCGGGCTGCTGTTCGCCGCCGACGACGACGTCCGGCTGGTCGATTTCGACGGCCACGGCGACGATCCCGGATCCGGCTACCGGGTGCCGAACGAGCTGCCCATCCACGGGGAGCTGTACCGGGCCCGGCCGGGCGTGGCCGCGGTCGTGCACGCGCATCCCCCGGCGCTGCTGCTGGCCGGGTTGGCCGGGTTGCCGCTGCGGCCGCTGTTCGGCGCCTACAACATCCCGGCGGCCCGGCTCGCGCTGGGCGGTATCCCGGTGTGGCCGCGCTCGGCCCTGGTCCGCCGGCCCGAGCTGGCCCACCAGATGATCGCGGCGATGGGCGACCGGCCGGTCTGCGTGCTGCGCGGGCACGGCGTGACGGTCACCGGCGACTCCGTCGAGCAGGCCGTGGTCCGCACGCTCGACCTGGACGCGCTGGCCCGGGTCACGCTCGAGCTGGCCCGCCTCGGCACGCTGGGCGACGTCCCGGACATCTCCGCCGAGGACCTCGCCGAGCTACCGGATCTCGGCGCCGGCTTCAACGACGCCACCGCGTGGCGGCACTACGTCACCAAGACAGATGGGCGTCATGCGGAAGCAACGGACCCGACATCTTGAAATGGTCATACCTTTGGACCATAATCTTGTTCACTCCACCGCCTGATCCCTCCCGACAACCCGCGAAGAGGAGTGGCTGTGCGCAAGGACTACCTGCCCGGCGTTCTGGCTCCGAGCACGAAGAGCGAGTCCGAACTGGCCGCCCGCGACGAGTTCAACCGGCAGCACCCGCCGATCACCGGCCTGAGCGTGCCGCACGACCTGCGCAAGATGGAACTGCCGGAGCGGCCGTGGCGGAACAACCGGGGCCACTGGTTCGATCTGGCCGACTACGAGGTGCTCTCCGCGCACCTGGCCGAGCTGAAGCCGGGCAACGCGTCGGTGCGGCACCGGCACACCACCGAGGCCTACCTCTACGTGGTGAAGGGCTACGGCTACTCGATCGTGAACTACGAGGGCGAGCCCGAGCAGGTCGTGGAGTGGTCGGAGGGCACGCTGTTCGCGCCGCCGCGGTGGGCCTGGCACCAGCATTTCAACCTCGATGGCGACGACACCGCCCGCTACCTGGCGGTCCAGGACACCGGGCTGCTGCGCACGATGCGGCTACACCAGATCGAGCGGCACCCGGTGCAGCTGACGCTGGAGCAGGGCCGGCAGTTGCTCGACGCGGCGCTCGGCGCCAAGGCTGACCAGGGCTGAGTAGCGGGCGAGAGGAGCGAGGCGATGAGGCGGACCCGTCCTGTCCTGGCCGGCATGGTGCTGGCGATGGCGATGGCCGGTTGCGGTAGTTCGGTCACCGCGTCCGGGCCGGGTGGCGGCGGGCCGGCCGCCGACAGTTCGGCCACCGGCGCGTACGCCGTGCTGAACGGTCTGCCGGCCGGCCAGCAGCGGGCCGAGGCGGTCAAGCGGGCCAAGGCCGAGGGTGGCGCGGTCAGCCTCTACACCTCGATGACCGCCGACGTCGCCGACGCGGTGACCAAGGCGTTCACGGCGCAGACCGGAGTCAAGGTCACGGTCTTCCGGGGCAACTCGGAGACCGTGCTGCAGCGGGTGCTGCAGGAGTCCAGCGCGCGCCGGCCCGGTGCCGATGTGGTCGAGACGAATTTCCTGGAGATGCAGACGCTGGCGAACCAGAAGGCGTTCACCGCGTACACCGGCGGCGGGCTCGCCGGGGTGCAGCAGGCCGCGAAGTTCGACCTGTGGACCGCGAGCCGGTTCAACGTGATGCTGCCGGCCTGGAACACCAACCTGATCCCGGCCGGGCAGGAGCCGAAGACCTGGGAGGACCTGGCCGACCCGCGGTTCAAGGGCAAGATCACCCTCGAGGTGTCGGACAGCGACTGGTACGAGAACCTCAGCAAGTACTGGCTGGACCACGGCAAGACGCAGGCCCAGGTGGACGCGCTCTGGCAGGGCATCATCGGCAACGCGAAGGTCACCAAGGGCCACACCGTGATGATCGGGCTGCTCGGCGCCGGCCAGACCCCGATGGACGCGATGAACTACAGCTACATCACCGAGCGGGCCAAGGAGCAGGGTGCGCCCGTCGCGTACCGCAGCGCGGACGGTGTCGCGCACGTGCCGGCGTTCCCGCGGCCCAACGGGGTCGGCATGCTGTCCGGGGCGAAGCACCCGGCCGGCGCCTGGCTGTTCTACGACTGGCTGCTCACCGACGGGCAGAAAGTGCTCGTCCAGCAGCACCTCACGCCGGCGTCCAAAGTGGAGGGTGACGCCTCGTTGGACGGCATCACGCTGGTCGGCTACGACGTCGACGGGCTGACCAAGGACAGCGAGACCTGGGACAAGCGCTACGACGCGCTGCTGCGCGGGGTGCCGGAACAGAAGTAGCCCGACCGCTTCCCGTACGCGAGGCGAGAAGGAGGACGCGTGTGACCGTCGCCCCGGCCCGCCGCCGCCCGCTGCTCACCGCCCGGCCGGGCTCCGGCCGGCTGCGGGCCTGGGCCACGCCCCGCACGCTCGTGGTCGGCGCCGCGGTGGTGATCATCGGCTACCTGGCCGTGGTGCCGCTGTTCTACCTGCTGCACGACACGTTCACCGGGCCGAACGGTTTCACCACGGGCGCGTTCGCCCGCGCCTACGGCGGCAACACGCAGGCCGGCGAGATGATGCGCAACTCGCTGGTGTTCGCGGTCGGCTCGGCGGTGCTGGCGCTGGTGATCGGCACCGGGCTGGCCTACCTGCAGGTGCGCACCGACGCGCCGTTCAAGGGCCTGTTCTTCGCCGCCTCGCTGGTGCCGCTGATCATCCCGGCCATCCTCTACGCGGCGGCCTGGATCTTCCTCGCCGACCCGGACATCGGGCTGATCAACAACGCCCTGTTCAAGCCGATCCTCGGGCACGGGCTGATCGACGTGTTCAGCGTCCCCGGGATGATCTGGGTGCAGGGCCTGCACCTCGCGCCGATCGCCTTCCTGCTGATGGTGGCGGCGTTCCGGGCGATGGACCCGTCGCTGGAGGAGTCCGGGCTGATGTCCGGCGCGTCGCGGCCGCAGGTGCTGCGCCGGATCACCGCGCCGCTGCTGCGGCCGGCGCTGATCTCGGCGGCGCTGCTGATGTTCGTGCAGTCGCTGGAGAGCTTCGAGGTGCCGGGCCTGCTCGGCCTGCAGAACGGCACGTACGTGTTCACCAGCCGGATCTACTACGTGCTGCGGACCTACCCGATCGACTTCGGCGCGGCCGGTGCCTATGCGCTCGGGCTGCTCGCGATCGCCGCCGCCGGGGTGCTGCTGTCGGCCTGGCTGTCCCGGGACCGGCGGGCGTTCCAGACGATCAGCGGCAAGGCGTTCCGGCCGCGGCCGGTGGACCTCGGTCGGGCCCGGCCCTGGGTCGGCGCGCTGACGATCCTCTACTTCATCGGCACCGTGGTGCTGCCGGTGCTGGTGCTGGTCTACGCGTCGCTGCTGAAGTTCTACACCGCGCCGTCGGCGCAGGCCGTGAAGACAATGAGCTTCGACAACTACCGGCAGGTGTTCCACACCCCGATCGCGATGACCGCGCTGAAGAACTCGGTGCTGCTGGGGGTCTCGGCCGCGACGATCGTGATGCTGCTGACCACGATCGCGTCCTGGATCGTGGTGCGGACGAACGCGCCCGGCCGGCGGCTGCTCGACCTGCTCGCGTTCACGCCGCTGGTCGTTCCCGGGCTCGTCCTCGGCCTCGCGCTGTCCTTTGTGTACCTGCGCACGCCGCTGCCGATCTACGGGACGCTGCTGATCCTGCTGATCTCGTACGTGACCCGGTACCTGCCGTACGGGATGCGGTACGCGGGGTCGGCGATGGGGCAGCTGTCCACCGAACTGGAGGAGTCGGCTCTGGTCTGCGGCGCCTCGTGGGCGACCACGTTCCGGCGGATCCTGGTGCCGCTGGCCTCCAGCGGGATCCTGGCCGGCTGGATCTATGTGCTGGTGGTGTCCTTCCGCGAGCTGTCCAGCACGATCCTGCTCTACAGCCCGGGCCGCGAGGTGCTCTCGGTGCTGATCTGGGAGGAGTACGAGAACGGCCAGTTCCCGGTCCTCGCCGCCGTCGGCGTGCTGATGGTGGCGATCCTCGTGACGCTCGTCCTCGTGGCCTACCGCTTCGGCGCCCGGATCGGAGTGAACACTGATGACTGAGCTGATGCAGTCCACTGTGGATAGTGAGCGCGGCGGCGCCGGCGCGATGCTCGCGGTGGAGGGCCTGTGCAAGACGTACACCGGCGAGCGGCAACGCCGCCGCCGGCGGGAACACCAGGCCGCGGTGGCCGCGGTGGACGACGTGAGCTTCGAGGTGGCGCCGGGCGAGCTGTTCACGCTGCTGGGGCCGTCCGGGTGCGGGAAGACGACGACGCTGCGTTCGGTGGCCGGGCTGGAGCGGCCGGACGGCGGCACGATCTCGGTCGGCGGACGGGTGCTGTACGACGCCGCCCGACGGGTGAACGTGCCGGCGAACGGCCGCAAGCTCGGCATGGTCTTCCAGTCGTACGCGATCTGGCCGCACCTGTCGGTGTTCGCGAACGTGGCGTTCCCGCTGCAGGTGCTGCCGCGCCGGGAACGGCCGGGCAAGCAGGGGATCGAGCAGCGGGTGGGCCGGGTGCTGGAAGCCACCGAGCTCGGCCACCTGGCCGGCCGGCCGGCCACGAAGCTGTCCGGCGGCCAGCAGCAGCGCCTCGC
>JBBWZH010000077.1:0-11331 GCA_039648995.1 Mycobacteriales bacterium
GTCGCGGCAGGGCTAAGGCTGACGCCCGGTGTCTTCGCGGTCCACCTGCTGATCACCGGTCGGCGCCGGGCCGGCGCGCTGGCGCTGGCCGGCACCCGGGTCGTGCAGCGCCGGGCCGCCGCCCAGCCGGCCGGTGTCGCTGTGCCCGCCGGTGTCGACCTGCCGGGCGGTCTCGACGCCCCGGGCGGCGTCGATCTGCCGGGCGGTGTCGACGTGCCGGGCGGTCTCGATCTGCCGGGCGGTCGCGACCAGGGATTGAGCGGGAGGCCCTAGGCTTGCCCGCATGAGTGTGCCCGCCCGGCGGCCTGCTACCGCGACCGTGCGCGACCGGCTGGCCGCGGGGCGGCCGACGGTGTCCTTCGAGTTCTTCCCGCCGAAGACGGACGAGGGGGAGCGGCTGCTCTGGCAGGCGATCCGGCAGTTGGAGCCGCTGCGCCCCTCGTTCGTCTCGGTAACGTACGGGGCCGGCGGCTCGACCCGGGACCGCACGGTCGCGATCACCGAGCGGATCGCCACCGACACGACCCTGCTGCCGATGGCGCACCTGACCGCGGTGAACCACTCCGTGGCCGAGCTGCGGCACATCGTCGGCCGGCTGGCCGGCGTCGGGGTGCGCAACGTGCTGGCGCTGCGCGGCGATCCGGCCGGCGACCCGAACGGCGACTGGGAGCAGCACCCGGACGGGGTCGGGTACGCCGAGGATCTGGTGCGGCTGGTCAAGGCGCACGGCGACTACTGCGTCGGGGTGGCCGCGTTCCCGGAGAAGCACCCGCGTTCGCCGAACATCGACACCGACGTCGAGTTCTTCATCCGCAAGTGCCGCGCGGGCGCCGACTTCGCGATCACACAGATGTTCTTCAAGGCCGAGGACTACCTGCGCATGCGGGACCGGGTCAGCGCGCTCGGCTGCGACACCCCGATCATCGCCGGCATCATGCCGATCATCAACGTGCGCGGCATCCAGCGCTCCGCGGAGCTGTCCGGGGCGGCGTTCCCGGCCGACCTCGCGGCCCAGCTGTACGCGGTCGAGGACGACCCGGCCGCCGTCCGCCGGGTGGGCGTGGAGCACGCGAGCGCCCTGTGCGAGCGGCTGCTCGCCGAGGGCGCCCCGGGGATCCACTTCTACACGCTGAACCGGTCCACGGCGACGCACGAGGTGTGGGCCAACCTGGGCTTCGGCCAGCGCGCGGCGGTGACGGAACCCGCCGCCGCTCCGGCGGGTGGCCGCTGACGATGGCCGACACTGTGGCCGGTCTCGCGGAGACCGTGACGGTGATCGGCACCGGCTCCGCCGAGGCCGCACCGAACCTGCTCGTCGCCACCTTCGGCGCGGAGCTGCGGGCCGACTCGGTCACCGAGGCGCTGGACGGGGCGGTCCGGTCGATGGCGGACGTGATCGCCCGGCTGCGCGCCGGCGGCGTCGGCGACCTGGACCTGAACACCGGCTCCGCGTCGATCCGGTCGATGCTGGACGAGGACGGTCAGGTGGCCGGGTACACCGCCAGCCAGCGGCTGACCGCCCGGCTGCGCAACCTGGCGGTGGCGGGCGCGCTGGTGAGCGAGGCGGTGACCGCCGGCGGCGACGCGGCCCGGCTGTACGGGCTGGCGTTCGCGCTGTCCGACACCCGGGTGGTGGACGAGTGGGCACGCGTGCAGGCCTGGCAGGACGCCCGGGCCAAGGCCGGCCAGCTCGCGACGCTCGCCGGGCGGACGCTCGGGCCGGTCCGGCGGATGCGGGAGACCGGGTCCGGGGCGGCCGCGCGGGCGCACGCGGTGCCGCTGGGCATGGGCAGCAGCATGCCGCTGGAACCGGGCACTGAGACCGTCCACGTGAGCATCGAAGTGGAGTGGGCGTTCCTGCCCTGACCGGGTCGCTGGTCGGTGCGGGGTTCGGGGTGGCCGGCTGCCTGCTGACCGCCGCGACCGCTGCTACGGCCCGGCCGCCGGCGGCGCCGGTGCCGGGTCGGGCCGAACACGTCCGGCGCTGGGCGGCGCTGCACGGCGGCTACGACCCGACCGGCACCGCCCTGACCGGCCGCTGGCTCGCGCTGGTGCATGCGCTGGCCACGCCGCTGGCCCGCCGCGGTATCGCCCCGGACGCGCTCACCGGCTGGGGGCTGCTGATCGGCCTCGCCGTGCCGGCGGTGGTAGTCGGTGGCGGCCGGTGGCCGTTGCTGGCGATCCTTCCGCTGGCCCTGTCCGGCCTCGCCGACGGGCTGGACGGCGCGGTCGCGGTGCTGGCCGGCCGGGCGAGCCGGTTCGGCGCGGTGCTCGACTCGGTCGCCGACCGGGTCGCCGAGGCCGCGATCGTGGCCGCCCTCTGGCCGCTCGGCGCGCCCGGCTGGCTGTGCGCGGCCGGCGCCGGGCTGGCCTGGCTCCCCGAGTACGCCCGGGCTCGCGCGGCCGCGGTCGGCATGACCGAACTGGCCGTGCTCACCGTCTTCGAGCGGCCGACGCGGTTCGTGCTGACCGCGTTCCTGCTGCTCGGCTGCGGCCTGCTCCCGGCGCGGGCCGGCGTGATCGCCGCCGCCGGCGCGGCCGCCTGGGCCGCCCTGGGCGCCGCCGCCCTCGCCCAGCTGCTGATCGTGACCCGGCGCCGCCTCCGTCCGTGAGCGGTTGCCCGCGCGGGTGGTCAGGCGGGGCCGATGAGGCCGGCGACGATCTGGCCGGAGAGCGCGACCAGGGGGAGGCCGCCGCCGGGGTGGGCGGAGCCGCCGACCAGGTAGAGGCCCGGCACCGGGGACTGGTTGGCCGAGCGGAGGAACGCCGACCGCGGGCCGTTCGAGGAGGCGCCGTAGATCGCGCCGCCGGGCGCGCGGGTGGAGCGGGCCAGGTCGGCGGGTGTGATGATCTCCTGGAACAGCAGCCGGTCGGCGACCGGCAGGCCACGCCGGGCCAGCAGGCCGTGCAGCCGGTCGGCGTAGGACCCGGCCAGGCCGGGGGAGTCCCAGTTCACCGCGCCCGGGCCGCGCCCGTGCCGTGGGGCGTTGACCAGCACGAACCACGCTTCGCACCCGCGCGGCCGGATCGCCGGGTCGTCCGGGCAGGCGATGTAGATGGTCGGGTCGGCGACGGGGGCGGCCGGGTCGCCGAAGACCGCGTCGAACTCCGGGTCGTACGAGCGCGGGAACAGCACGTTGTGGTGGGCCAGCCCGGGCGTCCGGCCGCGGATGCCGAGCAGCAGCACGAACGCCGACAGCGACGGCGTGACCCGCCGGACCCGGCGCAGCAGCCGCGGTTCGGGCAGCAGGTCCCGGTAGACGTGCCGGGCGTCGGCGTTGGCCACGACCACGTCGGCCGGCAACCGGGTGCCGTCGGCCAGTACGACGCCGCTGGCGCGGCCGCCGGCGGTCTGGATCCGCGTCACGTCCGCGCCGGTGCGGACCGTCCCGCCGCAGCCCCGCACCCGGTCGGCCAGCGCGTCGGCCAGCGTGTGCAGCCCGCCGCGCAGGTACCAGCCGCCGAATCGCTGCTCGACGTACGGCACCACGGCGAGCGTCGCCGGCGCCCGGCGCGGGTCCGAGCCGGTGTACGTGGCGTACCGGTCCAGCAGCTGCCGCAGCCGCGGGTCGCGCAGGTAGCGGACGCCGAACTGGCGCAGCGTCCGGCCCGGCGCGATCGCGGCCAGGTCGCGCAGCCGGACCGCCTGCCGCGCCAGGTCGGTGAGCCCGCCGATGGCCGAGCTGAGGAACGGCCCGCGGACGGCCTGCCAGATCCGTTCGGCCCGCAGGGTCAGCTGGCACCAGTCCCGGCCGCTGCCCGGGCCGAACGCCGCGTCCAGCCGGGCCGCGAACACGTCCAGGTCGGCGGTGGTGTCCAGCCGGGTGCCGTCGGCGAACCGGTACCGGACGATCGGGTCCAGCCGCCGCAGGTCGAGCACCGATTCCAGCGGCTCGCCGGTCTCCCGGAACAGGTCCTCGAACACCTGCGGCAGCGTCAGCAGCGACGGCCCGGTGTCGAACCGGAACGTGCCCTCGGCGGTGGTCCGTTCCAGCCGGCCAAGCTTGCCGCCGACGACCGGCGCCTGCTCACAGACCGTGACCGAGTGGCCGGACACGGCCAGCCGGGCGGCGGCCGACAGACCGCCGACCCCGGCGCCGACCACGACCACCCGGCTCACCGCGCGGCTCCGGCGGCGGGGCCGGCCGGGGCGAGCGGGCGGCCCTTCCAGCGCAGCGTGCCGGCGGTGCGGGCGCGGTGCGAGCGAACGGTCAGCCAGCCCAGCGCGGCCACCGAGGCGGGGTGCGCGAGCGCGTCCGGCCAGGGCCGGCCGCCGGTGCGGCGGGCGGTGAGCGCGCGGCTGGTCACTCCCGCAGCGTAACCGGCCAGCCCCACCGCCGACCCGGTCGCCGCGGCCACCGCGGGCACGATGTAGATCACCGCGAGCACGGCCAGCGCCGCGGTCGCGCCGGCCCGCGAGCCGAACGCGGACCACAGCGACTTCGTGTAGCCGTCCCGCAGCTCGGCCCAGCCGCGGTACATCCGGCAGGTCGCCAGCGCCGTGCCGTCGGCCATCCCGCCGCGGCCGCCGGCCCGACGTACCGCCCGCGCCAGCGCCACGTCGTCGAGCACCTCGGCCCGGACCGCGGCGTGCCCGCCGGCCGCCTCGTAGGCCGCCCGCCGGACCGCCAGCAGCTGCCCGTTCGCGGTGGCCAGGCTCGGCCGGGCGGCGACCTCGGCCAGCCGCAGCGGCAGGAACGTCAGCCAGGACCACTGCAGCAGCGGCTGCACCAGCCGCTCCGGCACCGTGCCGGCGCGCTGCCGGGGGTACGGCGAGACCAGGTCGAGCCGGTGCCGGTGGAGCAGGTCGACGGTCGCGGCCACCGCGTGCGGGGCCAGCACCACGTCCGCGTCGACGAACAGCAGCACGTCGCCGTCCGCCGCGGCGGCGTCGGCGAGCTGCTGGCAGGCGTGCGGTTTGCCGAGCCAGCCGGCCGGCGGCGGCCGGCCGGTCAGCAGCCGGGCCCGCGGTGAGCCGGCGATGATCCGCCGGGCCAGCGCCGCGGTGCCGTCGGTGGAGCCGTCGTCCAGCACCAGCAGCTCCATCCGGGCCAGCCCGACCTGGCCGAGCAGCGAGCGCAGGCACGGCTCCAGCCGGTGCGCCTCGTCCCGTACCGGCAGCAGCACCGACACCGCGGCCCGGCATCCCGGTGGGTCGGCCACCGGCCGGCGCAGCAGCCGCCCGTTGACCGCTGCGTGCACCGCCCCGGCCGCTGCCGCCACCGACCCGGTCAGCACCGCGACCCGCCAGGCCCGCGCCACCGCCGACCCGCCGGCTCTGCCACCCCGGCCGCGGGAGATCATCACGGACGGCCGGCCGGGGCGGGCGCGCGCAGGCTGAGCGCGAGTGGGACGGCGACCGCGCCCATGCCCAGCCCACCCCACAACGCCGACCACGGCAGGCCGAGGAACGCGGCGTGCCCGAGCACCGAAGAGAGGTACGTCCACAGGTACAGGCCGTGCGCCAGCCGGTCGGCCGGCTCGGGCCGGGCGCGGACCAGGACGTCCAGCACCGCCATCAAGATCAGCGAGACCAGCAGCCAGCCGGCGTAGTCGGTCAGCGGCACCGCCGGGACGCCGGGCAGCGCCGGGCCGCGGCCGGACCAGCGCCAGTGCCCGGCGGCGACCATCTGCGGGTCGAGGAACAGGTCCCAGGACGCCAGCGCCCACCCCGCCACCACCACCCGCGCCGCCGCCGCGCGGCGCCGCGCCGCTGGCCCGGCCGGGGCGGTCAGCCAGGTCCCGACCAGGTAGGCCGGCCAGCCGAGCATCAGCCAGCCGAGCGGGACGAGCAGCGGCACGCCGAGCACCTCGGCACCGAGCGTGCCGGCGTACGCGTAGCGGCCGAACGGCCAGCCGGTGCCGGTGCCGACCGCCTCCACCAGCAGGCCGCCGGCGCCGAAGACCAGCAGTACGAGCGCGGCCGCCCGGGGTCCGCGGCTGGCCGCCGCGTGCGCCAGCGAGGTGGCCGCGAACAGCAGCACGACCAGCACGGTCAGCCGGTTCCGGGCGGCGCCGTGCAGCAGCGGGTAGCCGATCTGGGCCGCCACGGTCAGCGCTGCCAGCGGTAGCGCCAGGCCGCGCCCCGCCCGCTGTCGCGGCCCGACCGGCGACCATGCGGTCGGCTGGAGCGGCCGGAACCGCCGGACGGGCCGGCCGCTGGTCACTGCGTCCCGGGCTGCCCGGTCGGTGCGGTGGCGAGCAACGGCAGCCGGACGCCGAGGACGGCGAACGGGCGGCTGTCACCCGGGAACAGGTGGTGCCGGACCAGGTCGACGAAGCCGAGCGACCGGTACAGCCGCCACGCCCGGGTGTCACCCTCCGGCGTGGACAGCAGCACGGTCTGCTGCGGCAGGTCCGCGACCAGCGTGGTCAGCAGCGCGCGGCCGAGCCCGTGCCCCTGGTACCGGGGCCGGACGTGCAGCTCGGAGAGTTCGAAGCAGCCGGCCAGCCACTCGTCGGCCAGGTGCGGCGGCAGCGCGGCGCGGACCTGGTCGTGCCACCACTGCCCGGGCGAGGTCGCGTAGCCGTAGCCGAAGCCGGCCAGCTGCCCCGGCTCCGGCCCGAACACGGCGGCGGTCGACCGGAACCCCGGCCGCCGGGTGTGCGCGACCGCGAACCCCGCGCGGTGCTGCCCGGCCTCCGGCGGGTAGCCCATGGCCTCCGCGTAGAGGCCCATCGCCTCGCCGAGCCGGCCCCGCAGGTCCGCCGGTGACCACTCCACGATCCTCATGCCAGCGGGTCCCTACCGTCGACTGTGCCGGTCGCGGAAAGCACTGCGAACCGGGCGAAAAGCTCCTCGGCGTACCAGCGCCGCACCGCGGTGCACCGGATCGCGTCCGCGTGCGCGGCCCCGCCATACGCGAACGACTGCAGGGCCCGCGCCGACTCCCAGACGCTGAACGTGCCCTGCACCCCGATCGGCGCCTCACCGATGCCGACCGCGAGCCGCAGCCCGACCCGGCCACGCAGGTCCGCCGCCACCGCCGGCACCGCGCGCCAGAACCGCCACGCCCGCCACGGCACCAACCGGGCCCGCGTCACCGCCGCCACCACACCCGTCCCCCGCGCCGCACCCGACCCGCCAACCCCGGCACCCTGCCCGCCGAGCCCCACGCCGTCCAGACCGACCCCGGCGTCCGGCCCTGCGAGGTCCGTGTCCGGCCCACCGAGTCCCGCGCCGTTCAGACCGTTGAAGCCGGCCGCGCCCGTCGCCGCACCCCCGCCGAGCCGCCCACCGTCGCCGATGCTGTCGGCTCCGGGGCTGCCGGCGCCGGGGGTGCCGGCGCCGGCGGGCCCGAACGGCGCGCGGCCGGACCAGCGGCCACGCGAGGACAGCGGTCGCAGCTCCACCCGCCAGGTCTCGTCGGCCAGCCGCCGCCAGCGCCGGGCGGTGGCCGAGAGCTCGAAGCTGGCCGCCGCGCCCGGGTCGGCCCAGGCCGCCAGCAGCCCCCAGCGGCGCGGCTCGGCGTCGCGGACGGTGAACGTCTGGCCCCGGCCCGTCCCGAGCAGTTTGGCGAACCGGACACCCGGCAGGCCCCGGACGGACCGCCGATCGAGCCCCACCCGGGCCACCGCTGCCGGCACCCGCCAGCCGGGCACCCGCCACAGGTGCAACGTCACCAGCGCCGGCACCGGCTCGCCCCGCCCGGGCCCCACTGTCATGCGGAGCAGGGTAGAGGGTGCTCCCGTGACCCGGTCGGGGCGAACCCGGCCAGCCCGGTCACGCCCGCTGCCAGCCCACCACCGCACAGCCCCTACCACGGAGACACGAAGCCGCCCACACCGCGACAGGACCCGGCAGATTCGGCGGTCCAACGGTCCGCCGGCCGGCGGATCGAAGCCACCGGCCCGGCAGATCGAAGGCCGGGTGACGGCGGTCAGCCGGCGGCGACCTCGGTGGGGGTGCCCGCGGTGAGGGTGAGGAGCTCGGCGTACGTGGTGGGGAAGACGCTGTGCGGGTGACCGCCGGCGGCCCAGATGACCGGGTAGTCGGCGAGCGTGACGTCGACCAGCGTGCGCAGCGGGGCCGGGTGGCCGACCGGGGCGACGCCGCCGATGGGCTGGCCGGTCGCGGCACGGACGGCGTCGGCGTCGGCCCGGCGCAGCGCGGCGACGCCGAGGGCGGCCGCGACCCGGGCGGTGTCGACCTGGTGGGTGCCGCTGGTCAGCACCAGGACCGGCGCACCGTCGGCGAGGAAGATCAACGACTTGACGATCGCGCCGATGTCGACGCCGAGCTGCTCGGCGGCCATCGCGGCGGTGCGGGCGGTCTCGGCCAGCTGCTGGACGGTGCCGGTGGCGCCGTGCCGGGCGAGCTCGTCGGCCACCCGCTGGACGTTCGGATGCGGTGCCTGGGTCACAGCCGGTGATGCTATTGCCCGGCCGAACCGCCCGCCGCCGAGTTTCCGGGCCGACCGCCGGCCAGGACCGGGGCGGAAACCGGGGCCGGCATAACCTTCGCGCATATTTCACCGCGCGGCTGCCCGGTTGGCTGGTGGAATCGGCGGGTCCGCTCGGGCGCCGATGCCCGGCGGAGCGAGGAGGACGCACATGGTCGAGCACGACGTGGACCGCAGGACCTTCCTGACCGGTGCCGCCACGCTGGCCGGGGCGGCCGCGCTGACCGCCGCGACCGGCGCGCTGCCGGCGGCCGCGAGCAGCCGGCCGTCCCATCCGGACGGGCCCGGGCTGTTCCAGCTCGGCGTGGCCAGCGGCGACCCGCTCCGCGACGCGGTGATCCTCTGGACCCGGCTGATCCGCGACCCGCTGGACGCGCGCGCCCTCGGCTCCCGGGCGATCGAGGTCGAGTGGCAGGTCGCGCACGACCCGCGGTTCCGCCGGCTGGCCCGGCACGGCGTCGCGCTGGCCCGGCCCGAGCTCGCGCACTCGGTGCACGTCGACGCCCGCGGGCTGGAGCCGGCCCGTGACTACTTCTACCGGTTCCGCGCCGGGCGGCAGATCAGCCCGGTCGGCCGCACCCGCACCGCGCCGGCACCCTGGGCCGACCCGCGCCAGCTGCGCCTCGGCGTGGTCAACTGCCAGGACTTCCAGAACGGCTACTGGCCGACGTACTGGGGGCTGGCCGACGAGGACCTGGACGTGGTCTTCCATCTCGGCGACTACATCTACGAGTACGACCCGGCCAGCGCCTTCCCGGACCGGCGGCACACCACGCCGGACACGCCTGGGCTGGACCAGCTGCGGACGCTGGCCGACTACCGGAACCGGCACGCCCAGTACAAGGGCGACCCGGCGCTGCAGGCCTCGCACGCCGCGTTCCCGTGGATCGCCACCTGGGACGACCACGAGGTCGAGAACAACTACGCGAACGAGATCGACGAGATCGACGACACCGGCGCCAAGCACCAGGACCCGGCGCAGTTCGCCCGGCAGCGGGCGCACGCGTACCAGGCGTACTTCGAGCACATGCCGATCCGCGCGCACTACCGGCTGGGCTCGCCCGACTTCCGGATCTACCGCCGGTTCGACCTGGGCTCGCTGGCCCGGGTGTCGGTGCTGGACACCCGGCAGTACCGCACCGACCAGCCCGGCGCGTTCCCCGGCGACCTCGGCCTGGAGCAGTTCGGCGACGGCAACGCCGCCGGCACGCTCACCGGCAGCGCGCAGGAGCGGTGGCTGGACGGCAACCTCACCCGGTCGCGGGCCCGCTGGAACGTGATCGCGCAGCAGGTGATGATGAGCCAGACCCGGTTCCCGAACCCGACCGGGGCGACCGTCCCGCCATCGATCGTGAACCTGGACCAGTGGGACGGGTACCAGCCGCAGCGCACCCGGCTGCTGCAGTTCCTGGCCGCCCGCCAGATCGCCAACCCGGTCGTGCTGGCCGGCGACATCCACTCGTCCTGGTTCTCCGACCTGAAGCTGAACTTCGACGACCCGGCCTCGCCGACGGTGGCCGTGGAGTTCACCGCGACCTCGATCAGCTCGGACTTCCCGGCCGCGTTCGACGGGCCCATCCGGGCCGCCAACCCGTTCTTCAACCCGCACGTGAAGTACTTCGACGGGCAGAAGCACGGCTACCTGCGCTGCACGGTCGACCGGCACGCCTGGCGGACCGATCTGCGGGTGGTGGACACGATCGCGGTGCGGGACGCGCCGGTGCGGACGGCCGTCTCGTTCGCGGTAGAGGCCGGCCAGCCAGGGTTGGTTACGGCCTGATCCGGGCAACAAACAATCGGTCTGTCGGGTTTCCAGGCGCCGCCAGGACTGGAAACCCGACAGACTCCGGCTGCCGCGGGGCCGGGGTCAGACGTGCAGCCCGCACTCGGTCTTGGTGGTGCCGGCCCAGCGGCCGGCCCGCGAGCCGGCCCCGGCGGCCGCCCGGGCGGTGCACGGCGCGCAGCCGATCGACTCGTACCCGTCGTAGCGCAGCGGGTTGACCAGCACGCCGTGCTCGGCGATGTAGGCCTGCACGTCGTCCTCGGTCCAGTTAGCCATCGGGTTGATCTTCACCATGCCGCGCTTGGCGTCCCACTCGACCACGCCGATGTCGCGCCGGCTGGCGCTCTCGTCCCGGCGCAGGCCCGCGGCCCAGGCCGTGTACGGGGCCAGCGCGTCGGCCAGCGGCGCCACCTTGCGCAGCGAGCAGCACCGGTCCGGGTCGCGCTCGAACAGCCGGGGGCCCTCGTCGGCGTCCTGTTCGGCCACCGTGCGGCGCGGCCGGATGCTGAGCACGGTCACCGGGAGGGTGGCCGCGACCGCGTCGCGCATGCCGATCGTCTCGGCGAAGTGGTAGCCGGTGTCGAGGAAGATCACCGGGATGCCGGGCCGGGCGCGGGACGCCAGGTGTGGCAGCACCGCGTCGCCCATCGAGGACGCCACGCACAGCCGGTCACCGAACTCGTCGGCCGCCCAGCGCAGCACGTCCAGCGGGTGCGCTCCGTCCAGCCGGGCGTTGGCCTCGGCGGCCAGCGCCGCCAGCCGGGGTTGCTCGCTCACCGCGACGCCCATGCCGGCTCCGCCCCCGTGGCCGCCCCGGGTGACGCGGACGCCGCACGACGGTCGACGTCCAGACCCGGCACAGGACTCCAAGCGCGCTGTGTCATTGATTCGATCGCAAGCTCGCTCATGTCCGGCCCAACCCATCGATCTCCGCGACTATGCCGGCCACCGGCCCGCCCGCCGGGCCGCTCTCAGGCCGTGCCAGCCCGACGTAGCGCAGCGTGAAGACGCGCCGGCAGGCGCCGCACCGCCAGTCGCCGTGCTTCTCCCCGAACGGCCGCAGATCCTCATCCCCGCAGTACGGGCAGTAGAACGGCGGCGCGTGCGCGCTCACCGCAGCCAGGCCTCGTCGGCGCGGGCCACGTA
>JBBWZH010000080.1:0-5573 GCA_039648995.1 Mycobacteriales bacterium
ACGAGCAGGCCCGGCAGGCTGCCGTCCGGGGCCCGGCCCAGCGCGTCGGGCAGCCCATCGACCGCCGTGGCCAGCACCGGGACCCCACGGGCCAGCGCCTCGGTGACCACCATGCCGTACGACTCCCCGCGCGACGCGAGCACCAGCAGGTCGGCGGCGGCGTACGCGGCGTCGAGGTCGCCGCCGACCAGCGGCCCGGCGAAGTGGACGCGCCCGCCGAGCCCGGCGGCCTGCTCGCGCAGCCGGGCGACGAAGCCCGGGTCGCGGGTCAGCGAACCCACGTACATGCAGTGCCACGGCCGGTCGGCGATCATCGCCAGCGCCTCCGTCAGCACGTCATGGCCCTTGTGCGGGGCGACCGCGGCGACGCAGAGCAGGTGCGAGCCGGTGTCCGAGCCGGGCGCGAGCGCGGCCGGCTCCACCCCGGGCGTGGCCACATGCAGCCGGTCGGCGGGCAGCCCGTACAGGTCGAGCAGCCGGTCGCGGGTCCAGGCGCTGGTGGCGACGACCGCGCCGGCCGCCGCCAGCGCGTCCCGCTCGGCGGCGTCACCCAGCGGCCGGTGGACGAGGACGACGAGGCGCAGCCGGCACGCCTGCGGCAGCAGCACCTCCGGGACCGCCGAGGCGACCAGGCCGTCGAGCAGCACCACCGCGCCGTCCGGCACCGCCGCGAGCACGCGGCCCAGGCCGGCCCGCTCGGCCGGCAGCGGGGCCGGCCAGGCCCCGCCGACCGCGTGCTCCCGCACCGCCCAGCCCAGCGCGGCGAGCTCCCGGCAGACCCGCCGGTCGTACGCGTTGCCCCCGCTCGGCGCCGCCGGGTCGTCGATATCGTTCGGCAGAACGACATGGACCATGCCTACCCCGCCGACAGACCTCACAGGGCCCGCTCGTAGGCGGCCCAGGCGATGTGCGACTCGTGCAGGGTGACGGTGATGCCGGCCAGGCCGCGGGCGCCGTCGCCGAGGGTGCCGGCATGCACGCGGTCGGCGAGGCGGTCGGCGATCACTTTGGCGAGCGCCTCGGTGGACGTGTTGACGCCGGCGAACGCGGGCTCGTCGTCCAGGTTGCGGTAGTTGAGCTCGCCGACAATGGCCGCGAGCTGCTGCGCCGCGGCCCCGATGTCGACCACGATGTTGTCGGCGTCGAGTTCGGCCCGGCGGAAGGTGGCGTCGACGACGAACGTCGCCCCGTGCAGGCGTTGCGCCGGCCCGAAGACCTCGCCGTTGAAGCTGTGGGCGATCATCATGTGATCACGGACGGTCACGCTGAACATGATCAGTCTCCGTCGTAGGCGATGAGGTGGCACAGCGCGGGGAGGGTCCCCGCGCTCAGACCGGCGAGCACATCGGGTAGCTGATCGAACCGGGACGTGCCGCTGATCAACGCGTCGAACGCGGGGTCACGCAGCAGGTCCAGGGCGAGCGCAAGGCGGTCGGCGAATGTCCGGCTGGCCCGCCGGGCCGGCGAGACGGTGCCCACCTGGCTGCCGCGGATGGTCAGCCGGCCGGAGTGGAACGCCCCGCCCAGCGACAGGTTGACCTCGCGGTCCCCGTACCAGCTCAGCTCGATGACGGTGCCCTCGGCCGCGAGCAGGTCGAGCGACCGCTGCAGGCCGGCGGCTGTCGCGCTGGCGTGCACGACCAGATCCCGTCCGCCGGCCGCGTCCGCCGGCAGCGCGAACCCGACGCCCAGCGCCGCCGCCACGGCGGCCCGGCCCGGATCGACATCGACCAGCTGCACGCCGGCACCCGGGAACCGGGCGAGCAGCGCCGCCACGCAGCACCCGACCATGCCGGCGCCGACCACGGTGACCCGGTCGCCGATCAGCGGCGCGGCGTCCCAGAGCGCGTTCACCGCGGTCTCCACCGTGCCCGCCAGCACCGCCCGGGCCGGCGGCACCCCGTCCGGCACCGGGACCACGGCGGCGGCAGGGACGGTGTAAGCGGTCTGGTGCGGGTATAGACAGAAGACGGTACGGCCGAGCAACCCCGGCGCCCCCTGCTCGACCACGCCGACGTTGAGGTAGCCGTACTTCACCGGCCCGGGGAAGTCGCCCTCCTGGAACGGCGCGCGCATCGTGGCGTACTGGCTCGCGGGCACGCGGCCGGTGAAGACCAGCGTCTCGGTGCCGCGGCTGACCCCGGTATAGCGGGTGCGGACGAGAACCTCACCGTGCCCCGGAGCCGGCACGGCGGCCGGCCGGACCTCGCCCGCGCCGGGCTCGCGCACCCAGAAAGCCCTGGCAGCGAGCGTCACAGCGGCCTCCTCAGCTGAACCGAATTGTCGCCGCTCCCGTGTTACTCGACCACGACCCCCTAGTCACGGAGGCACGGTGCCCACGGTTCGAACTGGTCCTGCTATCGGACTAGTAGGCCAGATTGTCCTGTTCGCGGCCTTGGCGGAAACTGTCGGCCTCGGCGTCGCGGGCTGGTTGGCCGGCGTCGCCTACGGGCTGGTCACGTGTGCGGCGCTGAGCCACGGCATGCAGCGGTCAGGCAGCTCCGCGCTCGGGTATGCCGACCGGGTGACGTTGACCCGGGCCACCCTCGCCGGCGGCGTCGCCGCACTGACCGTCGACTCGCTCGTGCGGCCTGTGCCGGTCGCGCTGCTGGTCGCGCTCGCCGGCGTGGCGCTCGCGCTCGACGCGGTGGACGGCCAGGTCGCCCGGCGCACCGGGACGGCGTCAGCACTCGGGGCCCGGTTCGACATGGAGGTCGACGCGTTCCTCATCCTGGTGCTCAGCGTCTACGCGACGCGCCCGATCGGCGCCTGGGTGCTCGCGATCGGCGCGATGCGGTACCTGTACGCGGCGGCGGGCCCGGTGCTGCCGTGGATGCGCGGGCCGTTGCCGCCGCGCCAGTGGCGGAAGGTGGTCGCGGCGATGCAGGGCATCGTTCTTGTGGTCGCGGCGGCGGGCGTACTGCCGCGGCCGGTGGCGTCCGCCGCGGTGGCGCTGGCGCTGGCCCTGCTGATCGAGTCGTTCGGCCGTGACGTGGGGTGGCTGTGGCTTCACCGCCAGTCCCGCCCGGCCCTGAAGCCGGCAGTCATGGCCGGGGTGTGAGGAGACGGGACGTGAGTCGGTTCGGGGCTGTCCTGTTCGACGCCGGTGACACGCTGATCCGGCTGTCCGGTAGCGGCGAGAAGCTGCTGCACGCGGCGGCCACCTCGCTCGGCGCCGGCGGGCTCGATCCGGAGGAGGTCGCCCAGGTCTGGCGGCGCGTGCTGGACCGCAGCAGCACGGCGGAGGAACTGGCGAAGGGCCGCGACCTGTCCAGCGCCACCCACCACGAGGTGTGGACCGAGCTGTACCGGGCGGCCGGCTCCGAGCGGCTGGTGCCCGGGCTCAGCGAGGAGCTGTACGCGCTCACCATCAGCGCCGACTCCTGGGAGGCCTTCCCGGACACGCTGTCGACCTTGCGGGCCGTGCGCGACAAGGGCCTGCGGGTCGGCGTCCTCAGCGATACCGGCTTCGACCTGCGCCCGGCGATGGACCAGCTGGGGCTGGCGCCGTTCCTCGACTCGGTCGTGATGTCGTTCGAGACCGGCGTCTGCAAGCCCGCGGTCAAGGCCTTCCTCACCGCCTGCGACCAGTTGCAGGTCCACCCGGAGGAGGTCCTGATGGTCGGCGACAACCCGCTGACCGACTCCGGCGGGGTGGCCGCCGGGATGTGCGTCTTCCTCCTGCCCCGGCCGGCGAAGACCGGGCCGCGCGGCCTCGGCCACGTGCTGTCCCTGATCTGAACCGCCGGCCGGCCGCCGCCGGTTCTCCTCAGGTCCGGCCGCCGCCGGCCGAAAGGCGCGGACGGGTACACCGGCGTGGATCGCCAGGGAGGCCAGCCGTGTCGGGTAGCCGGATCGACCTGGACCGCCGGCACCAGGGACCGCCGGCCGACCTCATCCCGCTGCAGTACCAGGCGCAGATGCTGCTGGACGAGCACCGGATGAGCGCGTTCCGCACCGCGATCGCCGGCGTCGTGCGGGCCGGCATGCACGTGCTCGATCTGGGCGCCGGCACCGGGGTGCTGTCGTACTTCGCCGCTCAGGCAGGCGCGTACGTCACCGCCGTCGAGCAGGAGCCGGGCGTGTTCGAGGCGGCCCGGGCCGCGCTGGCCGGCGCGGTCGGCGACAGGGTCCGGGTGGTGCACGCGGACGCCCGCGTCTACACCCCGGACGAGCCGGTCGACGTGGTCATCTGCGAGATGACACACGTCGGGCAGCTGCGCGAGCGGCAGATCGAGGTGATCGGCGGGTTCCGGCGGCGCTACGAAGCGGCGTTCGGTGACCCGGCACCACGGTACGTCCCCGAGGGCTGCATCCAGGCCGTCCAGCCGGTCCAGCAGGACTTCACGTATCACGGGTACGCGGTGCCGGCGCCCCTTTTTCAGGACGCGTTCGCGATCCAGCCGCGGACCACCGAACTCGCCGCCCCCCGGGTGTTCCAGCAGTTCTTCTATTCCGGCCCGCTGCCGGCGAGCTGTACCGGCGACGTCGCGTTCACGCTGGACCGACCGGGCCAGCTCAACGCGATCCGGATCATCACGAAGAACCTGCTGGCGATCCGGATGTCACCGCCGGGCAGCGTGAACTGGCTGATGGGTTACCTGATCGTGCCGCTGCGCACCCCGCTGTTCGCCGAGGCCCGTGCCCGCGTCCGGCTCCGCTTCGACTACCAGCCCGGCGACGAGATCGCCGCCCTGATGGACACCGTCCGGGCCACCGCCCTGCCGGCCTGACCCGAGCTGACCCTGCCTACCAGCCCGGGTAGCGAAGCTCCCAGCGGGTGTCGGGGTCGTAGTCGCCGTGCAGGCGGTACGCGACGGTGAACTCCCAGACGAAGTCGTCGGCGAGTTGCAGGATCGTGCCGCGCCCCTCGACCGCGAAGGCGAGCTCGGGCGGCAACGCGGTCTCGCCGTGCAGCGCGCCGAGGATGTTGCCACAGATGGCGCCGGTGGAGTCGCTGTCGCCGCCATGCGTGACCGCGAGCGCGAGCGCGTCCAGGAAGGCGGCCGGCTCCGGATGGGCCAGCGCGGCGTACACGGCGATGGCCAGCGCCTCCTCGGCGACCCAGCCGGCGCCGAGTTCCGCGACCGTCTCCGCGGCGACCGGGCGCTCCCGGGCCGCCCGGCGGGCTTTGTCGAGGGCGGCGGTGGTCTCGCCGTGCCCGTCGTGCCGGGCCAGCTCGGCGACCGCGGCGTCCAGCGCGGCCTGCAGATCATCGCCGGCGACCAGCCCCGCGATGATCGCCGCGAGCGCGCCGGACGCGAGCTTGCCGGTCGGATGGCCGTGGGTATAGCCGGCCGCGCGGACGGCCATGCCGAAGGCGGTCGGCACGGCGTCCGGGACCGGTGGTAGCAGCCCGAACGGCGCCGACCGCATCACGCCGCCGCAGCCCTTCGAGTTGTTGCCGGCCTGCCCGCCGAACCGGGCGAGCCGGTCGGCCCCGGCGCGCTCCGCCGACAACGCCGAGAGGCAGGTGTTCCCCGGCGCCCGGCGCGCGTAGAGCCACTGCTCCGCCTGCAGCCACCCGTCGTGCCGGCCGTCCGGCCCCGGGCGCAGTTGGGTGTCCAGCCACC
>JBBWZH010000083.1:0-4842 GCA_039648995.1 Mycobacteriales bacterium
GACTTCCGCGGGCTGTCGCCGACGCAGTTCGACGGCGCCGGCAACTACACGTTCGGGCTGACCGAGCAGTCCATGTTCCGCGAGATCGACATGGACCGGATCGACCGGCAGCGCGGGATGGACATCACCGTTGTCACCACCGCGGGAACGGACGACGAGGGCCGCGCGTTGCTGCGACTGCTCGGCTTCCCGTTCCGCACCGACTCGGGGGCGGCGCCGACCACCCCGATCCGGACCACCCGGCGCACTGGTCGCCGGTAGTCACCGGCGGTTGAGAAGAGAGAGAGAATGGCCAAGAAAGCCCTGGTCGTGAAGGCCGCCCGGAAGCCCCGGTTCGCCGTTCGCGGATACACCCGCTGCCAGCGCTGCGGCCGGCCGCGCGCCGTCTACCGCACGTTCGGCCTGTGCCGGATCTGCGTACGCGAGATGGCCCACGCCGGCGAGCTGCCGGGCATCACCAAGTCGTCCTGGTAGCCGTTACCCCGTCCGAGACACAGCCCGAGGTACCACTTCACCGCAGGCCCGCCACCGGGCGGGAACCGCGGCGAGAAAGGCCTGACATGCCATGACCATTCCCCCCGACAGCCTCCTCCGCTCCGCTGGCCGTCTCATGACCATGCTCCCCGACAGCCTCCTCCGCTCCGCTCCTCGCTCGCTGGGGCTCGCTGCGATGCTCGCTCCGGAGGCCGTCTCATGACCATGACCGACCCGATCGCGGACATGCTGACCCGCGTCCGTAACGCGAACTCCGCGTACCACGACGACGTGAAGATGCCGCATTCCAAGATCAAGTCCCACATCGCCGAGATCCTGCAGCAGGAGGGCTACATCGCCGGCTGGCGGGTCGCCGACGTCGAGCGGGACGGCACGGTGTTCCGTGAGCTCATCGTCGACCTCAAGTACGGTCCGAACCGGGAGCGCAGCATCGCCGGCCTGCGCCGGGTCTCCAAGCCCGGCCTGCGGGTGTACGCGAAGTCGACCGGGCTGCCGAAGGTGCTCGGCGGCCTCGGCGTGGCGATCATCTCCACGTCCTCCGGGCTGCTGACCGACCGGCAGGCCGCCAAGCGCAGGGTAGGCGGGGAAGTCCTCGCCTACGTCTGGTGAGTCGGGAGGAGCGGCATGTCACGCATCGGTAAGTTGCCGATCCCGGTTCCCAGCGGCGTCGATGTCGCGGTGGACGGCAGGGTGATCCGGGTCAAGGGCCCGAAGGGCGAGTTGAGCCACACCGTGGTCGAGCCGATCACCGTCGAGAAGGCGGACGACGGTGTGCTGCACGTGCACCGGCCCGACGACGAGCGGGAGAGCCGCTCGCGGCACGGCCTGTCGCGGACGCTGATCGCGAACATGGTCACCGGCGTCACGCAGGGCTACTCGAAGACGCTGGAGATCGTCGGCACCGGCTACCGGGTGCAGGCCCGCGGGTCGGACCTGGAGTTCGCGCTCGGGTTCAGCCACCCCGTGCCGGTCGCGGCGCCGGACGGCATCACGTTCCGGGTCGAGACGCCCACCCGGTTCGTGGTCGAGGGGATCGACAAGCAGAAGGTCGGCGAGGTCGCGGCGAAGATCCGCAAGCTGCGCAAGCCCGACCCGTACAAGGGCAAGGGCGTCCGCTATCAGGGCGAAGTCATCCGCCGCAAGGCCGGGAAGACGGGTAAGTAACGGCATGGGTACTGCAACCATCGGCAAGAGCGTGGCGCAGGAACGGCGCACCGCCCGGACACGCCGGCACTTCCGGCTGCGCAAGCGGATCCGCGGCACCGCGGCCCGGCCGCGGCTGGTCGTCACCCGCTCCACCCGGCACCTGTACGCGCAGATCGTGGACGACGCCCGCGGCGTCACGCTGGCCGCGGCCTCGACGTACAAGCTGGAGACCGAGGGCGACAAGACGGCGAAGGCGCGCCGGGTCGGCGAACTGCTGGCCGAGCGCGGCAAGGCGGCCGGTGTCACCGCGGTGGTCTTCGACCGCGGCGGGAACGCCTACCACGGCCGGATCGCGGCGCTGGCCGACGCGGCCCGCGCCGCCGGGCTGGAGTTCTGATGCGAACCACAATGCCGGCTCCAACAGCGATGACAGCTCCAACAGCGATGAACGGAAGGGAAGCCTGATGCCTGGACCGCAGCGCCGAGGCGGGCAAGGCGGCGGAGATCGCCGCGACCGCCGGGACGGCGGCCGGGGCGGGGCTGCCCCGGAGAAGAGCCCACACGTCGAACGGGTCGTCGCGATCAACCGGGTGGCCAAGGTCGTCAAGGGTGGCCGCCGGTTCAGCTTCACCGCGCTGGTCGTGGTGGGCGATGGCGACGGCACCGTGGGTGTCGGCTACGGCAAGGCCAAGGAGGTGCCCGCGGCGATCGCCAAGGGCGTCGAGGAGGCCAAGAAGCACTTCTTCAAGGTGCCCCGGATCGCGGCCACCATCCCGCACCCGGTGCAGGGTGAGGCGGCCGCCGGCGTGGTGCTGTTGAAGCCGGCCAGCCCCGGTACCGGCGTCATCGCCGGCGGCCCGGTGCGCGCCGTGCTGGAGTGCGCGGGCATCCACGACGTGCTGTCCAAGTCGCTCGGCTCGGACAACCCGATCAACATCGTGCACGCGACCGTGGCGGCGCTGCGCGGGCTGGTCCGCCCGGAGGAGGTCGCGGCTCGCCGTGGCCTCGCGCTGGAGGACGTCGCGCCGGCCGGCATGCTGCGGGCCCGGGCCGGTCAGGGGGTGTGACGTGGCGCGGCTCAAGGTCACCCAGATCCGGTCGGCGATCGGGTCGAAGGACAACCAGCGGCAGACACTGCGGTCACTCGGCCTCAAGCGGGTGCACGACGCGGTAGTCAAGGAGGACCGGCCCGAGATCCGCGGCATGGTCGCGACCGTGACCCATCTGGTCACGGTCGAGGAGGTCGAGTAGCGAATGACACTCAAAGTCCACCACCTGCGCCCGGCGCCGGGCGCGAAGACCGCGAAGACGCGGGTCGGCCGGGGCGACGGGTCGAAGGGCAAGACCGCCGGGCGGGGCACCAAGGGCAGCAAGGCCCGCGGCAACATCCCCGCGCACTTCGAGGGCGGGCAGATGCCGATCCACATGCGGCTGCCCAAGATGAAGGGCTTCCGCAACCGGTTCCGGGTCGAGTACCAGGTGGTGAACGTCGGCCGGCTGGGCGAGCTGTTCCCGTCCGGCGGCACGATCGGCCCGGACGAGCTGATCGAGGCCGGCGCGGTCCGCCGCGGCCAGCCGGTCAAGGTGCTCGGCACCGGCGACCTGGCGGTCGCCCTGCAGGTCACCGCGCACGGGTTCTCCGGCTCCGCCAAGGAGAAGATCGCGGCCGCCGGGGGCACCGTTACCGAACTGTAAGGAACTGGTCGGCCGGTATGGGCCAGGTGGCGACTTCCTGGTCCGGCCGGCCGACCAGTTCGGCCGTCCTGACTGTTAGAGTCGCAACCTGCGGATATTGCCCCCCGCAGGACGTCCACAACTGCTGGCCGGAGCCGACCGGTGCGTCGGCCGGCAGACCCGCTGGGCCGCGCTGACCGGCCCGTCAGGCGCAGGAGGATTCGTGCTTTCCGCGTTCGCATCGGCGTTCCGGACGCCTGACCTGCGCAAGAAGCTGCTGTTCTCGTTGAGCATCCTGGCGCTGTATCGGCTGGGCGCCAGCGTGCCGACCCCCAACGTGTCGACGCCGGCGATCAACACCTGCCTCGACCAGGCCAACAACGGTGCCTCCAAGGACCTGTACGCCCTGGTGAACCTGTTCAGCGGCGGGGCGCTGTTGAGGCTGTCGGTGTTCGCGCTGGGCATCATGCCGTACATCACCGCGAGCATCATCATCCAGCTGCTCGTGGTCGTGATCCCGCGGTTCGAGCAGTTGAAGAAGGAGGGTCAGTCCGGCACCGCCAAGCTGACCCAGTACACGCGGTACCTGACGATCGGGCTGGCCATCCTGCAGTCCACGGGCATCATCGCGCTGGCCCGCAACAAGCAGCTGTTCCCGGGCTGCACCGCGGGCATCCTGTTCAAGGAAGACATCTTCTCGCTGACCGCGATGGTCGTCACGATGACCGCCGGTACCGCCGTCATCATGTGGCTGGGCGAGCTGATCACCGACCGCGGCATCGGCAACGGCATGTCGGTGCTGATCTTCACCTCGATCGCGGCCCGCATCCCGGCCGAGGGCGGCACGATCCTGCGCACCGGCGGCGGCTTCGTCTTCACGCTGGTCTGCGCGCTGGGTCTGGCCATCATCGCCGCGGTGGTGTTCGTCGAGCAGGCGCAGCGGCGGATCCCGGTGCAGTACGCCAAGCGGATGGTGGGCCGGCGGATGTACGGCGGCACCTCGACGTACCTGCCGCTCAAGGTCAACCAGGCCGGCGTCATCCCGGTCATCTTCGCGACCTCGCTGCTCTACCTCCCGCAGCTGATCACCCAGGTGTCCGGCAACAACACCACCAGCGCGTGGCGCCGGTTCATCGACAACGAGGTCATCAGCCAGAAGAGCTGGGTGCACATCGGGCTGTACTTCGCGATGATCATCTTCTTCACGTACTTCTACGTGTCGATCACGTTCAACCCGGAGGAGCGGGCGGACGACATGAAGAAGTACGGCGGGTTCATCCCCGGTATCCGCCCCGGCCGGCCGACCGCCGAGTACCTGAGCTACGTGCTCTCCCGGATCACGCTGCCCGGTTCGCTCTACCTCGGCATCGTCGCTGTGCTGCCGAACTTCTTCTACACGTTGACCCAGGGCAACAACCAGAACTTCCCCTTCGGTGGCACCGCTGTCCTGATCATGGTCGGTGTCGGTCTGGATACCGTCAAGCAGATCGAGAGCCAGCTCATGCAGCGCAATTACGAGGGATTCCT
>JBBWZH010000107.1:0-6403 GCA_039648995.1 Mycobacteriales bacterium
GACCGGCGGCCGCGAAGGCGAGGATGCTGGCCAGCAGCAGCAGGCTGGTCAGGTTGCGCTGACCGAGGAACAGCGAGTTCCGGCTGGTCGCCCACACCGCGAGCAGCACGATCAGCACGGCCAGCACGCCGCTGGGCAGCAGCGTGCCGTTGCCCAGCCGGCGCGGCAGCGTGCCACCGCCGAGCCGGCGTCGCCGCCGGGTCGCCGGCGCGGTGCCGGCGCGGCTGGTGCTGGCGCCGATGGCCGCGCCGGTGACGGCCTGCTCGGTCAGCTCGGCGCCGGCCAGGCTGCGCACCACCTGGCCGCGGGAGAACACCAGCACCCGGTCGCACAGCCCCGCCAGCTCCACGGCGTCGGATGAGGCGGTGACCACCGCGCCGCCGGTCGCGGTGAAGTCGCGCAGCAGCCGGTAGATCTCCATCCGCGCGCCGGCGTCCACGCCGCGGGTGGGCTCGTCGGCCAGCAGCACCCGCGGCCGCGCGGCCATGGAGCGGGCGAACACCACCTTCTGCTGGTTGCCGCCGGACAGCACGCCGACCGCGGTCTCCGGGCTGGGCGTGCGGATGCGGAGCGCGTCGATCTCGGTGCTGGCGAGCTCGTCCTCCCGCCCGCGCTGCACGAAGCCCCAGCGGGACAGCCCGGGCAGGACCAGCGCGGAGATGTTCTCCCGGACCGGCTGGGGCAGGAACGCGCCCTCGACGTGCCGGTCCTGCGGCAGGTAGACCAGGCCGGCCTCGCGGGCCGCGGCCGGGCCGGCGAGCCGCACCGGCCGGCCGGCCACCCGGACGTCGCCGGCCGACCGGTGCAGCCCGGCCAGCGCGCGCAGCAGCTCGCGCTGGCCGTTGCCCTCGACGCCGGCCAGCCCGACGATCTCGCCCGGGTGCACGGTCAGGTCCACGCTGTCGAACCGGCTCCCGGTCAGCCCCGCGGCGGCCAGCAGCGGCTCGTTCCCGGGGCGCGCCGCGAGCCGGGGCGGGAAGGCCCGCTCCACCGACCGGCCGATGATCAGCCGCAGCACGTCGTCCTCGGTGACCTCGTCGGCGCCGAACGTGCCCCGGGTCTCGCCGTCACGCAACACGGTGATCCGGTCGGCCACCCGGCGCACCTCCGGGAACCGGTGCGAGATGTAGACGATGCCGGCACCGGCCGCGCGCAGCCGGGCGATCTGCTCGAACAGCCGCTCGCTCTCCGCCGCGGTCAGCGACTCGGTGGGCTCGTCCAGGACCAGCACCCGGGCGTCCAGCGCGAGCGCCCGGGCGATCTCGACCAGCTGCCGCTGCGCCACCGACAGCTCCTCGACCCGCGCGGTCGGCGACACGTCGGCGCCGACCACCTCCAGGTGCCGGCGGGTCCACGCGGCCGCCCGGGCCATCGCCGGGCGCCGCCCGGGCGGCAGCGACAGCAGCATGTTCTCGGTGACCGTGAGGTCGTCCAGCACGGTCGGGTGCTGGTAGACCACGGCCAGGCCGAGCGCCACCGCGGCGGATGGCAGTGGTTGCGGCAGCAGCTCGCCGCCGATCCGTACGGTGCCGCTGTCCGGGGCCGTCGCGCCGGCGGCGACCCCGATCAGCGTGGACTTGCCGGCCCCGTTCTCCCCGACCAGCGCGTGCACCTCGGCCGGCCGCACCTCGAAGCTGACGCCGGACAGCGCGGTGACGCCGGGGTAGGTCTTCACGATCTGGTCGAGCGCCAGGACGGGGCCGGTCATCGCTACGGCTTCCCGTACTGGGTGATCTCGGCGGGGTCGATCTGGTTGGAGTTGTAGAAGTCATCGGCCTGGCCCTGCCGGCAGACCGGCTTGTCCGCGCCGGTGGAGTCCTCGATGATCGGCAGCTGGTACCGGCTGGGTTCGCTGTTGGCGATCCCCTCGGCGGCCGCGATGGCCTTGCGGGCGGCGATGCGGCCCAGCCAGTTGCGGGACGAGATGGTGGCCAGCTGGAAGCCCGGCGTGCTGGCCTTCTCCTTGTCGTACAGGCAGCTCAGCCCGTTGGCGTCCAGCGTGGCGATCGGCACCAGCGGCCGGTTCGCCGCCTGCAGCGCCCGGGTGGCGGCCAGCGCGTCGGTGCCGTAGTCGGAGATGATCCCGTCGATCTTCGGGTACTTGGCCAGCAGCGAGCTCATCACCTTCTGCGCGGTCGCCGGGTCCCAGTTGGTGACCGGCCAGTCCTTGTCGCCGGTGAGCAGCTTGATCCCGGGGTTGGCCTGCATCACCTGGGCCACGGACTTGAGCTGGCCGGCGGTGACCGGGTTGCCGGCCGGCCCGCCGATCATCACCACGTTGCCCTTGCCACCGAGGGTCTTGACCATCCACTGGGCCCACCGGGTGCCGGCGTCCGACGACTCCCAGTCCACATAGGACACGTAGTCCTGGCCGTCCGTGCCGCCCGGGTCGGCCGCCCACGGCACGACCTTCACGCCGGCGTTGGTGGCGGCCCGGATCGAGGCGAGCTGGGCCTGCCCGAAGTCCGGGATCAGGACGAGCGCGTTCACCCCCTGCGCCACCATCGAGTTGACCTGCGATATCGACTTCTGCAGGTCGCCCTCGCCGATCGCGACCACCTGCTTGACGTTCGGGCACTTCGCGGCCTCCGACCGCACCGCCGCGAGCGACTCCTGCGACCACGCGTTGATGCCGAAGCCGTCGTGGATTCCGAGGGTGATCTGCTTGCTGCCGCAGAACTCGGTGCCGGTGACCTTGCCGGCGCTGGCCAACTCCTGGTCGATCGTGATCGTCGGGGCGTTCGACGCGGTGGCCGTGCCGGCGGCCGCGCCGTTCGACGACGCCGAGTCGGTGGTGCAGCCGGCGACCGCGAGGCAGGCCGCGGCGGCGACGGCGCCGGCGGGCCACGCTCGGCGACGAAGGGTTCGGTGGGGTGGGTGCATTGACGAGCCTCCTGTCGGAGCTGGCCGGCCCGGGCCGCCCGCGCCGCGCCGGGGTGCCGCGCGGTGCGGGCGGATCGTGCCGCCGTAGGTGTCGGGGGGTCAGGCCGGGGCTGTCGGTTCGGGGTGGTCGGCGCCGGCCGGCCGCGGCGGCGCCGGGCCGGTCGGGTGGCTGGCGGTCCGGCGTGGCCGCCGCACGCCGCGCCACGGCACGGCACGCAGCGTCATGCCGGCGGCGATCACGCCGGCCTGGATCAGCAGCTGCACCGACGACGGCGCGCCGGCGCCGAAGACCACCTGCTGCAACTGGGTCAGGAACAGCGCCCCGCCGGCGGTCGCCACCACGCTGCCGCTGCCGCCGGCCAGCGAGGTGCCGCCCAGCACCACCGCGGCGATGGACGGGAGCAGGTAGTTGTCGCCAGCGGACAGCCCCGGCGTACGCAGGTAGCCGGCCAGCAGGATGCCCGCGCAGCCGTAGCAGAGCCCGGCGGCGGCGTAGGTGAGCAGCCGGTACCGGTTGACCGGCAGCCCGGCGACGTAGGCGGCGCGGGCGTTCGTGCCGACCGCGACGAACCGCCGGCCGAGCAGTGTGGTCCGGACGACGACCGCGACGGCGGCCAGCACGGCGACCGCGACCAGCACGGTGTTCGGGATCTCCAGCGCCCGGCCGAAGGTGAAGTCGGCGAGCCCCGGCGCTGCGGTGGCGGTCGAACTGCCGCTGGTGATGCGCAGGATGGTGCCCAGCAGCAACGCGTTGACGCCGAGCGTGGCGACCAGCGGGGTGATCCGCAGCCAGGTCACCGCGAAGCCGCTGACCAGGCCGGCCGCCGCGCAGGCGGCCAGCGCCAGCGCGATCGCCGCCGGCAGCCGGCCGCCGTGCCCGGCCGGGTACTTCGTCACGATGATCGCCGCCAGCGACACCGCGCCGGGGACCGAGAGGTCCAGACCACGCTGCTGGATCACCAGCGTCTGTCCAATCCCGACAATCGCCAGCACGGCCGCGAACGGCACCATCCCGCGCAGCGCGCTGCCGCCCAGGCTGCCCGCGGCGATCAGCGGGCTGACCGCGAACAGCAGCGCGGTCGCCGGCCAGATCGGCAGGTACGCGCTTGTCCACATGCGACGGTCGGGGCGGCGGCGGGCGGCGGGTCGCCGCCGCGAGGCCGTCCCCACCGCGGCGCCGGGCGCCCCCGGCGGCGCGGCGGCCGTCTGCTGGTGCTCCGACATCACGCCCCTTTCCCGCCGGCGGGAAACGCGGCACGGCGCGGCACGGCGTGGAAGGTCTCCGGGCCGTGTGGCCAGCTTGGTGACCAGGACGTTAAGCAGCGCCGCATCGGGGTGTCAATGGATACTTCACGGCCCTGTCGCAGCCCTGCGCCGTTCCGGCCGCTCACTGTTCCAAGTGGACAGTGAGATTCGGCTTATTCTCTGGGCAACGACGCGAAGTCGGACACTGAGTCCGGGACCGGCCGGGCGGCGCGGGACCGCGTGAACCCTCGCGATCCTGGACAGAATGACTAACCACTGTTCACTAGCACTTGACGCCGCTCGATACGGCTCCGTAACGTCGCGGCCCACCAAGGCAAGGGGAGCGCCATGGCCGCGAGCAGCCGTCACGTGATCCGCGGGGCCTGGGTGCTGACCCAGGACGCGTCCGCCGGAGATCTGTCCACAGCGGACATTCTGATCGAGGGGAACCGGATCGCCGCGGTGGCACCGGACCTCGGCCCGCTGGATGCCGAGGAGGTCAGCGGTGCGGACCGGATCGCGCTGCCCGGCTTCGTCGACACCCACCGGCACAGCTGGCAGTCGCTGATCCGGCACATGTCCACCGACTGGACGCTGGCGCAGTACTTCTCCGGTGTACGCGGCGTGCTCGGTAAAGCCTACGAGCCCGAGGACATGTACGCGGCGAACCTCATCGCCGCGGTCGAGGCGCTCGACTCCGGCATCACCACACTGGTCGACTGGTCGCACAACAACAACACCCCGCAGCACGCCGACGCCGCGATCCAGGCCATTGTGGACTCCGGCATCCGCGCGGTGTGGGCCTACGGCAACTCGAACGACGAGTGGCTGCCGGTCAGCGACGTGCCGCAGTCGCGCGACGTGGTGCGCATCGCCGAGCGGTGGTTCAGCTCGACCGACCAGCTCGTCCGGCTCGCGCTGGCCCCGCGCGGCCCGCAGTTCGCCACCCCCGCGGTCAGCGAGCAGGATTTCGCGCTCGCGCAGGAGCTCGGCATCCCGGTGACCGTGCATGTCGGCGACGGGCTGTGGGGCAAGAGCGGGCCGGTGCGCTGGATGGACCAGCACGGCTTCGCCACCGACCGCACCACCTACGTGCACTGCAACACGCTCGGCGACGACGAGTACGACATCATCGCCCGCACCGGCGGTGCCATCTCGATCGCGCCCGAGCTGGAGATGCACATGGGGCACGGCCGGCTGGCCACGCTGCGGGCCCGCGACCGCGGCATCCCGCTGTCGCTGTCCATCGACGTGTGCACCTCGGTCGGTGGCGACATGTTCAGCGCGATGCGGGCGGTGCTGGCCGGCACCCGCTACCTGGTCAACGTCGCCGCGGTGGATGCCGGCGAGGTCGTCGACCCGCTGCCGCTCACCGCCACCGAGGTGCTGCGCTTCGCCACGCGGGGCGGCGCGACCGCGGCCTGGCTCGGCGACGACATCGGCTCGCTCACCCCAGGCAAGCGCGCCGACGTGATCCTGCTGCGGACGGACGTCTACGGCATGCGCCCGTTCAACTACCCGGCCGGCGCCGTGATCGAGTCCGGCAACCCGAACCTGGTCGACACGATCTTCCTCGACGGCAAGCTGGTGAAGAAGGACGGCGCGCTGCTCGGCCACGACTTCTCCCGCGTCAGCCAGCTCGCCACCGACGCCCGCGACCGGGTGCTGACCCGCGCCGGCGTGACCGAGCCGGGTCGCTGGCAGCCCGAGGTCTACGCCGCCCCGCGGACCTGACCCGCCCCGGCCGCCGGCAAGCAGTTCGTTGAGTCGTGGGTGAGCACGGGTCCTAGCGCGGGTGGCGGTAGCGCAGGCCGTCCATCAGCAGGTTGAGCGCGCGGCCGGCCTGGTCGCGCTTGGCCGGCTCGCCGGTGGTGGCGGCGATGCCGCTGAGCGTGGTGAGCACGTCGGTCGGTTCGGCGTCCCGGCGCAGCGTGCCGTCGGCCGCGCCGGCCGCGAGCAGCGTGCCCAGCGCGCCGATCAACCGGCCCCGGCTCTGCTCGAACGGGTTCCCGCCGGACGCGATCACCGCGGCCAACGCGCCGGACATGCCGCGCTTGGTGGCCATGTAGTCGATGAACAAGTCCATCCAGGCGCGCGTCGCCTGGTCGGCCGGCGCGGTCTTCAGCAGATCGTCCGCGCCGTCGCAGAGCCGGGCCAGCTCGTTGCGGTAGGCCGCCTCGATCAGCGCCTCGCGGGTGGGGAAGTGCCGGTAGAGCGTGCCGATGCCGACGCCGGCGTCCCTGGCGATCGCCTCCAGCGTCGCGTCCGGGCCGCT
>JBBWZH010000125.1:0-4386 GCA_039648995.1 Mycobacteriales bacterium
TGGCCGGACAGGTACGGCAGCGCGGTCGTGGTGCGCCCGGTGAGCAGCAGGAGCAGGGCACGGATCGGTCCGTCGACGGCGGCGCCGGAGCCGACCGTCCAGTCGATGTCGGTGGCGCTCAGCCGCAGGCCGCGCAGCCGGCGCCTGGCCCAGAACGGCCAGCCCATCGACCAGACCCGGGCCGCACCCTCGTGCGCGGCGGTTGCGGGCATGGGCAGGTCGAGCCCGAGCGGTACGGCGATGTCCTGGGCGTGCACGAGGACGTCGAACAGGACGTTGCGCTGGTTGCTGACCCCCGGCACCTTCCGGCTGGAGGCGTGCTGGCGCAGGTCGGAGACGAGCTGTTCGATGGGCAGGGCCGCTCGGCGCACCGCCAGGTCGGTGTTGAGCCGGTGGAAGCTGCCCCGTGCCCGGAACCCGTAAACGACCAGGTCAGCGGCCGGCGGTGGCTGCTCACCCAGCGCCACGTGGGCGGCCACGTCCCGGACCCGCCACTGGCTGCACAGCGACTGCGACTCCCACTGCTCGGCGGAGAGCCCGGCGAGCAGGTCGGCGATCGCGAGTCGCTGCTGCCCGATGACCTGCCATCTCTGCTCGGCGTCCATGTCGCCGCCCCCTTGCCGCCGAAGGTAGTACGAATCTCTGACTACCTTAGCGAAGCCCACCGACCCGCGGCCAGTCAGGCGTACGGGTCGGTGACCTCCCGCAGCGCACTGAGCGAGGCCCGCAGCTGCGCCGTCCGGGCCCGGCCGAGGTGGGCAGCCCATCGGGCCTCGACCTCCGCGACCACCCGCGCACCCACCCGTACCGCCGCCGCCCCCCGCTCAGCCACACAGACCAACCGCGCCCGCCCGTCCCGCGGATCCGGCCGGCGCTCCACGTACCCGGCCCGCTCGAGCTGGTCCACCAGGAAACCCGCGGTCTGCTTGCTGACCTGAGCCGCTGTCGCGAGGTCGGTCAGCCGCGACCCGTCTGGGTCGATCCGCTGGAACACCCGCGCCTGGGCCAGCGTGATGTCGTCGAACCCGGCCGCCGCCAGGGCAGCCAGGACCGCGTTCTCCATCGCCCGGTATGGGATGAACAGCAGCACGCCCAGATTCGGCTCCGGCGCCGAGGCAGCAGACGGCACCGCAGCGCCTCCCCTCCACCGCGACGAACAGTCAGCCAATAGATGAAGCTTTCGACGCGTGACCGACCGTCCGCGCAGGTGGGTCCCCGTACGCCGGCACGGCGAGCGTCTGACCAACGGCATGCTACGCGCGGGTGCTATCCACGGCTGCCCGCCCGGGCCACGTCCCAGAGCCACGGCGCAACAGCGGGTCCTTCCGTCGGCCTGGCTCCGGCGGCCTGCGGGGGAGTTTCCGGGCCAGCGCGAGTGTCCGAGCCTGCGACCGCACCGGTGTCGACTGCGCGGGGTCCCATACGATCTGCGCCACGGAGACATCCACGCGCTCACCAGCCACAACAACCCTTGACCGGCCCTGCTCTTTCAGGAATGACACGGAGCGCGGTGGGTCTGACTTGGCCACGCCTGCTGCCCCGCCGCATCGGCGACGGGGCAACGGCTGGACCGCCAGCCTGGACGGCCCGCGGTGTTCAGTTCAGCGGCAAAACCTGACTCACTGAAGCCACCACACGTTGGGAATCCCCGGGTCACCCACACAGTGGAATTGGATGACGGGCGCCCGGTCGGGCTGCGATCCGCGCGAGACATTCAGGCAGCTACCGCTGTTGACATTGATAGTGAAGTACAGCGGCGTGCCGTCGGCGGCAGTCCCCCACCGGTTGAAGATCCAGTTCGAGGCCGTGCAGGGCCTCGGTCGAGCCCACCTCGCCACCGGGCAGTACGAGCAGGCCCTCGCCGACCACCACCGCGCGCTCGACATCGCCGGCGAACTCGAGCACCCAGGCGACCGGGCCCACGCCCACGACGGCCCGGCCCACGCCAGCCAGACCCTCGGCCAGCACGACCACGCCCGCCAGCACTGGCAGGCCGCCCTCGAGATCCTCACCGCCCTCGACACCGACCACACCGAGGACCCCGAGATGACCACCAGCACGCTGCGCGAACGCCTCTCCTGACCGCCGGCGCGCAACCGCGGATCAGCGGTCATCGCGGCAGCACCGACCGCCCGCGTCGGGTCAGCGCGGGCGGCGCGACGGGTCGTAGATCCAGACGGCGTCGCGGCTGCCGCACCTGGTGCACGCCTTCGCCGTGAGTTGCTTCCGGAGCCGGTCGGCCGAGCCGGCACCGGTTGTCATGATCGCCACGTCGCTGCCGCCGAGCAGCCCGCCCAGCAGCATGGCCCGACTGTGGTCGGCGAAGCACTCCAGGCAGTGGAAGCCGCCCTCGGTGATGGCCCGGGTCTGCGGCGCGTCATGCCCGTACGCCTCGGCGAGCACCGGCATCAGCCGTTCCATGTGCGTCCGCAGCGGCACGTCCAAAGTGGTCCGCAGCAGCGCGACATTGCCGGCCGCCGCGTCAGCCGCGAAGGACGCGAAGTCCTCGTGCACTCGGTAGGTCGTGCCGTCGACCGTCAACTCCCGGCCCGGCCCGTGCGAGCCGGTGGCCGCGGCGGCTGGCGCGGCATCGCTGAAAAGCACGAACATCCCGCCCCGGTCGTCGACCGTGTTCGCCTGCATGGTCCGCTTCCGGCCGACCAGGTGGAGCAAGTCCTCCTTGGCCAGCAGCGCCTCGATCAGCCCCGAGTTGCGCGCTACCTTCGCCGAGGGCAGCCAGAAACCGACCACCTTGCCGCTGGAGTCGCGGAGCAGGCCGTACGACCGGTCTACCGCGGCCGACTGCCGGCGCCTGAACAGGGACATGCGAATGCTCCTCAGCCCCGCGTCATCGATGTCTCACCGCCCAGTCAACCGGGCACCGCAAGCCCCGGGCAACATCGCGTCGCACGACTCGTATTGTCGACGCCGGCCGTGATGGTCGTCCCGGACCGAAGGGCCGCCGCGTGCATCCACCGGTCGACGACCCGATCGACTCGCCCATGGTTCGCGTCCCCGGTGGCGTGGTGGATCTTCGAGACGACCGGCGCGGCAGCTGCTGGCGGACCGGGGTCGCTGCCTTCCTGCGCGGGCGGTATCCGGTCACGGTGAAGCTCCACGGTGCCCTGACGGGAGCGGATCTCAACCCCGCCGCGAACGGCGACACACCGGTGACGGACGTCAGTTGGCTGGACGCGGTCGACGTGTGCAACCGGATCTCGGCCCGGTCCGGCCTGAACGAGGCATACTCCCGCGACGCAGAGACCGGGGAAGTGGCCCGCGACTGGGCCTCTGACGGCTACCGCCTGCCGACCGACGCCGAGTGGCAGCACGCCTGCAAGGCCGGCACCAGCGGGTACCGGTACGGGAAGATCGACGACATCGCCTGGTACGCGGACAACTCCGGCGGCCGGGTACACGATGCCGGCGGCAAGGCGCCCAACCAGTGGGGGTTGTACGACATGCTGGGCAACGTCTGGGAGTGGTGCTGGGACCTTTGCGACGAGCAGGTCAATGGCCCCTACCGCATCTTCCGGGGTGGGGGTGGGCCGAGCCGGAGCGGGGCTGCGGAGCCTCGGTGCGGCGCCGCAGGTCGTGTGGATCGGCGTCGGCGATTGGGGTGTTTGACGACCGGCACAGGGCACCTGGCCGTCCATGTGGATGGTCGCGTAGGTCTCATTCGAGCGCCTCGTCCAGCGGGACGAGTCCCTGTTGTAGCCCGAAGATGGCCGCTTGGGTGCGGTCGGCGAGGTGCAGCTTGGCCAGGATGCTCGACACGTGTGCCTTGACTGTCTCTTCGGTGATCGCGAGCCCGCGGGCGATCTCGCGGTTGGATCTGCCGCGGGCCAGCAGGGCGAGGACCTGGGTTTCGCGGGGGGACAGCTGGTTGAGGGGGCCGGGGCGGGGCTGGGTGTCGCGTATCCCGCGGACCAGCCGGGCGGCGATCCGCGGGTCGAGCAGGCTTTCGCCGCGCGCCGCCGCCCGCACGGACGCGATGACCTGGTCGACGCCGGCCGTTTTCGGCAGGTATGCCAGCGCGCCGGCGCGTACCGCGGCCAGCAGGTGTTCGTCCGCGGTCGACGAGGTGAGCATCAGCACCTCGGTGTCTGGCCGGTCGTGTTTGATCTGGGCGAGCACGTCCAGGCCGCCGGTGGTGGGCATGAACAGGTCCAGCAGCACGACGGTGGGCGCCAGGCTCCGGACCGCGGCTATCGCGCTGTCGCCGTCGGGGCACTCGGCGACCACCTCGATGCCGTCCTCCTGCTCAAGGAGGTAGCGCAGGCCCTGCCGGACCACCTTGTGATCGTCGACGATGACCACCTTGATCATGGCGTCGGCCCCAGCGTGATCTGTACCGTGGTGCCCTCGCCGGGCGTGGACTCGATC
>JBBWZH010000160.1:0-6042 GCA_039648995.1 Mycobacteriales bacterium
GCTATCGGCGGCGGTCATAGAGGCGGCCCGCCCGTTCCCGGCCCTGGCGCAGGTCCGCCCGCAGCAGCCGGCTCACCGGTTCGAGCAGCCGGCGGGCCAGCTCGTCGAGCTCGGCGCCCCCGTCGGCGGGGGCGGCGGCCGGGCCGGCGGCCGGCGGCTGGGCGGTCGCCGGTGGCCGGGTGGCGGCCGGTGGCCGGGTGGACCGGCTGGCCTGCGTCACGGTGACCGGCACCCCTGGCGGTACACCCATCCCGGCCGCCGGGCCGGGCGCCGGCGGCACGGGCGGGCCGGCCGCCGGCCCGCCGGGCGGGGCGGGTGCCGGGCGGACGGTCAGGGCGGGTGCCAGGCGGACGGTCAGGCCGGGTGCCGGTGGCGGAGGTGTGCTGGGTGGGCCTTGATCCGGCCGCGGCGAAGGGCCGGCGAGCGCGGCTCGCTGCACGGCGGGGAGCGGCGCGGACGTGGTTGCCGGGCCGGCCGCGGCATCCGGGTACGGCCGCTCCGGGTGCGCTGGGGTCGCATGTGGACGGAAGGCGTCCGCCGTTGGTCGGCCCGATGTCCACAGTGGACGGGACAGCGGCCGCCAACCGGCGACCGGCAACGCCGGCTCGGCGGCCGTGATGGCGGTGAACGGTTCGCCCACGGCGGTCGCCACCCGGGCCGGTCGGTCGGTCAGCAGCGGCAGCGTGGCGGGTGGGCCGGCCGGGTCGGTACGCGGCGCCGCGGGTCGTCCGGGGGCGACCGTCGGCTGCGCTGCGCCGTCCTGCCGCGGACGGTCCACCGAGCGCTGCACGGCGGGCTCGCGACGGGCGTCGGCTGCCGGTGGCATGGCCGGGGCACCGCGACTTGGCGCGTCCGGTAGGGCTGGTACCGGGCCGGCCAGCGGGAGGGCCGCGGCCGCTGTCGGTGTCGGGTCGGCCGGGAAGGCGGCTGCTGGTGCGGCGGTCACGGCCGGCGGGCCGAGCTGGGCCGGGTCGAGGCCGGCGGGCCGGGCCGGCCGGACAGATCCGTCCACTCCGGAGGGTGCCGGGTGCGGCCGCTCGACCGGCGCCGGGTGCGGGCGCGGAGCATCGACCGGCCGGCCCGTCGCCTGCGATCGCTCCGGGGCGGCGGGGCTGCGCTGCACGACGGCGGCCGGGCCCGGTGGGCCCGTGGGCGACCCGGGCCGTGCCTGAGCCGGGCGCCCCGGCCGGTCGGGCCGGGTGGCAGTGGCCGGCATCGCGGGCAGCGGGCCGCCGAGGCCGCCCCTCGACCGGGTCGACGCGGCCGGCCTGCCGCCGGCGTCGGCACCAGCCGGATGGATCGCCTCGGTCCGGATCAGCGGCAGCGGCTCGCGGGCGGCGGCCGGCCGGTCCACTCCATCCACAGTGGACGCGAGGGTGGCGGCGGGCGGCAGCTGTGCCATCGGCGCGCCGAGACCCGGCCGGCCGCGGGCGTCCCGGCCCGATCCGTGGCCCGCCACGGCGCCAGGGGCCGTGCCCGTGCCACCCGCCGTCGGTGTCGCGGCGGGCCGGACGGGATTCGCCACAGCCCGGCCGGGCTCGATGCCTCCGGCCGGCGCGCCTGCGTCCGGTCCGTTGCGGGCCGGAGCCGCCGGCGCGCGGCCGGGCTCGATGCCTCCGGCCGGCGCGGCCGCGTCCGGTCCGTTGCCGGCCGGAGCCGCCGGCGCGCGGCCGGGGCGTGGCACCGCGGGCAGCGCCCGTACCGGCGCGGCCGACCCCAGCACCGGCCGCGGCGCGGGCCGCCGCGCCACCGTCAGGGCCGGCCCGACCGGCCGCGGCCCGGCCGCCACTGGCCCAGGCTGCGCCGCTTCCCCGCCAGCCGTCGGCAACCCTCCGGGCGGTGGCTCGCCCCTTGCCGACGACCCACCGCGCGCCGGGCCGCCGTCGTTGCCGGACGGCCGGCCGTTCGCTGGCCCGTGCCCGGACGACCCGCCGTGCGTTGATCCACCGTGCGTGGACGACCGGCCAGGTGCGGACGGCCCGCCGTTGTGTGCCGACCCGCCCTGGCCTCGCCGCTCGCCGTGCCCTGGGGATCCGCCGCGCCGTCGCCCACCACCCGGCACCGGCCCGCCGTCCGCCGGCGACCCGCCGGCCGCCGACGGCCCGCCGTGCGTGGTGGACCCGCCGTGCGCCGACGGCCCGCCGTCCGCCGGCGCCCTGCCGCGGCCTGGCAACTGGCCGTGCGCCGGCTGGCCGCCCGGCCTTGGCGACCCGGCGCCCGCGGACGAGCCACCAGGCGCCGGCGCGCTGGCCGTGGCGGCTGGCCGGAGCCCGCGGGCCGGGCGCCGGCCGGGGCGCAGGTCGGTTGCCGCCGTGTCGCCCGCGGGGCCCCGCGGCGCCAGCGGTAGCGGCGGGGGGCCGGTGCCCCCGGTGGTCCTGCCGCCGGCCGGCGGCCGCGCGGTCGCGTACACCGTGCCGGCCGGCGCGGTCGGGTCGAGTGAGTGCCCGAGGCCGGTGGTGAAGGTGTGGTCCTGCCAGGCGGCGAGGCCGTCGCGGAAGCGGATCCCGTCGCTGACCGCGGCCGGGTCGCGTGGCAGTACCCCGACCAGCGGTGGGACGCCGCGCCAGCCGCCGTCCCACCCCGGCCGGCTCGGGCCGGCCGGGTGCCCGGGCTCGCCGGCCGCCCGGATGCCGGCCCGGCGGCTCCGGCGCAGTAGGCCCATCCGGTTCACCCGCCCTCATTGACGCGCGTGTTGATGGCGGCGATCGCCCGCACCCAACGCTGCCGCTCGTGGTGGGCCAGGTCCAGGATCTCCGCGCCCGGCCAGTGGAAGTGGTAGGCGATGTAGGCGATCTCCTCCTCCAGTCGGTCCGCCGGGTAGGTCACGATTCCCCCAGGCGGCTGCCCGCGAGGTCGATCTCGAACGTGCCGGCGCAGGACGGGCAGGTGACCTCGGCGCGGGTGTGGCCCTCGCTGTTGATGCGGCGGTAGAAGTCCTGCAGGAACGCGATATCGGTGGCGTACATCTGCTCGACGACGCCGGTGTGCACGTCGCCGAGGGTGCCCAGCGCGGTGATCACCTGGCTGAGCAGCACAACGCTGAGGTAGGCCGGGTTCTCCTTGACCCGCAGGTCGATCTGCGGCCGCAGCTCGTCCAGCGCGGTGGCCAGCCGCATCCGGCCGCGGCGGTGCACGGTGCCGCCGGCATCGATGTAGCCGCGCGGCAGGTCGAACTCGAACTCGGCGTGCCGCCCTGCCGGCGCACCGCCCGCGGGCCGGCGCCCGGCCTGGTCCGGCGCCGCCGGGCGGACCAGGCTGTCCAGGTCGTCGAGGGTCACCGTCCGGCGCTTCATTCGACCTTGATCTCCTCGAACGTGATCGTGACCTGCTCGGTGGCCGCGGTGGACTCGCCGGCTTTCAGTGACGGGCCTTCCCACTTGCTGGCCCAGCCCTGCATGAGCTGGATCCGGCGGACCGTCTCGCCCTTGCTGTCCTTGACCTCGATCGTGAGGTTCTGCCGCGCGGTGTCGATGGCGCCGTTGTTCAGCGTCTCGTTGATCCACTTGGTGAACTCGCTGCTCTGGTCGAGCCCGCGGGTGATGGTGACCTCACCGCCCTTGCGGGCGCCGGGCTGCTTGCGCAGCAGCGGCCGACCTTCGGCGGTGACCTGGTAGGTCTCGACCACATCCTCCTCGACCGTGAGCCCGCTGACCTCCTGGATGGACTCGACGAGATATCCGCCGAGCTGTACGCCGAACAGGTGGGTGGAGAGAGCATCGCCTTCTGCCATGGGTTCCTGTCACCTCCCGCTGTCGCGTGTGGACTGGGTCATTGCTGCACGGTTCGCCGCCGGGCTCGCTCCGCTGCTCACTCGCCCGTCGGCTCTCATTCGTTGACCAGGCTCGTGCTGTCGGAGAACTGGGACAGCCGGAAGATGACGAACTCGGCCGGCTTCACCGGGGCGACGCCGACCTCGCAGACCACCTGGCCGATGTCGATCGACTCAGGCGGGTTGTTGTCGCGGTCGCACTTGACGTAGAAGGCTTCCTCGGCCGTGCGCCCGAACAGCGCACCGCGCCGCCACTCCTCGGTGAGGAACCCGGTGATGTTGCGGCGGACGCTGGACCAGAGCCGGTCGTCGTTCGGCTCGAAGACCACCCACTGGGTGCCCAGCAGGATGGACTCCTCCAGGTAGTTGAACAGCCGGCGCACGTTGAGGTAGCGCCAGGCCGGGTCGGAGGACAGCGTGCGCGCCCCCCAGATCCGGATGCCGCGGCCGGGGAACGCCCGCAGGCAGTTCACCCCGATCGGGTTGAGCAGGTCCTGTTCGCCCTTGCTGAGCAGGGTTTCCACGTCGACCGCGCCGCGGATCACCTCGTTCGCCGGTGCCTTGTGGACACCGCGCTCGACGTCGCTGCGGGCCCACACCCCCGCGGCGTGACCGCAGGGCGGCACGGCGGCGTTGCGACCGGCGGCCGGGTCGAACACCTCGATCCACGGGTAGTACAGGGCGGCGTACCGCGAGTCGTAGCCAGCCTCGTCCAGCCGCCAGGTACGTACCGCCTGCGGAGTCAGGCCGGGCGGCGGGTCCAGCACGGCGATCCGGTCGCCCATCTGCTCGCAGTGCGAGATCAGCGCGAGCTGGACGGTCTTGACGCCCTCGGCATCGACGGTACCGCGCTGGTACGCGCTCATCAGGTCAGGCACCGCGACCATGGTGATCTCGTCGATGGTCTCCAGTGACCCCAGCCCGGTGCGCGCCTCGACCCCGCCGACGTACTCCTGGGCGTCCACTGTGTCCAGTTCCGCGCCGGCCGCCGGCGCGGGCGCGGCGGGCGCGGGCGGCAGCGGCACCGACTGCTTCTCCGGGCGGGCCAGCCCTCCGCCGGCCTGCTCGCTGACCTCGATCAGCTTTGACCGCTCGCGAACTTGGTTGACCACGTAGTTCCGCAGGTTCCGCCGGGTGGACACGTCGAATGTCTCCGCGACCTTGCCGCCCTGGTGGACCACCAGCCGGAAGCGGTCCTCCGGCGGGCTCTCCCCCTCGGCGTCGGCGACCTCGACCGTGATGTCACCGCCGGCGCCGGGCAGCGCGGCGACCCGCAGCCCGCCCAGGCTCGCCGGCGCTGGCGCGGCAGCCGCCGGGCGGGCTCCGTTTCCGGCCGCGGCGGGGCCGCCGATCCTTACCACGTAGGCGGATCCGCCGCCGTTGGCGAAGTAGCCGTAGACCGCCTGTGGCAGGTAGGTGCCTGCCGCGAAACCGCCGAACAGCTGCACGTACTGGTTCCAGCTAGCCACCAGGGTCGGCTGGTGGAAGGGGCCGCGCTCAGCGAAACCGACGAAGGCGGCCACCGCGGTGCCCACCCCCTCGATGGGCCGGGCTCCGGTCTGGACCTCCTCCACGTACACGCCCGGGGAGAGGTACGACGGCATGTTCGCTCCTTCGTCTGCCGGTTCGGTCACTGCTGAGCCTCGTCGCGCGAACCCCTCGGCGGCAGGGCCCGGGTACCTCCGGCGAGGGCAGCGCCGGTGCCTTCCAATCCCTGTCCCGGCTGCCGGTCGGGCCGGGACGCCGAGCGGCCTGCTACCCGGTGGGCGCCGCGCCGGGTGCGGTGGCTCCGGCCTGCTGGTCCGCCGCCGGGAAGGCGGCGCGGAGTTCGTCCTGGAACCACTGCCGCGCCTCGGGATGCAGCCGGTCGCGGGCCTCGCTGTTGGCCTTCGGATCGTTGAACGCCGCGTACGCCTCGGCGAACCACTCCCACGGGTCGGAGAACTGGTAGTTCGACACGGCGTGCTGGGTGCGCTGCTCCTGGAGGTAACTGACCCACGTGTCGGTGGGCGAAAAGTGATACACCCGCGGGCCGATGGCCAGAACCGATGCCCCGCCGTCCGGCAGGGTCCACGGTTGTGCGAGGGCCATCCGGACGAAGCCAACAGCGGTGGTCAGCCGACTGCCGAAGTCCGCCCCCTGTGCTGCCCAGCGTTCGACGAAGCCGTCCAGTTGCTTGTCCTCGCGTTCGTCCGCGAGCAGCCCATAGAACGCGGTGGACAGCCGGGCTCCCTCGTCGTCCTCGATCGTCTGCTGCTCGGCGGCGGAGAGTC
>JBBWZH010000166.1:0-3410 GCA_039648995.1 Mycobacteriales bacterium
AGCGCGGCGCGGAGGAGGCAATCCTCGGCGCTCATCCCGGAGCCGAACGCGATCCCGTCCACGCCGCCCTCCAGCGCGGCCAGGCACTGCTCCAGCGCGGTCCGGGTCGGGTTCGCGGTGCGGCTGTACTCGTACCCGCCGCGCAGGCCGCCGACGCCGTCCTGCTTGTACGTCGACGTCTGGAAGATCGGCACGCTGACCGCGCCGGTGGCCGCATCGGCGGACTGCCCGGCATGGATGGCGCGCGTCTCGAAGCCGTAACTCTCGCTCACCGGCACACCCTAGGCCACCGGCCCGGGCCGCCGACTGCCCCGCCCAGCTACCCCGCCGGACACCCGGCCGGCCCGCCCCCGCGCTAACCGACCGCGGGCGCCGGCGCGTACAGGTCGTCGATCACGTCGGCGTAGGCACGGTGCACGCCGCGCCGCTTGAGCTTCATCGTCGCGGTGAGCTGGTCGGAGTCGGGCAGCCACTCCTCGCCCAGCACGGTGAACCGCTTGACCCCCTCGACGTTGGAGAACTGCTTGTTCACCTCGGCCAGCCCGCGCTCCAGCTCGACCCGCACCGCCGGCTCCGCGGCCAGCATGTCCAGGTGATCGGCCACGTTCCCGGGCAGGCCGTGGCCACGCGCCCAGACCGGGGCCACCTCGGGGTCGAGCACCAGCAGCGCGACCAGGTACGGCCGGCCGTCGCCGACCACGCAGGCCTGGCCGACCAGCGGCAGCGACTTGAGCGCGGCCTCGATGTTCGCCGGCGAGACGTTCTTCCCGCCCGACGTGATGATCAGTTCCTTTTTCCGGTCGACGATGCTGAAGTAGCCGTCCGGGTCAACCTGGCCGATGTCGCCGGTGTGCAGCCACCCGTCCGCGTCGAAGGTCTCGGCGGTCCGTTCCGGGTCCTTCAGGTAGCCGCGGGCGACGATGCCGCCACGGCACACGATCTCGCCGTCGTCCAGCAGCCGGACGTCGACGCCCGGGTACGCGCGGCCGACCGTGCCGGGCTTGACCAGGTACGGATCCCAGGTCATGCCGCCGGTGTTCTCGGACATGCCGTAGATCTCGGAGAACGGCAGCCCGATCGCGCGCATGAAATACAGCACGTCGACCGGCAGCGGGGCGGCGCCGGCGAACGCGTACCGGAGCTGGTCCAGCCCGATCCGGGCCCGCAGCGGGGCGAACGCGGTCGCGTCGACCTGCTCCCAGGCCGCGGCCAGCGGCGCCGGCAGCGGTTCCTGCCGGGCTCGCAGGTCGGCCACCTGCCGGCCGACCGCGAGCGCCCGGCCGAAGCCGGCCGCCATCTCCGGACCGGCCGCGGCCACCCCGGCCTCGATGCCGGCGCGCAGCTTCTCCCAGACCCGTGGCGGGCCGAACAGGTTGTTCGGCCGGACCGCGACCAGGTATTCGCCGAGCTTGGTCAGGTCGGGGCAGGTGGTGACCACCGTGCGCTGCCAGAGCCAGCCGTAGTGGGTGACCATCCGCTCGGCGATGTGTGCCATCGGCAGGTACGAGATCGAGCGCTGGCCGGACTCGGCCGGCACCAGCGCGCCGTAGCCCACGCAGGCCCAGGCCACGTTGCGGTGATCGATCATCACACCCTTGGGCGGCCCGGTGGTGCCGGACGTGTAGATCACCGTGACCAGGTCGGACGGGTCGGCCACGGCCGCGGCCCGGGTCAGGTCGACCGGCTCGTCGGCGTAGAGGTCGGCCAGCCGCAGCACGTCGGCGGGGGCGAGCCCGTCCGGGTCGTCCACGACGATGACCGCGCGCAGGTGCGGCAGGTCGTCGCGGACCTTCAGGAGCCGCTCCAGGAAGCCGACGTCGTCCACCACGGCGATGCGCGCCTCGCTGTGCGCGGCCAGGTAGGCCACCTGCTCCGGGGCGGACGAGTTGTAGATCGACACCGGAGTGGCCCGGTGCAGCAGCACGGCCAGGTCGACGAGGTGGAACTCCGGCCGGTTGCGCAGGAACAACAGCGCCCGGTCGCCGGCGCGCAGCCCCAGCCGGCCGAACGCGCGGGCCAGCCGGGCGGCCCGGTCGGCCACCTCGGCCCAGGTGAGCTCCACCCACGCCGGCTCGGCCCGGCCGTCCACCGCCCTGCCGCGCAGCGCCACCTCGCCGGGGGCGTCCGCCGCGTTGCGCCGCAACCACTCGGTGACCACCTGACCCGTCGCCTGCCGAGCCAGCTCAGCTGTGTCCCACGCCATCGCGAGCACCTCCGCCGCCATCGCCCCGCAACCGCCGTCACCGTATCCCTACGACGCGGTACTGCTCAGCCCTTGCCGTACCGAATGAGCGTCTGGCCCACCAAGTGATCACTTCGGCGCTGAGTGAGCGGCTGTGGCCGCTCCCGCCCGGCCCGGTGGACGGGCGGGGCGCGGGTTAACGGCTGCTGCTGAGGTAGGCGAGCAGGTCCTGCCGGGTGATCACGCCGGTGGGCTTGCCGTCGTCCAGCACGACCGCGGCGTCCGCCTTCTCCAGGGCGCCCATCGCGGCGCTGATCGGCTCGCCGGCGCCGACCACCGGCAGCGGCCCGGACATGTGCTGGGCCAGCGGCTCGTCGGTCCGCGCCCGGCCGGTGAACAGCGCGTCCAGCAGGTCGCGCTCGACCACGGAGCCGACCACCTCGGCGGCCATCACCGGCGGCTCCTGCTTCACCACCGGCATCTGCGACACCCCGTACTCGCGCAGCGTCTGGATCGCCGACGCGACGGTCTCCTCCGGGTGCACGTGCACCAGTTCGGGCATCAGCGCGCCCTTGCGCCGCAGCACGTCGCCGACCGTGGTCTCGTCCGATGTGGACAGGAAGCCGTAGTCGGCCATCCAGTCGTCGTTGAAGATCTTGGAGAGGTAGCCGCGGCCGGAGTCGGGCAGCAGCACGACCACCACATCGTCCGGGCCGCCCTGCTCGGCCACCCGCAGCGCCGCGGCGACCGCCATCCCGCAGGACCCGCCGACCAGCAGGCCGTCCTCCCGGGCCAACCGCCGGGTCATCGTGAACGAGTCCTTGTCGCTGATCGGGACGATCTGGTCGCAGATGGTCCGGTCGTAGGTCTCCGGCCAGAAGTCCTCGCCGACGCCCTCGACCAGGTACGGCCGCCCGGTGCCGCCGGAGTAGACCGATCCCTCCGGGTCGGCGCCGACGACCAGGACCCGGCCGGCGCTGGCCTCCTTGAGGTACCGGCCGGCGCCGCTGATCGTGCCGCCGGTGCCGATGCCCGCCACGAAATGGGTGATCCGGCCGTCGGTCTGCCGCCAGATCTCCGGCCCGGTGGTCTCGTAGTGCGAACGCGGGTTGTTCGGGTTGGCGTACTGGTTCGGCTTCCAGGCGCCCGGCGTCTCCCGGGTCAGCCGGTCCGAGACGTTGTAGTACGAATCCGGATGGGACGGGTCGACCGCGGTCGGGCAGACCAC
>JBBWZH010000189.1:0-5102 GCA_039648995.1 Mycobacteriales bacterium
CCGTGCCGACCTTCCTGATGTTCAGCCGGATAGGCCTCACCAACACGCCGTGGGCAGTGATCATCCCGTCGCTCGTCTCCCCGTTCGGCCTCTATCTCATGTGGACGTTCGCGGCCACGGCGATCCCCGTCGAGCTGCTCGAGGCGGCGCGGATAGACGGCGCCGGCGAGTTCCGGGCGTTCCTCCGGATCAGCCTGCCGTTGCTGGCGCCGGGCGTCGTGACCGTGCTGCTGTTCACGACGGTCGCAACCTGGAACAACTACTTCCTGCCGCTGATCATGCTCAAGAACCCGGACTGGTACCCGCTGACCGTGGGGCTGAAGTCGTGGAACGACCAGGCGCAGACGGCCGGCGGGCAGGCCGTCTTCAGCCTGGTCATCACCGGCTCGCTGTTGACGATCGTGCCGCTGATCGCGGCCTTCCTGCTGCTGCAGCGGTACTGGCAGGCGGGCCTGGCCGCCGGCAGCGTGAAGGAGTGAACGGCGGCGGCAGCCGTGACGCCGGCCGGCGGGCAGCTGGCTTCCTTCGAAGTTCCGACAACGAAGTGGGAGGACCCTCCGTGATCAGACATCGTCGCCGGCTGCTCCGCGCAGCGGCCGTACTCGCAGTGAGCGGCCTGGCGCTGGCCGGTTGCGGGTCGGGCTCCGGATCGGGCTCCGGCGGGCCGGCAGCCCAGTCCGGCAACGACGTACAGGCCGCGTTGTCGGCCGGCGGGACGATCACCGTGTGGGCGTGGGAGCCGACGCTCAAGCAGGTCGTCGCCGACTTCACGGTCAAGTACCCGAAGGTGACGGTGAAGCTCGTCAACGCCGGCACCGGGAACGACCAGTACAAGGCGCTGCAGAACGCGATCAGCGCCGGCTCCGGCATCCCCGACGTGGCGCAGATCGAGTACTACGCGCTGCCGCAGTTCGCGCTGGCCAAGTCGGTGACCGACCTGCGCTCGTTCGGCGCCGGCAGCCTGGACGGCACGTTCAGCTCCGGGCCGTGGACGTCGGTGCACTCCGGCGACGGCGTGTACGGCCTGCCGATGGACTCCGGCCCGATGGCGCTGTTCTACAACAAGGACGTCTTCGACAAGTACAAGATCGCTGTCCCGACCACGTGGACCGAGTTCGCGGCGGCGGCGAAGAAGCTGCACGCGGCCAACCCGAAGGCGTACATCACCAACGACACCGGCGATGCGGGCTTCACCACCAGCATGATCTGGCAGGCCGGCGGCAAGCCGTACCAGGTGGACGGCACGATGGTGACGGTGAACCTGGTCGACGCCGGCACGACGAAGTTCACCTCGCTGTGGCAGGGGCTGGTCTCCGACCACCTGGTCGCGCCGATCACCTCGTGGAGCGACGAGTGGTACCAGGGGCTGGGCAACGGGGACATCGCCACGCTCGTGATCGGCGCCTGGATGCCGGCGAACCTGGAATCCGGTGTGACCGCCGGCTCCGGCAGGTGGCGGGTCGCCGACATGCCGCAGTGGGACGCCGGAGCGTCGGTGACCTCCGAGAACGGCGGCAGCTCGCTCGCGGTGCCGGCCGCCACCGGCAACAAGACGCTCGCCTACGCGTTCGCCCACTACGCGACGACCGGTGCCGGCGCGAAGGCCCGGATCGACGCCGGCGCCTTCCCGGCGACCACCGCCGACCTGACCTCGCCGTCCTTTGTGGACAAGAAGTTCCCGTACTTCGGCGGCCAGCAGGTGAACCAGGTGCTCAGCAAGTCGGCCAAGGGCGTCGCGCCCGGCTGGTCCTACCTTCCCTTCCAGGTCTACGCGAACAGCATCTTCAATGACACGGTCGGCAAGGCGTACGTGTCCGGCACGACGCTGCAGGACGGCCTCCGGACGTGGCAGGAGCAGCTGGTGAAGTACGGGAACGACCAGGGCTTCAAAGTCAACTAGCAGGGCCGACAAGTAGGAGCGCAGATGGCACCTCCCCGCACCGGCCGCTGGTTGCGCTGGCCGGCCGGACGCCTCGCGTTCGGCGCGGACTACAACCCGGAACAGTGGCCCCGCGAGGTGTGGGAGTCCGACGTGCGGCTGATGGGCGCGGCGGGCGTGAACGTCGTCACGCTCGCCGTGTTCTCCTGGGCCCGGCTGGCGCCGGCCGACGACCGGTGGGACTTCGAGTGGCTGGACGAGGTCATGGACCTGCTGCACGCCCACCGGATCGGGGTGGACCTCGGTACGGCCACGGCCTCGCCGCCACCGTGGCTGACGTCCAAACACCCGGAGATCCTGCCGGTGACGCGTACCGGGGAGACGGTGTGGCCGGGCGCCCGGCAGCACTGGCGGCCGACCTCACCGGTGTTCCGGGCGTACGCCCTGGACCTGGTGACCGCGATGGCGCAGCGCTACCGGGCGCACCCGGCCCTGGTCGCGTGGCACGTCTCCAACGAGCTGGGCTGCCACAACGCCTATGACTACTCGGATGACGCGGCGCACGCGTTCCAGGGCTGGCTGCGCCGCCGGTACGGCACGCTGGAGGCGCTGAACACCGCCTGGGGTACGGCCTTCTGGTCCCAGCGGTACAGCGACTGGGAGCAGATCCTGCCGCCCCGGCTGGCCGCATCGCACCCCAACCCGACCCAGCAGCTGGACTTCAAGCGCTTCTCCTCCGACGCGCTGCTGGACCACCTGCGCGCGGAGGCCGCCGTGCTCCGCGCGATCACCCCGGAGCTGCCGCTGACGACGAACTTCCTGGTGATGGGCGAGACCAGTGGGATGGACTACGCCCGCTGGGTAGACGAGGTGGACTTCGTCTCCAACGACCACTACACGGTTCCCGGCCCGCAGCGTCTGGACGAGCTGTCGTTCTCGGCCAACCTGACCGGGAACCTGGCCGGCGGCCAGCCGTGGTTCCTGATGGAGCACTCGACCAGCGCGGTGAACTGGCAGCCGGTCAACGTGCCGAAGAAACCGGGCGAGCTGGCCCGGGACTCGCTCACCCACGTGGCGCACGGCGCCGACGCGGTGTGCTTCTTCCAGTGGCGGCAGTCGGCCGCCGGCGCGGAGAAATACCACTCGGCGATGGTCCCGCACGCCGGCCCGGACAGCGCCCTGCACCGCGACGTTGTCGCGTTAGGACAGACGCTCGGCCGGTTGGCACCGGTCGTGGGGTCGGTGCGCCGGCCCGCCCGGGCCGCGATCGCGTTCGACTGGGATTCCTGGTGGGCCAGCGAGCTCGACTCGCAGCCCACCTCGCAGCTCGGCTACCGCGCCGAGGCACTGGACTGGTACTCGGCGTTCATCGCCCTCGGCGTGCGGGCCGACGTGGTGCCGACCGGGACGTCGCTGACCGGCTACGACCTGGTGGTCGCGCCCGTGCTGCACGTCGTCCCGGAGGATCTGGCGAAGGAGCTCACCGGGTACGTCGCCGGCGGCGGGCACCTGGTCACCACATACTTCTCAGGCATCGTGGACGAGAACGACCACGTGTGGCTCGGCGGGTACCCTGGCGCGCTCCGCGACCTGCTGGGCATCCGGATCGAGGAGTTCGGCCCGCTGCTGTCCGGTGAGCTGGTCGAGCTCGACAACGGCGGCAGCGGTTCAGTGTGGACAGACCGGATCGACCTGGTCGCCGACGACGTCGAGGTGCTGGCCCGGTACCGGACGGGCGACCAGGCCGGCCGGCCCGCTATCACCCGGCGGCCGGTCGGCGGTGGCTCGGCCGCCTACGTGTCCACCCGGCTCGGGGCGTCCGGGCTGCCGCCGGTCCTGGCCCCGCTGCTGGACGCGGCCGGCATCGGCAGCGACCTGCCGCCGGACGCCCGCGGCCGGGTGGAACTGGCCGTGCGCTCGGGACCGGCGGGCGAGTTCTGGTTCCTGATCAACCGGACCGCCGAGCAGGTGCGGGTGGCCGGCGTCGACGGCGCACTGCTGCTGGGCCGCCGGGCGGCGGGCGGCGACGTCGTGCTCGACCCGCGCGGCGTCGCGGTCCTGCGCCGCTGAGCCCGGCCGCCTCGTCGCCGGGCGATGTAGCGGCGGATCATCGAGCTCTGCTCAGCCATGCGTATCCAGGCCGTTGCGATCGAGCGCTGCTCGGATCTGGCCCAGCCACTCCGTGCCCAGCTGGCGCCCGTTGGGGAACTCGTCGCCTCGATCCCAGCGCCACGTTGTGACCATCGCCAGCACGAGGATCCGGCACTCGCGTAGCAGGCCTCGATCGACACCCGGATAGTGCTCGCTGACTTCTTCCGGCGCATGGGCCAGGTCGAATTCGACCGGCCCACGGCAGCACGTCTCGAGGTCTACGAACAGCGGCCCGTTCGTCGTGGTGAGCAGGTTGCCCGGGTGCGGCTCGCCGTGCAGTAGCTGCTCGGCGCCACCACGCTCGCCGATCACCCGCCGCAGGCTTCGTAGCGTGTTGCCGAGGAGCTCCCGGTCCGCGTCGGCGAGCGCCGGAGTGTGGTCGCGGCTGGCCACGAGTTGTCGGGCCTCCTCGACCCGATCCGTGAAGTGCGGCGTAGCGACATCGAGCTGGCGCATGCCGGCATGCAGCCGCCCGAGCGCACCGGCGTAGCCGGCCGGTGAGACCGCTGGGGGCGTCGCAGGTTCGCAGTAGGTCCACAGCGTGACCGCGAAGCCATCACGCTCGTAGACGCGTGGCTCGACTCGGGGATCAAGAGCAGCCACCGGGCTCCCGGACCCGGCGAGCCGTTGAGCAAGCTCGATTTCGAACTGGGCGACCTGATGCGCCGCAGGTGCCACCCGGGCCAGGACGTCACAAGGCAGCAGACGCACAGTGAGCTTGTTCGAGTCATGAAGAACGACCGCGTCGTCGACTGCCAGATCAAGTGATGAGGCGGTCGACATGGCCGCCGCCACCGCACGCGCGGCCTCCGACGCCTGCATCGTTGCCTGGTCCTCTCCCGGGCCCGCCGCCGTACTCTCCAGCCCGGCCCGGCACACCAGTCTACTGTGGATGGTCCGGCGGGTCAGCGGACCAGGCCCGTGCCCAGCGTGAGGTGGGTCGATGCCGTCGCACCAGCGCGGCGGGCCCGCCCGCGCGGCCTCATGGGGCCGCGTCGGGCGGGTCCGGCCCGGGCGTCAGAAGGTGATGCGCTTGCAGGATCTGCTGGCGACGATGGGGTGGGTCATCGCC
>JBBWZH010000308.1:0-4399 GCA_039648995.1 Mycobacteriales bacterium
CGCCGGATCAAGGGCTACTCGGGCGGCATGAAGCGACGGCTCGACCTCGCGTCCGCCCTCGTACACCAGCCGCAGGTGCTGTTCCTGGACGAGCCGACGACCGGGCTCGACCCGGCCAGCCGGCTCACCGTCTGGGACGAGGTGCGGCGCATCAACGGCCGCGGGACCACGGTTTTCCTGACCACGCAGTACCTCGAGGAGGCCGACCAGCTCTGCAACCGGCTCGCGATCATCGACGGCGGGGTGATCGTCCGCGAGGGCACCCCCGCCCAGCTGAAGGCCGAGCTGCGCGACCGTCGCGGCCTGGCCGCCGACCCGACGCTCGACGAGGTGTTCCTGGACGCCACCGGCCGCACTCGTGACCGGCTCGCCGGCGAGGTCCAGGAGGTGGTCGCGTGAGCGCGGCAGTGCAGGCTCGGCTGCTCGGTGGGCGGGCGCTGCGGGAGGGGCTGCGCACCCCCGAAGCGCTGCTGCCGACCGTGTTCATCCCGCTGTTCTTCCTGGTGGTGAACGTCGGGCAGGCCGGTAAGATCTTCCCGTCCAGCTCGACCGCGTTCCTGCACGGGCAGGGCTACGCCGCGTTCCAGCTGCCCAGCTCGCTGCTGCTGGCGGCGTCCTTCGGCAGCGCCGCGCTCTACCTGGTCGAGGACATCGAGGGCGGCTACTTCGACAAGCTGCGGGCCGCGCCGGTCTCCCGCCCGGCGCTCGTGCTCGGCCGGCTGCTGGCCGAGGCGGTCAAGAGCATGCTGCTCACCACGGTGCTGGTGATCGCCGCGCTGCCGTTCGGGATCTCCATCGCCAGCGGGCCGATCGGATTCGTACTGCTGCTCGTGCTGACCGCGCTATGGGCGGTCGTGTTCGCCGGCTTCATGCAGCTCATCGCGCTCAAGACACGCAGCGCCGCGGCCACCAACTCCGGCGGGCTGGTGTTCTTCCCGCTGCTGTTCCTCACCCCGAACTTCGTCCCCCGCCACATGCTGACCCGGCCGATGGAGATCGCCGCCACCTTCAACCCGGTCACCTACGTGATGGAGGCCATCCGCTCGCTCATCCTCGAAGACCTCAGCGCCACCCCGGTGGCCCGCGGCTTCGGCGTGCTGGCCGTACTCGGCCTCCTGATGGTCGTCCTCAACGTGCGATCCATCCGCAACTACGACTGATCCGGCGCCGCCCCGGCTGATGGGTGTCGCGGGATCACTTGGAGAAGAAGGCGAGCCGGTTGCCGTCCGGATCCAGCAGGAGGAATTCCCGGCGCCCGGAGCGATCCTTGCGTGGTTCGGTGGACGGGCTGAGTCCGTGGGCGAGCACGGCACCGTAGAAATCGTCGATGTCGTCAACCTTGAGGTACAGCGTGGGTCCTGATCCGGGCTTGGCGTCGCCGGTGTCGTGGTCGGTGGTCAGGGTGACCCAGAACCAGTTGACGTAACAGGTGATCTGGCGGTCATCCCGTTTGCCCACTCGGAAGCCGAGCGTTTCGTAGAACTCGGCCGTCTTGTCGAGATCATTCACCGGGCAGGTAAGGCCGGAAATACTGCTGATCTTCACGGTATTCTCCGTTCTCACGGCCACATAGTCGGGTTCGACGGCCATCGGCTCCTCGACGATGGTGGCCCTCCCCCGCGCGGTGAATGCGAGGTCGTCCTCCGCCAGGAACGTCAAGGCGACTTCCGGCCACCGGCGGATGCGGCCCAGCGTGTCGCGGCTACGGTGCAGCGACAACAGGATCCGACGGTCGTCGGCACGGACCGGAGCCGAGACCGGGACCGCGTGTACGGCCTCGTCGACGGTCGACAGCACCGCGACGGTCCGCTGTGGCCACCGGGGCAGGGTCGGGGCCGCGCCCCGCGTGCCGCTCATGCCGTCCCACCTTTCGCACCGGGGTCGTCCCGGTCGCCGTCCAGGTAAGCGGACACATCGATCGGAGTCATCCGGGGCCTCCCGTGGCCGGTCGCGGCGGTGGACGAGGAGAGTCTCGCAACGCCACCGGCCATATGTCCAAGACAGGTTCACGCTGCCTGTGATAACGATTGCTTATGGAACTGCGGCAGCTGGCCTACTTCATAGCGGTCGTCGACGAGGCACATTTCACCCGCGCGGCCGAGCGGCTGCGGATCGCCCAACCCGCCATCAGCCAGCAGATCCGGCGCCTGGAGGCCGAGCTCGGCGAGCGGCTGCTGTACCGCGACCGGCGCACCGTCGCGCTGACCCCAGCCGGCGAGGCGCTGCTGCCCTACGCGCGCGCCGCGCTCGCCCAGGTCGAACACGGCCAACAGGCCGTGGCGGCGCTGCGCGGGCTGGTCACCGGCCACCTCCGCATCGGGCTCGTCATGCCGCTGCCCGACCGCCACGTCGTCCGCGCCATCGGCGCGTTCGGACGCAAGTACCCCGGGATCGAGCTGACGCTCGTGGAGGATGAGACGGACGCGTTGCTGGACGGGTTGGCCGCCGGCGCCCTGCAGACCGCGTTTGTCGGCCTCGGCCCGGGCCAGGACCCTCCAGCCGGCCTCGAAGCGGCCGTGGTGGCTCGGGAGCCGGTGGTCCTGGCGGTTCACCCCCGGCACTCGCTCGCCGCGCGCAGGTCCGTACGCCTGAGCGTCCTGCGCGACGAGCCGGTCGTCACGTTGACCCGCGCGAGCCGCCTGCGCGGTGTGCTGGAGACCGCATGCCGCCAGGCCGGCTTCGCGCCGCGCATCGTCGCCGAAACCAGCGATCTGAACGTCATGCTGCAGCTCGTGGCCGAAGGCATCGGGGTAGCGCTCATGCCACGCTCCGGACGCGAGGAGACCACCGAGGTGGCCACGATCCCCGTCACACATCCCACCATCGACCGACGCATCGTCCTGGTGTGGCGCCCGGGCGCCACCCCACCCGCGGCACGGGCGTTCATCACGGTGGCGCGAGAACAACTGGGCTAGCCCACCCCGGCTCAACCGTCCGGGGCTGTCGCGGCGCCTGAGCTGAGCCACCGCCGCGGCCGCCGGCGGGCCGGTAGCCGGGGTGCGGCCGGCCGGCCGCGGCTACCAGCGGTCGTGCACCAGCGGGCGGATCCGCCGGTCGTACAGCTCGGTGACCGCGCGCAGGGTTCCGCCGGGCAGCGGCGGCAGCGTGCCGGCGGCGGCGTTCGCCCGTACCTGCTCGCGGTTGCGCGCGCCCGGGATGACCGTGCTCACGCCGGGCTGCTGGATCACCCAGCGCAGCGCCGCCTGCGCGGCGGTGACGCCCTCGGGCGCCAGCGCCGCGAACTCCTGCGCGGCCAGCACCCCGGTGTCGAAGTCGACCCCGGAGAACGTCTCGCCGATGTCGAATGCCGCGCCGTCCCGGTTGTAGGTGCGGTGGTCCTCAGCGGCGAACCGGGAGTCGCGCCGGTAGCCGCCGGACAGCAGCCCGGAGGCCAACGGCACCCGGGCGATGATGCCCACGCCGGCGGCGGCCGCGGCCGGCAGGACGGCCTCGACCGGCTTGAGCCGGAACGCGTTGAGGATGATCTGCACGCTGGCCGTCCCGGCCCGGCCGATGGCGGTCAGCGCCTCCGCGCAGGTCTCGACGCTCACCCCGTAGGCGGCGATCCGCTGCTCCGCGACCAGTTGGTCAAGCGCGTCGTAGACCTCGTCGGCGGCGAAGACCGGCGTCGGCGGGCAGTGCAGCTGCACCAGGTCCAGCCGGTCGACGCCGAGGTTCGTCCGGGACCGGTCGATCCAGCCGCGGAAGTTCGACAGGGTGAACTCGGCCGGATCCTGCCGCCCGCGCCGGCCCATCTTCGTCGCCACCAGCACGTCGACGCCCCGGTGCCCGCGCAGGAACCGGCCGATCAGCTGCTCGCTGCGCCCGTCCCCATACACGTCGGCGGTGTCGAAGAGGGTCACCCCCGACTCGACGGCCTGCTCCAGCACGGCCAGCGCCGGCCCGGTCTCGACCACACCCCAGTCGCCGCCGAGCTGCCAGCAGCCAAGCCCGACCACCGACACCGCCCGACCGGTCCGCCCCAGCACGCGCGTCTCCACCCGCCCAACCTAACCTGGCCACCGCGCCGGCCCCCGCCGGCCCGCCGCCCCCGCCGGACGGCCGGACCGCCGCCGGCCTGATCCAGGCTCACGCCGAGCGGGCCCGGCCGAGGATCGACGCCGGCATCGTCCTGCCCGGCTGACGTCGGCGCCGGCCGGCCGCCGGCACTACCGGGGCGGCGTCAGCGGGCCTGTGGCAGGGTGGCGCCCCGCTTGACCGGCCGGGCGGACGGCGGTGGCACGACCGGGCCGATATCGCCGTCCGGCGCCCGGTCCAGGTCGACGATCACCGGCGCGTGGTCGCTGGGGCCGGTGCCCTTGCGGGCATGCCGGTCCACCCAGGCGGCCCGCACCCGGTCGGCGACGGCCGCGGTGGCGAGCACGAGGTCGATGCGCAT
>JBBWZH010000309.1:0-6378 GCA_039648995.1 Mycobacteriales bacterium
CTGGCCGGCGTCCCGGGCGGTGACCGCGAAGTCCCAGACCCCGTTGAGGTTCTGCCAGTCCGGCCGGACCAGCTGCGGGCGCGGGTATTCTGGCAGGGCGTTCGTCGCCGATACCTGCGACGTCCACGGGGTCGACAGCGGCGGCGTCTTCGGCGCCCAGGCCGCGGCCGCCGGCGGCGCGGTGGCGACGATCCCGAGCAGCCCGAGCACGGCAGCCGCCAGGGCGGCCACCCCCCGGCGGAGTCGACGGGGTGTGCGGGCGGGCTGCGGCTCCATGTCGACTCCCTCGTCGATGCGGCGCTCGGCGCGATGCCATGCCGCGCATGCCGGGGCCTGGCCGGCCCGACGACCCCAGCGAGCCGGGCGGCACCGCCGCCCCCGCCGGTAACCCCGGTGCGTGCCCAGAAGATTGCGACTTCCTATCTGAGAGTGTCAAGAACATGCCGAAATCGGCCAGGACGGAGATCAGGACATGACGGCACCTCCGCACTCACCTGGCTGGAACGCCGCCTCGCCGGCCGCAGATGAAATGACGCGCGAATCACCCGCGGCCCGTTCTCTGACTATTGTCAGAGGATGGATGGGGCGATGGTTGATCGGGTGCGGCGGTTCAACCGGGTGGTCACGCAGCGGGTGGGCGCGCTCGACGACGCGTTCCTCGACCGGGGGCGGCCACTCGGGCAGGCGCGCCTGCTGTGGGAGATCGGCGCCGACGCGAGGGAGCTGCGGTCGCTGCGGTCGCGGCTCGGCCTGGACTCCGGGTACCTGAGCCGGATGCTGCAGGCGCTGCGGGCCGACGGGCTGGTCACGGTGGAGGCGGACGCGACCGATGGGCGGGTCCGCAGGGTGCGGCTCACGCCGGCCGGCCTGGCCGAGCGGGCCGAACTGGACCGGCGCGCCGACGACCTAGCCGCCGCGATCCTGCATCCGCTCGACGATCACCAACGTGAGCGGCTCACCGCTGCCATGGGCGAGGTCGAGCGCCTGCTCGCCGCGTCCACCGTCCAGATCGACGCGGCCGATCCGCGTCATCCGGATGCGCGGCACTGCCTGCGGGCATACTTCGCGGAACTGGCGCGCCGGTTCGACGGCGGGTTCGACCCGGCGCGCAGTATTTCCGCCGCCGACGAGGAGCTGACGTGGCCGGCGGGGCTGCTGCTGGTCGCAACGTTGCACGCGGAACCGGTCGGCTGCGGTGCGCTCAAGCTCCACCCCGACGGCCGGGCCGAGGTGAAGCGGATGTGGGTCTCCCCCACCGTGCGCGGGTTCGGGCTGGGCCGGCGGCTGCTGGCCGAACTCGAGTCACGGGCCGTGGCCGGTGGCGTCCACACCCTGCGGCTGGAGACCAACCGCGCGCTGACCGAGGCGATCGGGCTCTACCGCGCGGCCGGGTACCGCGACGTACCCGCGTTCAACGACGAGCCCTACGCGGACCACTGGTTCGAGAAGACCCTCGACCCCACTGCCGCTCGCGCCGGTACCCCCGACCCCGGGTAGGCAGCGGTCCGGTAGCGGCGCTGCGGCGCGGAGCGGCAGGTCCTGAGAGAGTGGGGACGTGCAGGTTGGGATCCTCGGTCCGCTGGAGGTGCGCCGGGACGGCGCGGCCGTGGACGTCGACGGCGGGCGCCTGCGTGCCCTGCTGGCCCGGCTGGCGCTCGACGCCGGGGCCACGGTCAGCACGACCAGCCTGGTCGAGGCGGTCTGGGGCCACGACACGCCGGCCGACCCGGCCAACGCGTTGCAGACCCTGGTGTCAAGGCTGCGTCGCAGCCTGGGGGATGCCGGGCTGGTACGGCAGGCGCCCGGCGGCTACCGGCTCGCGGTGCAACCTGACGCGGTCGACGCGCACCGGTTCGAACGGCTGGTCCGCGCCGGCCGGGCCGCGGTCGGCGCGGGCGAGTACGAGCACGGCGCCCAGTTGCTCGGCGATGCGCTCGCGCTGTGGCGGGGGCCGCCGCTGGCCGATGTCGCCAACCAGCTCTTCGCCACCGCCCCGGCGGCCCGCCTAGTCGACCTGCGCCGGTCCGCCGTCGAGGAGCGCATCGAGGCCGACCTGGCGCTGGGCCGGGCCCGCGAGGTCGTGCCGGAGCTGGCCGCGCTGGTCGGCGAGCACCCGCTGGACGAACGGCTGGCCCGCCAGCTGATCGAGGCGTTGCACCGCTCCGGCCGGCAGGCCGAGGCGCTGGCCGCCTACCAGCGGCTGCGGTCCCGGCTGGCCGACGACCTCGGCCTGGATCCCGCGCCGGAGACGCAGGCCGCCCACCTCGCGGTGCTGCGCGGCGACCCGCCGCCGGCGGCCCCGGCGGCTCGCCCACCGGCCGCGCCGGTGCCGGCCGCCACAGCCGGGCCCGCCCCGGCCGGCGGGCAGGCGGCCGGCGGGCAGGCGGCCGGCGGGCAGGCGACCGGCGCGCCGCCCGGTCCGCCGGGCACCCCGTGGGCGACCGGCGGGCAGGCGACCGGCCCGCCGGGCACCCCGCGGGCCGGCGAGCCGCCGGCAGCAGCGCCGGCCGGGGAGGCGCCAACAGGCGAGCCGGCCTGGACACCCGCGGCGCGGACGAACCTGCGCGCCCAGCTGTCCAGCTTCGTCGGCCGCGAGGAGGACGTCGAGCGGGTACGCAAGCTGCTGGCGGAGAGCCGGCTGGTCACGCTCGTCGGCTCCGGCGGCGCCGGGAAGACCCGGTTAGCCAACGAGGCGGCGTCCCGCTGGGTGGACGAGACACCGGACGGCGTGTGGTTCGTCGAGCTGGCCCCGGTCACCGACCCGGTGCTGCTGCCGCAAGCGGTGCTCGCCTCGCTGGGCGTGCGCGAGTCGGACCTGCTCGACCGCACCGGCCGGGCCAGCCCGCGCGATCCGACGGGCCGGCTGCTGGACGCGCTGGCCGAGCAGCGCTGCGTGCTGGTGCTGGACAACTGCGAGCACCTCGTCGGCCCGGTCGCCGAGTTGGTCGACGCGCTGCTGGCCCGCTGCCCGCTGCTGCGGATCCTGTCCACCAGCCGGGAGCCGCTGGGCCTGGTCGGCGAGAGCCTGTTGATCGTCCCGCCGCTGGGGACGCCGGCCGCCGGCGTCGCCGCGGCGGAGGCGCTGGCGTACCCGGCCGTGAAGCTGTTCGCCGACCGGGCCGCGGCGGTGCAACCCGGGTTCACCGTGGACGACGCCACGGTCGCCCCGGTGGTGGAGATCTGCTGGCGGCTGGACGGCATGCCGCTGGCGATCGAGCTGGCGGCGGCCCGGCTCCGCGCGCTGCCGGTCGAGCACCTCGCCGCCCGGCTGGACGACCGCTTCCGGCTGCTGACCGGTGGCAGCCGGGTGGCGCTGCCGCGGCACCGGACGCTGCGAGCGGTGGTCGAGTGGAGCTGGGGCCTGCTGACCGAGCCGGAGCGGCGGCTGGCCGAGCGGGTCGCGGTGTTCCCCGCGGGGGTCACGCCGACCAGCGCCGAGACCGTGTGCGCCGGCCCGGACCTGCCGACCGCGGACGTGTTCGACGTGCTAGCCGCGCTGGTCGACAAGTCGCTGTTGCAGGTCGCGCCGCCGGTCACCACCGAGCCGCGGTACCGGATGCTGGAGACGCTGCGCGAGTACGGCCTCGAACGGCTGGCCGAGCGCGGCGAATTGGCCAGGGCCAGTGCCGCGCACGCCCGGTACTTCACCGAGTTCGCCACCACCGCCGAGCCGCACCTGCGCGCGGCCGAGCAGCTGGAATGGCTGGCGCGGCTCGACGCCGAGCGGGACAACATCGTCGCCGCGCTGCGCTACCTCGGTGCCGCCGGGGACGCCGCCGCCGCGCTGTCGCTGGCGTACGCGTTCGCCACGTACTGGATGATGCTCGGCGCGCACGCGGAAGCCGGCACCTGGCTCGGGTTCGCCCTGGACGTGGCGGGCGAGGTGGACCCCGAGGACCGGGTGACCGGCGAGGCCGCCTACTTGATCAACTCGTTGATCTCGGAGACCAGCGGTGCCGACGCCGGCGATCAGATGACCAAGCTGGCCGCCGTCGGCGACCGGTTGGAGGGCATCGACTCCAGCCGCCGGCCGCTGCTGGCGCTGCTGAAGCCGCTGGTGGCGTTCCTCACCGGCCGGGAGGACCGGTTCGACCGGCTGCACGACGAGGCGCTGGCCAGCCCGGACCGCTGGGTCCGGGCGATGACGTGGATGCTGAGCGCGGGCTGGGCCGAGAACTCCGGCGACATCGTCCGGCTGCGCTCCGCCGTCGCCGCCGCCGTCGCCGAGTTCCGCGGCATCGGCGAGCGGTGGGGCCTGGCCGGCTCGCTCACCAGCCAGGCCCGGCTATCCACTTTGGATGGTGACTTGGCCGGAGCGACCGCCGCGTACGAGGAGGCGACCGGGCTACAGCGCGAGCTGGGCGCCCGCGGCGACCAGGGCATGCTGCGGATCTGGCTGGCCGACCTGCGGGCGCGCCAAGGTGACCTCAACGGCGCCCGCGCCGAACTGCGGCGCGCCGAGGAGGCGGTCGTCGGCGCCGGGACGTCGCATCATGCCTTCTTCGTCAAGATCAGCGCGGCTCACCTGGCCCGCTTCGCCGGCGACCTGGACGAGGCCGCCCAGCTGTACGAGGCGGCCGAGCGTCAGGTCCCCCAGTTCGCGGCCACCCATCCGGTGCACTCGCACGTGTGGGCCCTGGTTCTCACCTCCGGGATGCTGATCGCGGTCGCGACCGGCGACCTGGACCGTGCCGGCGAACTGGCGCACAGGGCGTACCCGGTAGCGGTGTCCACAAAGGACATGCCGATCGTCGCGGCGTTCGGCATCGCGGTGGCGGACTGGCTGCGCGGCCTCGGCCGGCCGGAGCCGGCCGCCGAGATCCTCGGCGCGGCGGCCCGGCTGGCCGGCTCGGACGACCCGACCAACCTCGACATCCGGCGGATCACCGGGCAGCTGCGCACGGCGCTCGGCCCCGACGGGTTCACCGCGGCGTACGAGCGGGGCCGGCGGCTGGACCGCGACGCCGCCGTCGCCCGGGTGGACCCGGCGACGGCGGCGCCATGACCGTGCTGGCCCGCCGGCCTCCTCCGCTCCCCGCTCGCCGGGGCCCGCTGCGATGCGCACCCCGCGGCTGTCAGGCGCGGCGGCGGTAGGCGCGCGTCGCCACCGGCGCGAACACGGCCAGCAGGCCGACCATCCAGGCCAGCGTCCACAGCAGCGGGCTCGCCACCGGGCCGCCCAGCATCAGGCCGCGCACCATGCCGACCAGGTGGGTGATCGGGTTGACCTTGACGAACGCCTGCAGCCAGCCGGGCAGCGTGGCCACCGGGACGAACACGCTGCTGCCGAAGCTCAGCGGCAGCACGAGCAGGAACATGATGCCCTGCACCGCACCCGGCGTCCGGGCCATCATGCCGACGTACACCGAGATCCAGCAGAAGCACAGCGCGAACGCGATCGACATGCCCACGGCGGCGATCAGTGCGAGCGGGTTCGTGGCGATCCGGAACCCGATGAGGTAGCCGAAGCCGAGGAAGATCACGCAGAGCAGCAGGTAGCGGACGATGTCGGCCAGTACCGCGCCGACCAGCGGCGCCGAGCGGGCTATCGGTAGCGACCGGAACCGGTCGAAGACGCCCTTCTCGATGTCGGCGTTGAGGTTCTGGCCGAGCGCGATGCCGCCGAGCGCGATGCCCTGGCCGAGCAGGCCGGGCAGCAGGAACTGCAGGTAGGCGTGCTGCGAACCGGCGCCGACCGCGCCGCCGAAGATGTACACGAACAGGATCAGGAAGATGATCGGCTGCAGTGTCACGTCGATCAGCGCTTCCGGTGTCCGCATGGTCTTGATCAGGCTGCGCTTGGCCAGCGCCAGGGCGTGCCGGAGCCGGCGGGGCAGGCGGGACGGCGGCGCCGGGGCTCCGGACCGTGTGGCGGGCGTCCGGTTGTCGTTGTCGCTGTGGGTGTCGATCGTGGTCGTGCTCATGCGACGGCCTCCGTGTTCGTGGCCCGGCTGCCGGTGAGCGTGAAGAACACCTCGTCCAGGCTGGGTAGGTGCAGGGACAGTTCGGTGACCGCGATGCCGGCCGCGCCGAGGCGGGCCACCGTCGCGGCGAGCGCCGCGTCGCCGGCGACCGGGACGCTGAGCACCCCGCGGCCGGGCGACTGCGGCTCGGTGCCGGCGGCCGCGCGGCCGCCGGCCACGTCGGCGAGGATCGCGCGGACCTCGTCCAACCGGCCCGGGTCGGCCGGCCGGACCCGCAGGGTCTGCCCGCCGACGATCCGCTTCAGCCCTTCCGGGGTGTCGTCGGCAATGACCCGGCCGTGGTCGAACACGGTGATCCGGTCGGCCAGCGCGTCCGCCTCGTCCAGGTACTGCGTGGTCAGCAGCACGGTGGAACCGTCGGCGACGAGTGTCCGGATGACGTCCCACATGTCCT
>JBBWZH010000330.1:0-14531 GCA_039648995.1 Mycobacteriales bacterium
AGACCGTCTGGTTGCCGTTGGAGACCAGGAAGATCAGCGGGATGAAGAAGTCGTTCCAGCTCCAGATGAAGAAGAACACCATCAGCACGCCGAGCGTCGGCCGGCTGATCGGCACCACCACCCGCCACAGCGTCTGCCAGCTGTTCGCGCCGTCGATCGCGGCCGCGTCCAGTAGTTCGCGCGGGAACGCGGTCAGCACGGACGAAAGCAGGTAGGTGCCGAACGCGCTCTCGATGACGGTCGTGATGATGATCACGGCCAGCCGGGTGTCGTACATGTGCAGCTGCTTGGCCAGGTAGTAGAGCGGGTAGACCAGCGCCTCCTGCGGCAGCGTGTTGGCCATGATGAATAGCACCAGCAGCCAGCCCCGGCCGCGCACCCGGCCGATGCCCAGGGCGTACGCGGTGAACAGCGACAGCAGCACGCCGAAGATGGCGACCGAACCGCTGATCAGCGTGCTGTTCCAGAGCTTCTGCCCGAAGTCGACGCGGACCCAGAACTCCTTGAGCGCGGTCAGGTGCACGCCGTGGGGCGGAGCCAGCGCGCCGTTCGTCGAATAGTCGGCGGGCGACTTCACCGCGTTCATCGCGACGATGAGGAACGGCAGCAGCACCAGCACGGCCGCCAGGATCAGCGCGAACAGTACGAACCAGGGGCCCGGGCCGCGCTGTGCCGGCCCTCGCCGGGCCGGGGCCGGGGCGGCGCCGGAGGTGCCGGGCACCGCCGCCCGTTCAGCTGTTTGCGTCATCGGTCCTGCCCTGGAAGCGGATGAACCCGGCGGTGAGCGCGACGATGATCGCGGTCAGCACGGTCGCGATGGCGGCGCCGTAGCCGACCTTCGTGGTCTCGAAGAAGTTCTGGTACGAGAAGTAGGACGGAACGTTGGTCGCGCCGCCGGGGCCGCCCTTGGTGAGCACGAAGATCTGCGGGAACACCTTGAGCGCGGCGATCGTGCACCACAGCAGCACGACGAGGATCTCCGGCCGGATCTGCGGCACCGTGATGTGCTGGAACCGCCGCCACCAGGACGCCCCGTCGATCTCGGCCGCCTCGTACAGCGCCGGGTCGACGCGTTGCAGCGCGCCCATGAACACGACCAGCGGGAATCCAATTTGGACCCACACCATCACGCCCATCACCGACAGCAGCGCGGTCTTCTCGTCGCCCAGCCAGTTCTGCGCGAGCGAGCCGAGCCCGATCTTGGCCAGCGCGGCGTTCAGCGCGCCGTTATCGGGTGCCAGTATCCAGCTCCAGACGATGCCGGCGACCACGATCGGCAGCACCTGCGGCAGGTAGAAGCAGGCCCGCAGCACCGCCGCCGGGCGCGGGCCGAACCGGGTGCCGACGAAGTCGAACAGGGCGTACGCCAGGATCAGGCCGATGATCGTGGGTACGATCGCCATCGCCACGATCAGCGCGAGGTTGTGCCGGAACGAGGCCCAGAACGTCTCGTCGTGCAGCAGCTCCCGGTAGTTGGCCAGGCCCGCCCACTTCGGCGTGCCGATGCCCTGCCAGTGGGTCAGGCTGATGCCGATGTTCATGACCAGCGGCACGCCGATCACCAGCGTGAACAGCAGCAGGCCCGGTATCAGGTAGAGCGGGTACGGCGCCCGGGTCGAGCGCCGTACCGCCCGCGCCGCCCTCACCGGCCGGCGACACCGCTGTCGTAGGCCTTCTGCAGGTCGCCGAGCACCTTGTCCGGCGGCGCGCTGCCGTTGATCAGCTTCTGCGTCTCGGACACCATCGTGTCGTAGAAGCCGGCCACCGGCCAGTCCGGGTAGAACGCGAGGCTGTCGGTCTGCGCCACCTTCTGGTACGCCTCGACCAGCTCCTTGTTCTTCGGTTCGGTGATGCTGGACAGGTCAGCCGCCACCGGCACCCCGCCGTTGTCCACCAGCGCCTGCTGGATGTCCTTCTGCATCGTGATGTTGATGAAGTCGTACGCGAGCTGCTTCGCCTTCGAGTTCTTCGGCACGACCCAGATGTTGCCGCTGGAGCCGGCGTTCAGCGTGTTGCCCGGCCAGAGGAACGTGCCCCACTGGTACTTGGTCATCTCCTTGACCAGCCGGCCGTACCACCAGGTGCCGGACACCATCATCGGGAACTTGCCGGCGATGAACGCGGTGCCCATGCCCTCGGCGTCGACGCCGGCCGAGTTCTTGGCGATGTAGCCCTTGTCGACCCAGTCCTTGAATGTGTTGGCGGCGTACGACCAGGCGGTGTCGTGGAAGTCCACCTTCCCGGTGTAGCGCTGGTACGCGTCGACCCAGGAGCGGTCGGCCTTGCTCAGCGCCAGCTGGTAGAGGTACTGCTGCGCCGGGTACTCCTTGCCGCCGACGGCGAGCGGGGTGATGCCGGCCTTGGCGAACTTGTCCAGCGCGGCGGTGAACTCGTCGAACGTCGTCGGCACCGGGATGTTCTGCCGCGCGAACATGTCCTTGTTGTAGTAGACCTCGACGAACTCGGCGTAGTTCGGCACCCCGTACCAGTTGCCGGAGCCCATCGTGCCCTTGGAGTCGTACTTCGCCGTGGTCTGCAGCGCGGGGGAGAGCATCTTGTCCCAGCCGCGCTTGGTCACCTCGGGCGTGAGGTCGGTCAGCAGGCCCTGCTTGGCCAGCAGGCCGGCGGTCGCGTTGCCCTTGTTGTACTCCATGATGTCCGGCGCGTCGTTCGAGTTCAGCACCATCGGCGCGGTCTTCTGGATCTGCTCGAAGCTCTTCTCCTCGAACTTCACCGTGACGCCGGGGTGCGTGTTCTGGAACTCGGTGATCGCCTTCTGCCAGGCGACGCCCATCGCGCTGTCCGGCCCCTCGTAGTGCCAGAGCCGCAGCTCGGTCGGCGAGCTGGCCTGCTTGGGCCCGGAACCGTCGCTGCCGCAGGCCGCGAGACCGGTGGTCACGGCGGCCAGCGCGGCCAGCACGGCCGCAGTCCTTCGTGCGCTACCCATGGGTTCCTCCGCGGGCGGTGATGTCAACCGGGTGTCGAAGCGCTTCGATTTCGAAGCGCTTCGATAGTGCGTGATCTGGATGGGGGTATGGCGGCGATGTTTCGGACATACTACGGCCGGCCATCGTCCGGCGGTACATCCGAGATCAGCGAGCCGGAAGGCGTCGCTACGTCGCGTTTCCAGCCGCTACCGGCCGCCGGCGTCGCGGCCGGTAGTCAGAGGTCGATCGTGGTGCTGCCGTCGGCGACGTCGACGGGGCCGGAGTAGGTGTCGCGGGCGGCGTCGCGGGCCGTGGCCGGGTCGGTCCCCGGCCAGAGGTGGGTGAGTATCAGCCGGCCGGCACCGGCTGCGGTGGCCTGCCCGCCGGCCTCGCGGGCGGTGCTCAGGTTGCCGATGGCAGCCTCGGGTAGCCGCACCGGGTGCGTGGCCTCGGCCAGCAGCAGCGCCGCGTTGTCGGCCAGGGCGACCGCGTCCGGGTGCGGCGCGGCGTCGCCGGTGTAGGCCAGCGTGGCGCCGCCGGCGCTGATCCGCACGCCCAGGTTCGGCACGTAGTGCGGCAGCAGCCGGGCGTGCACCTGGAACGGCCCTATCTCGGTTGTCGATCCGGGGCTGACGGGCCGCAGCTTGCAGGCGTCGGCGCCCATCCGCGGCGGGTCGAGCGCCAGCACCGCGTCGACCGCACCGGCCAGTGAGTAGACCGGCAGCGGCGCGGGCGGCTCGTCGGCCAGCGCCCGGGCGCGCAGCAGCGGGCTCAGGTCCGCGCAGTGATCGGGATGCCGGTGGCTCACGAACACCGCGTCGACCTGCTCCGCCCCGACCAGCGCGAGCAACCGCGGCAGGGTGGCGTAGCCGGGGTCGACCAGCAACCGGAACCCGTCCTGCTCGACGAGGTACCCGCTGCACGCCTGCCCCGCCGCCGGCCACGCCCCGCACCCACCGAGCACCGTCATCCGCACCCACGCGACGCTACCGGCCGCGTGCTGTGGGCGCGCGGCGGGCCGGTGTTCCGCGCCGTTCCCGCTGTTGAGAGCAGTTGACGTCGCGGGCAGAGCAGTTGGTGCGTGCGTGAGCGCCGGTACCCGCTCACTCGCGGGGCGGGCTGCTCACCCGCGGGACGGGCTGCTGACGCCGGCGCCTGAGGTTGACGCCGCCTGGGAGCGCAGGGTGCTCCGGGCGTGTTCGTGGGCGGGCGCAGCTCGTCGGCGGCGGGCACGGCGATGTCGGGGACCACGGCGGTGCCTTCCCAGTTCGTTCCGGACGCTGGATGCGCCGGCTCGGCGATGGGGACGGTCAGTTCCAGGTGCGGTTTGCCTGCCCGGATGAGCCGTTTGGCGCGGTGTCTGAGCCGCCTGGCGGCCTTGGGGCCCGGTGTTCACCATTGTCATGTCCGGCGTTTCATTGGGTTTGCCGGCGCATTGCTTCCCCCTGGCCAATGTCGACGCTGCTTCAAGCCTCGACGGTGACCACGGCCGGCGACCGGGCCACAAGTCCGGGCGGCGCGAGGGCGACGAGGCCCACGTGAGGGGGGACCATGGCGCAACCGCGCTTCTTGTTCGTGGCTGGGGTCGCATCGGCGCGGCCCGGGTGGGCTCATTGGCCGAGCGAGGCGGCGATGCCGGACGAGGTCGCCGCCGACGGTTCCTGGGTCGCCTGGCGGTTGGCCGGCGGCAACAACCGTGAGTTGGGCCGCAGCGCGGCCGTGTTCGCCGACATCGCCGCCTGCCGGGCGGCCGCCGCGGCGCTGCGGGACGACCTGGGCCTGACCAGGCGGATCACCGCGATGAACGACTCGACCGGTCTGTGGGGCTGGCGGTTGGAGAGCGGCGGCCGGTCGGTGGCGGTCGCCGGCCGCTTGTACCTGCGGCAGCGGGAATGCCACTACAGCCTGGCCCAGTTTGTCGCCGCGGTCCCCAAGGCCCGGCTGTCCGGGCACGTGGTCTACCTGACCCGCCCGCTCCGCGACGGCCGCGACGGCCGCGACGGCCCGGACCGGGACGGTCGGGACGACGTCAAACTGCCACGGCCGCGATCCGGCGCCGAGTTGCCGGCCGACCAGCCCGGGCGGGCCGATCCGACCGGGCCGGCTGATCGGGGCGAGCGGGCCGGGCAGGCCGATCGGGCGGTGCTGGCGCGCCGGCGCGGCCCGGGCCGGGTGGCCATCGGCGTGCGCTCGGCGCGGGCGGCCGGGGCGATGACGGGTAGCCCGTGACCACTGCTGTCGCTCCGCCCGTCGCCGCGCCGGGGCGGGCGCCCGAGCCGGAACCCCGGCGCCGCGTGGTCTCCCGCCTCAACCGCACCGACCGGATCTTCCGCGGCGCCGCCCGGGGCAGCGGCCTGGCCGTGCTGGTGATCATGTCGCTGGTCGGCGTGTTCCTGGCGTACCGCGGCTGGCAGGCGCTGCGGGTGGCCGGTCCGTCGTTCCTCACCACCGAGCGGTGGCAGCCGGATGCCGGCCGCGGCGGGTTCGGCATCGCCGCCGTCCTGGTCGGCAGTGTCCTGATCGGACTGGTCGCGATCGCACTGGCCACCCCGCTGGCGATCGGTACCGGGCTCTACATCTCCGAGTACGCGCCGGTCGGGTTGCGCCGCACGCTGATCAGCCTGGTGGATCTGATGGCCGCGGTGCCCAGCGTGGTGTACGGGCTGTGGGGATTCTTCCTGCTGCAGGGCCACATGCTCGGCGTGTCCCGGTGGATCGCCACCTATTTCGGCTGGATCCCGATCTTCCGGGTGGACGGCGTGAACCCGCGCGACCCGCTGGCCGCCGAGACCTCGTACACGTCGTCCACGCTGATCGCCGGGATGGTGGTGGCGCTGATGGTCGCGCCGATCGCCTGCTCGGTGATGCGGGAGGCGTTCTCGCAGGCGCCGCTGGGCGAGCGGGAGGGCGCGTTCGCGCTGGGTGCCACCCGGTGGGGGATGATCCGGACGGTGGTGCTGCCGTTCGGCCGCGGCGGCATCATCGGCGGCACCATGCTCGGGCTCGGCCGGGCGCTCGGCGAGACGATCACGGTGTTCATGATCATCGCGCCGATCTTCGTGATCCAGCCGCACATCCTGGCCAACGGCGGCAGCTCGGTGGCCGCGCTGATCGCGCTCAAGTACGGCGAGGCCAGCAAGCTGGGCATCTCCGCGCTGATGGCCGCCGGGCTCGCGCTGTTCCTGCTCACGCTGGTGGTCAACTTCATCGCGTCGACGATCATCGCCCGCAGCCGCTCCGGCGCCCAGAGCGAGGCCTGAGATGGCTGCTGACGCGCCGGCCACCACCCGCGCCGCCGCACCGTCCACTATGGACATAAAGGCGCCGGCGAGCACAGTGGACAGTGCGGCGACCCGGGTCGGCGCCGAGGCGCGGGCGGAGCCGGAGGTGCGCCGGGACACCCGGGCGCTGCGCCGTACCGACTGGCTCGCGCTGTTCGGCGCGCTGGCCGGGGCGACCGCGCTGACCGCGATCCTGTTCAGCGAGGTGGCGCCGTTCGGCGCTGCGCTGGGCTTCGTGCTGGTGTCATACCTGCTGTTCCTCGGCCTGTACGCGCTGCTGGTGTCGCTGGACGAGACCGGCCTGCACGTGCGGGACCGGCTGGCGCTGGCCGTCGTGCACGGCCTGGCCCTGGTGCTGTTCAGCACGCTGGTCGTGGTCGTCGTCTACACGCTGGCCAAGGGCTGGTCGGCGTTGCGGCACCTGAACTTCTTCACCCAGGACATGACGCAGGCCGGTCCGCTGCAACCGCTGACCGTCGGCGGCATCACGCACGGCGCGGTCGGCACCCTGGAGCAGATCGGCATCGCGCTTGCCATCACGATCCCGTTAGGGCTGACCTGTGCGGTGTTCCTGAACGAGATCCCCGGCCCGCTCGCCCGGTTCGTCCGCACGATCGCGGACGCGATGACCGCACTTCCGTCCATTGTGGCCGGGCTGTTCATCTACGCCACGCTGATCCTGCAGCTCGGTTTCAACAAATCCGGCTTCGCCGCGTCGCTGGCGATCAGCGTGATGATGCTGCCGATCATCATCCGCGCGTCCGACGTGGTGCTGCGGCTGGTGCCCGGGTCGCTGCGGGAGGCGTCGCTGGCGCTGGGCGCCAGCCAGTGGCGGACGGTCTGGCACGTGTCGCTGCCGACCGCGCGGTCCGGCCTGGCCACCGCGATCATCCTCGGCACCGCCCGCGGCATCGGCGAGACCTCGCCGGTGCTGCTGACCGCCGGCTACACGGCCACGCTGAACGCCGACCCGCTGCACGGGCCGCAGGTGTCGCTGCCGCTGCTGACGTTCACGCTGGTGCGGTCCGGCCAGCCGGGGTTCATCGCCCGCGGGTTCGGCGCCGGAGCCGCGCTGATGGAGCTGGTCCTGCTGCTGTTCGTGATCGCCCGGCTGATCGGCGGTCGCGGCGCGGGTCAACTCAGCCGGCGGCAGCAGCGCCGCCGCACCGCACTGTCCATCCGGGACAGTGAGCGGTTCGCACCGGCCGGATCGCCGGTACCCCAGCCCGAACCGCCCACCCGCGTCGGAGGGATGCCCTGATGTTCCGCTCGTCCCGGCGGCTGGCCACGCTGCCCGCCCTCGGTGCCGTGCTGCTCGCCGTGGTGGCCGCGGCCACCGCCGCCGCACCGCCGGCCGGCGCGGCCGCCTACGTACCGATCAGCGGCGCCGGCTCGACCTGGAGCCAGAACGCGCTGGACCAGTGGCGCCGCAACGTCACCCAGTACGGCATGCAGATCAACTACCAGGGCACGGGTTCGTCCGACGGGCGCAACCAGTTCCGCAACGGAACCGTCGACTTCGCCGTGTCGGAGATCCCGTACGGGCTGACCGACACCGGCGTCGTCGACTATCCGCCGGCGCGCAAGTACGCGTACATGCCGATTGTCGCCGGTGGGACCGCCTTCATGTACAACCTGAAGATCAACGGGAAGCGGGTGACGAATCTGCGGCTGTCCGGGCTGACCGTGGCCCGGATGTTCACCGGCGAGATCAAGTTCTGGAACGACCCGGCGATCGCCGCCGACAACCCGGGGCTGCGGCTGCCGGCCCGGCGCGTCGTGCCGGTGGTGCGCTCGGACGGCTCCGGCACCACCGCGCAGTTCACGCTGTGGATGAGCAAGCTCTACGGCGCACAGTGGAACGCCTACTGCGGCCGGGCGCACCTGCCCACCCCGTGCGGTCTGACCTCGGAGTACCCGGTCATCCCTGGAAGCGGTTTCACCGCCCAGGCGGGTTCACTCGGAGTTTCCGGGTACGTCGCCCAGGACCACAGCGAGGGCGCGATCACCTACGTCGAGTACTCCTACGCGCTGAACGCCAGCTTCCCGATCGCGAAGCTGCTCAACCGGAGCGGTTACTACGTCGAGCCGAACGCGAACAACGTCGCGGTCGCGCTGCTGGCCGCGCAGATCAACGGGGACCTGACGCAGAAGCTGGATGGCGTCTACAACAACGCCGACAAGCGGGCCTACCCGCTGTCCAGTTACAGCTACATGATCCTGCCGACCGCGAGGGAGAACGGCTTCAGTACCGACAAGGGGGCGACGCTGGGCGCGTTCGCCTACTACTTCCTCTGCGAGGGTCAGCAGTCGGCGCCGCTGCTGGGCTACTCGCCGCTGCCGATCAACCTGGTGCAGGCGGGGCTGACCCAGGTGCGCCGCATTCCCGGGGTAAACGCGCGGAACATCAACATCGCCAAATGCAACAATCCGACGTTCACGACTACCGGGAAGAACCGGCTGGCGCAGATCGCGCAGTTCCCGCCGGCCTGCGACCTCAAGGGCCCGACGCAGTGCGTCACCGGCACCGGCGGGGCGCACAACACGCCTACCGCGAATTCCGGCAACGGGTCCGGTCGCGGCAACGGCAGCGGCGGCAGCGGCGGTAGCGGCTCGGGCGGCAACAGCCCTGGCAACGGCGGCGGATCGGCCGTCGCGGGCGCTGGGAACCGGACCAGCGCGACCGGCACGCCGTCCGCCCGCCGGACAACCACGATCGACCCGGACACCGGCCAGGCCGTCACCGGCACCGACAACAGCCAGCAGGGCGGCGGCACCGAGGATGTGGTCGCCGAGCCGGTATCGGTTGACTCCGGCATCGGCAACGGGCTGGAGCGGGTGCTGATGGTGCTGGCCGGGCTGCTGTTCATCGGGCTGACCGTCGGCCCGCCGCTACTGTCCACAGTGTTCAGTCGAAGGCGGTCGTCGTGATCGCCCGGGCCGCGGCCGCGGCCGTCTCGGTCGGCGCGCTGGTCGCGCTGGTCCTCGCCCCGTCCGCGGCGCTCGCCCCGGTGGCCGCCCCGGCCGCCGCCGCGCCACCGAGCGGGTCGGCGGTCACCGTCACCGGGCACGGCCGGTTCTCCACACTGGCGGTCACGGTCAGCCAGACCAAGGACCTGATCAACCAGACCGTGCAGGTGAGTTGGACCGGCGGCACCCCCACCGAGCCGCGCAACGGCGCGAACTTCTCGCTGAACTACCTGCAGATCATGCAGTGCTGGGGGGACGCGCCGGACGGCCCGACCCGCGAGCAGTGCGAGTTCGGCGCCACCCAGGGCCTGCCCGGCAGCGACGTCGGCGGCTTCTACTCCTCCACCCGCGCGGCCAAGACCCCGTTCGTCACCGACCCGAACGAGCATACCTACCTACCGACGGCGGCCACCCCGACGCCGTACGTGCCGTTCAGGTCGGTGACCGGGAAGACCGTGCAGGTCAACGGCGCGACCAACGAGTTCTACGACTCGTTCTCGTCGAACGAGCAGCCGTTCGCCCGCACCTACCCCAACGGTGCCGGGCAGGGCTTCTTCGAGGTGCTGACCAGCCGCGAGGCGCCCGGGCTCGGCTGCGGCGCCCCGCTGACCGTCGGCGGGAAGATCGCCGGCCGGTCCTGCTGGCTGGTCGCCGTACCCCGCGACGACGTCGACGCCGACGGCACGCACCGCACCTCGGACAACGTGAACCGGCTGGACTCGTCGCCGCTGAGCCAGTCCAACTGGGACCAGCGATTGGTGGTCAAGCTGGAGTTCGCGCCGATCGGCGGCGCCTGCACGATCGGCACCGCGGAGCGGCCGACCGCCGGGCAGGAGCTGGTCGCCGAGGCGGTCACCCGCTGGCAGCCGCGGTTGTGCGCGAACACCGGCCGGAACTTCGGCTACTCGCAGGTGCCCGACGACATCGCCCGCCACCAGTTGGGCACCGACCAGCCGGGGCTGGAGTTCATCTCGCACCCGGTCAGCGGCGACACGCTGCCCGCCGGTGCGCTACCGGTCTACGCGCCGGTCGCGGTGAACGGGCTGGTGATCGCGTTCAACGTGGACCGGATGACCGGCATCGCCGCCTCGCCCGACGTCAAGGCCGGCGACGGTGCGCGGATGCCGACGCTGAACCTGAACCCGCGGCTGGTGGCGAAGCTGCTGACCCAGTCCTACCGGTGGGACGTGGCCGACGAGGCGGACAGCCCGCCGAAGACCAACCCGAACGAGCTGACCGCCGACCCGGAGTTCCTCGACCTGAACCCGGACTTCACACTACCGATCCGGCTGCTGCAGCCGGGCCTGTCGAACATGTTGCTCCCGTTTGGACAGTCCGACGGCTACAAGCAGATCTGGGCCTGGGTGGACGCCGACCCGGACGCCCACGCGTTCCTGTCCGGCACCGCCGACCCGCACGGGATGGTCGTCAACCCGAGCTACAAGCTGGGTGACGGGCTGTCGCTGCCGCGGTCGGACTTTCCGAAAACCGACCAGTACTGCCGGAAGTTCCCGGACACCAAGCCACCGCGGCCGGAACTGTGCACATTGGACCTGCACCCGTTCGCGGCGGACATGCACGACGCCGCCCGGTCCGCCAGCCGGGGCGACGCGTTGCTGCGGACCGTCTGGGACCCGACCTCGCTGCCGCCGAGCTACAAGCGCGGGCCCGCGCAGCCGGTCGGCTCGCGCCGGATGCTGGCGGTGACCGACGCGGCCACCGCGGCCCGGTTCGACCTGCCGGTGGCGCGACTGCGGAACGCGTCCGGCGCGTTCGTCGAGCCGACCGCGCCGAACCTGCTGGCCGGTCTCGCCGCGATGAAGCCGGGCTCGGTGACCGCGGTACGCGAGCCGAACCCGCGCACCACCGGGCCCAACGCCTACCCGCTGACCACGCTGACCTACGCCACCACGGTGCCGGCCTCCCTGGACGCCGCGGCCCGCAAGGACTACGCCGGCTTCCTGAAGTACGCCGCGGGCGCCGGCCAGGAACCGGGGCTGTCGCCCGGCATGCTCTCGCCGGGGTACGCGCCGCTCCCGGCCGACCTGCGCGCGCAGGCCAACACGGCGGCGGACATCCTGCTGCGTTACCGGCCGCCACCGGTCACGCCGCGCACCACACCGTCCAGTTCGGACGTCGACGACGGCTCGGCCGGCTCCGGCGACGGCTCGTCGGCGGGCGGCCCGTCCGGCAGCGGTGGCGGCGCCCAGCCGGGCGGCGACACCCCCGCCGGCACGCCGACCAACGCGGCCCGGCGGCCCGGCGGCCCGGTGCCCGTCGCGGCGCCCCCGCAGCGGACCACCACGATCGCGCAACAGCGCCGGACAGCGGCACTCCCGCTGACCGGGGCACGGTTCGCGCTGGTCGCCGTCTCGATCCTCGGCGGGCTGGCCGCCGGCGCCGGGCCGGCCCTGCTGCGCTACGCCGGCAGGGTCAGGCGTCGATGACCGCACTCGAGGGTCCGCCGTCCACCGGACCCGCGCGCCGGGCCCTCGGCCCACGGCCAGCAGCCTCCGCCCTGATCCAGCGTGGGCCATCCGTGCCGGCACAGGCGGCATCCAAACGATAAGGAGGTGGTTGCCGCGCATCGGACGTCCGTTGTTCACCGGACTTGTGCACCGAGTCCCTGAGCCGCTCAGGCAAGCCGGAGTGACCGCTCCGGCAACGTGAACAGAAAGGACAGTACCAGTGAACAGAAGGTCCCGCTTGCTGGGTCTCGCCGCAGGCGTGAGTTTGGTTGTGGTCGCACTGGGTGCGGGCACCGCGCAGGCCGACCCGGTCGGCGCACCCAGCCCGCGCGATCTGGTCGGCGTCGGCTCGGACACCACCGAGGCCGTCATGAACCCGATCTCCGAGGTGCCGTTCAGCGGCGACAACGTCAAGCACATGGGCTCGTTCAACGCGGTGGGCTCGGCGAACATCAACACCGGCCGGGCCGGCTGCGGCGCGGTCGCCCGCCCGAACGGCTCCACCGCCGGCCGCAACGCGCTCATCACGTCGCTCAACGCCGGTGACAACTGCATCCAGTTCGCCCGCAGCTCGTCCGGCCCGGTCGCCACGACGCCGGCACTGGAGTGGGCCGAGTTCGCCATCGACGGCGTGTCCTACGCGGTCACCCCGAACAGCAACATCCCGCGCCGGCTCAGCCGGGCCGACGTCACCGCCATCTACAACTGCCAGGGCGACCCGGCGTGGACCCCGCTGATCCCGCAGGCCGGCTCGGGCACCCGGGCGTTCTGGCTTAGCTTCGTCGGGCTCACCGAGACCACGATCCCGACCTGTGTCAAGGACAGCGTGCCGGCCGCCGGCGGTGGCAGCACGCCGGTCGAGGAGCACGACGGCCGCGTCCTGGACAACAACCGGATCATCCCGTTCTCGATCGCGCAGTACATCTCTCAGGTCACCCAGAACCAGCAGGACCGGCACGGCCAGGCGCTGCTGGGCGTCATCGACGGCACCCCGCCGGTGCTGCTGAACGGCGCGGTGCCCGGCAACCGCAAGGTCTACAACATCATCCCGCAGGCGCAGACCGGCAACGCGCTCTACCAGAACGCGTTCATCGGTCCGAACTCCCACGTCTGCAAGCAGTCCTCGATCATCACGCAGTTCGGCTTCGGTATCGACCCGACCTGCGGCACCCTCACGCCCTGACCTCGCGCGAGCACGAATCCCTTACCAGAAAGGCATGTAATGCGGATCAGACTGTCCAGAGTGTTAGCCGCCGGTGCGGCGACACTGGTCGCGGCGGGGGTTGCCGTCCTCGGCTCCGCCGTTGCCGCCAGTGCCGCTGACATCGGCACGCTGACCGTCAACCCGGCCAGCGGCGGGGACGACTCCCCGCTGTCGGTCAGCACCAGTGGCGCGTGCCCGGGTAACGCGACCACCATCCAGGTCACGATCAAGGGCACCGGCTTTCCTGCCGCCGGCTTCAACATCGTCGGCGCCACCTCGCTGGCCAACGTGCCGACCAACGGCAACGGCGGCTACGACATCATCGTCAGCGACACGCTGCGCAACTACGCCGCGCAGCAGACCCCGCCGGCGACGTTGTCCGGCAACTACACGATCACCACGGTCTGCCGGACCGCGCTGAGCGCGACCAGCCTCGGCGACTTCCCGGGCGTCATCCAGTTCACCAGCCCGACGACGTACATCACCCCGGCGGCGGCGGTGCGTGACACCACCACCACGCTGGCGGCGAGCGCGACGTCGATAGCGCCGGGCGGCTCGGTCACGTTCACCGCGACGGTGGCCCCGGCCACCGGCACCGGTGGCCCGGGCGGCACCGTGCAGTTCAAGGACGGCGCGGCCAACCTGGGCGCGACGGTGGCCGTTGCCAGTGGCACCGCGGCGCTCACCACGACCGCGCTGACCGCACTGGGCGACCACCCGATCACGGCTGTCTACAGTGGAGACAGCACCTTCGGGACGTCGACCTCGGCGGCCACCCACGTGACCGTCGCCTCGGCGCCGCTGACGGCGACCAACACAGGGCTCGGTGTGAACCCGGGCGGCCCGGTTGACCCCGGTGCCCAGGTGACGCTGACCGCGACGGTGGCCCCGGCCACCGGCACCGGTAGCCCGAGCGGCACCGTGCAGTTCAAGGACGGCGCCAACAACGTGGGTTCGCCGGTCGCGCTGGCCGGTGGCACGGCGACCGCCAGCACCTCCGCGCTGGCGACCGGCAACCACCAGTTGACCGCTGTCTACAGTGGAGACTCGACGTTCGCCGCGTCCACCTCGGCCGCGGTGCCGCTGGTGGTCAACGCGCCGGCGAACGGTGGGTCGGAGACGATCAACGTCACGGTGCCGGCCGGCGCGCTGTCGCTGACCATCGCCAACGCCTCCGTCACCCTGCCCGACCTCCAGCTGAACCCGGGCAACACGATGTTCTCCACGTCCGGCCCGATCAACCCGGCGACCGTGACCGACACCCGTGCCGGTAACCCCGGCTGGACCGTGTCCGGTCAGATTTCCGACTTCACCGGCCCGGGCTCGATCAACGGTGCCAACCTCGGTTGGACGCCGGCCGTCGCGGACAAGGCCGCCAGCCAGACCGTGACCGCCGGGTCCACCGTGGCCGCGGCCAACGGGCTCGCCCCAGGGGCCACCGCTGGCGACCCGGCTCAGGGCCTGAAGACGGCCCGCACGCTGGCCACCGCGGCGGCGGGCGCCGGCCTGGGCACCGCGCACGTGAGCGCGGGCCTGACGCTGAACGCGCCGACGTCCACGCCGGCCGGCAGCTACTCCGCAACCCTGACGCTGACGGCGATCTGACCGCCAGCAGGTTCCACGTCCGGGCGTAGCCGCCCGGGCCGGGCGGCGGGACCGGTCGCCACACCGGTCCCGCCGC
>JBBWZH010000407.1:0-7775 GCA_039648995.1 Mycobacteriales bacterium
GGGTTGCCGCCGAAGGAGGAGATCGAGTTGGCCGGCAGGCTGTCCATCAGCTCGGCCCGGGCGACCTCCCCGCCGATGGACTGGCCGTTGCCGTGGCCCTTGGCGAAGGTCATCACGTCCGGCACCACGCCGTGCGCGCCGATGCCCCAGAAGTGCTCGCCGGTGCGACCCCAGCCGGTCTGCACCTCATCCGAGATCAGCAGGATCCCGTACGAGTCGAGCACCTCCTTGATCGCCGCGAAGAACCCGTCCGGCGGCACCGCGAACCCGCCGACGCCCTGGATCGGCTCCGCGATCATGCACGCGACGTCGCCGGACGTGGCCGTCTCGATCACGTCGCGCAGGTCGGCCACGCAGGCGGCGATGTAGTCGCGGTCGGGCAGGTCGCGGAACGGCGACCGGTACCGGTACCCGCCGTGGACGTAGTGCACCTGCACCGGCGACAGGGACGAGGCCGACCAGCCCCGGATGCCGGTGACGCCGATCGCGGTGAACGACCGGCCGTGGTAGCTGTTCCGCAGCGCGAGCACCTGGTTGGACCGGCGCGCGCCGGTCGCCAGCAGCATCGCCAGCTCGTTCGCCTCGGTGCCGCTGGTGGTGAAGAAGACCTTCGCGTCCGGGATGCCGGACAGCTCGGCGATCTTCTCGGCCAGCTCCACCTGCGACCGGATCAGGTACAGCGTGGAGGTGTGCATCACGCCGCGCTCGATCTGCTCGGTCAGCGCGGCGCGTACCTCGGGCACGTCGTAGCCGAGCATGTTGGTCAGGATGCCGGCGAAGAAGTCCAGGTACTGGTTTCCGTCGGCGTCCCAGACGCGGCGGCCGGAGCCGCGGACGATCTCGATCGGCTCGTCGTAGTAGAGCGCGACCCAGTTCGGGATCACGGCACGGTGACGGGCGAGCAGGTCGGACACGGCAACCTCCGGGAGATGGACGGCCAGCCGCGACGTTACCCGCGGCGGCGGGCCCGGGCGAGCACCTGCCCGGCCACCACGACCAGCAGGGCGACCAGGAACATCGCGGTGCCGATGACGTTGGCCTGCGGCGGTATGCCCCGGGCGGCGGAGACGTAGACGAATTTCGGGAACGTGTTCACGTTGCCGGAGTTGAAGTTCGTGATGATGAAGTCGTCGAACGACAGCGCGAAGGCCAGCAGCGCGGCGGCGAAGATGCCCGGCGCGGCCAGCGGCAGGGTGATCCGGCGGAAGGCCTGCCACTCGTCGGCGTAGAGGTCCATCGCGGCCTGCTCCAGCCGCGGGTCCAGGCTGGCCACCCGCGCCTTGACCGTGACCACGACGAAGCTGATGCAGAACATCACGTGCGCGACGACGATCGTGGCGAACCCGGGGTTGATCTTCAGGTTCAGGAACATGGTCAGCAGCGACGCGCCGAGCACGACCTCGGGCGTGGCCATCGGCAGGAAGATCAGCAGGTTGGTCACCGCCCGGCCGCGGAAGCGGTGCCGGGCCAGCGCGAAAGCGATCATCGTACCGAGCACAGTGGACAGAACCGTCGCGAGTAGACCGACCTTGAGGCTGGTGACCAGCGCGCCGCAGACATCCGGCGCACCGCACGGGTTCCGCCAGTTGTCCACAGTGAACCCGCGCCAGACCAAATTGGACTTGCCGGCGTTGTTGAACGAGAACGCGACGGTGTAGGCGATCGGCACGAACAGGTAGGCGAACGCGAGCACCGCGTAGATCACGATCAGGTGCTCTGACAGCCACCGCACCGCCCGCCGACCGGCCGGCACCCGCGCGACCGCCGGCGCCGTCATACCAGCTCCTCGGTGCCGGACCGTCTGATGTAGAGGGTCACGAGGATGAAGATCGCCGCCATCAGCATGAACGACAGCGCGGCCGCGGTCGGGTAGTCGACCACCCGGAAGAACCGGCTGTCGATGACGTTGCCGACCATCGCGGTGGACGGGTTGCCCAGCAGCGCGGCGTTCACGTAGTCGCCGGCGGCGGGGATGAACGTGAGCAGCGTGCCGGCGACGACACCGGGCATGGACAGCGGCAGCGTGACCCGGCGGAAGCCGGTGAACCCGTTCGCGTACAGGTCGCCGGCCGCCTCGACCAGCCGCGGGTCGACCCGCTCCAGGCTCGCGTACAGCGGCAGCGTCATGAACGGCAGGAAGTTGTACGTCAGGCCGGCGACGACGGCGATGTTCGTCGCGGTCAGCGAGTGGGTCGGCCCGAGCAGGTGCACCGCCCGCAGCGCGCGCACCACCGGCCCGGAGTCCGCGAGCACCTGCCGCCACGCGATCGTGCGCAGGATGAAGCTGGTGAAGAACGGCGCGATCACCAGCACCAGCAGCAGGTTCTTCCACCGGCCGGCCTTGAACGCGATCGCGTACGCCAGCGGGTAGCCGATCAGCAGCGCCAGCACGGTCGCGAGCGCCGCGTACTCGAAGGCCCGGCCGAACTGGGCGGAGTACTCGCGCAGCGCGTCCGGGTAGTTGGCCCACCGGAACGTCTGCGCGTAGACGCCGACCTCGGCGCCGGGCACCCGGGTCTGCACCGAGGTGCTGGCCAGCGCCAGGATCGGGATCGCGAAGAACACCGCGAGCCAGGCCAGCCCCGGCAGCAGCAGCAGGTACGGGGTGAGGCGCCGCCCGGCCCGGCCGAGCGGCTCCGGTGGGCCGCTGGCCCGCGCGGTCGACGCCGCGACGCTACCCAGGCTGGACATCAGCCCACCGCGATCGGCTCGTCGTCGTCCACCTCGGCGCCGGCGCCGGCGTCCTGCGCGCCGTCCAGGCCGAACGTGTGCACCGGCTCCCAGGACAGCGTGACCCGCTCGCCGACCGGCAGCACGTCGCCGACGCCCCGGTTCTGCGCGAACACCATCAGCTCCTGGTCGAACGGCAGCCGGACGAGGTACTGCGTGGAGACGCCGGTGAAGCTGGCGTCGGTGACGATCCCGCCGCCCAACCGGTTGCCCGGCCCGGCCGGCCCGGCCGGCTCGTCGCCGCCCGCCCGGACGAGGTGGATCTTCTCCGGCCGGACCCCGGCCAGGATCTCGTCCGACGTGGACCGGCAGCGGGCCGCCGGCATCGTCAGCAGCTGGCCGCCGACCTCGAAGCAGACGCGGTCGGCCGAGCGTTCCCGGACGGCCGCCCGGACCAGGTTCGACTGGCCGAGGAAGTTCGCCACGTACGCGGTCGCCGGCGACTCGTACAGCTCGACCGGTGAGCCGAGTTGTTCGATCCGACCCGAGTTCATGACCGCGATCGTGTCGGCCATCGTCATGGCCTCTTCCTGGTCGTGCGTGACGTGCACGAACGTGAGGCCGACCTCGGTCTGGATCCGCTTGAGCTCCAGCTGCATCTGCCGGCGCAGCTTGAGGTCGAGCGCGCCCAGCGGCTCGTCCAGCAGCAGCACGTCCGGCCGGTTGACGACGGCCCGGGCCAGCGCCACCCGCTGCTGCTGCCCGCCGGACAGCTGCGCCGGGCGCCGCCGGGTCAGGGCGCCCAGCTCGACCAGCTCGAGCACCTCGGTCACCTGCCGCCGCACGTCCTTCGCGCGGCGCCGCCGCAGCCCGAACGCGACGTTCTCGTAGACGTCCAGGTGCGGGAACAGCGCGTAGTTCTGGAAGACCGTGTTGACCGGCCGCTGGTACGGCTTGGAGAACGTGACGTCGTCGTCGCCGAGGTAAATGCTGCCGCTGCTGGGCCGTTCCAGCCCGGCCACCATCCGCAGCGTCGTCGTCTTGCCGCAGCCGGACGGCCCGAGCAGCGCGAAGAACGACCCGCGCGGCACCTCCAGCGTCAGGTCGTCGACCGCGACGAACGAGCCGAACTGCTTGCTCACACCGGCCAGCCGGAGGTTCCGGCCCGGTGGTGGTTTCGGATCGGTCATGGCGTCAGTTGCCTATCACCTTCTGGAAGGCCTCGTTGTAGGCGGTTTCGTCGTCCGGGGTGAGGGTGCGGAACACCTTCGCCTTGGCCAGGAACTCGGTGGTCGGGAAGATCCACGGGCTCTTCGCCAGGTCCGCGTCGATCTTCTCCATCTCGGCCTGGGCGCCCTGCACCGGGCAGATGTAGTTCACGTAGGCCTCGACGGTGGCGGCCACCTTCGGGTCGTAGTAGTAGTCGATCAGCTTCTCGGCGTTCTTCTTGTGCGGGGAGCCGATCGGGATCATCAGGTTGTCCGACCACAGCGTGCCGCCGGCGTCCGGCAGGGTGAGCCCCCACTTGTCGCCGTTCTCCGCGTTGATCTGGAAGATGTCGCCGGACCAGCCGATCACGGCGAGCGCGTCGCCGGAGATCAGGTCCTCCTTGTACGAGTTGCCCTTCACCTGCCGGATCTGGCCGGAGCTGATCTGCTTGTCCAGCACGTCGACCGCGCTCTGGAACTGGTCGGCGGTGAAGCTGCCGGACACGTCGACGCCCTGGTTCAGCATGATCAGGCCGATCGTGTCGCGCATCTCGCTGAGCACCTCGACCCGGCCCTTGAGCGCCGGCTGCCAGAGGTCGTCGACGGTGTGCAGGCCGCCGGGCACCTTCTCCTTGTTCCAGGCCAGCACGCCGAAGCCGCTCTGCCAGGTGAGGCTGTTCTTCCGGCCCGGGTCGAAGTCGACGTTCTGCAGCGCGCTGAGCAGGTTCTTGGCGTTGGGCACGGCCGCGGCGTCGAACGGCTGGGTCCAGCCGTTGCGGATCAGCCGGGCCGCCATCCAGTCGGTCAGCGTGATGACGTCCTGGCCGATGTTCTGGCCGTTGCGCAGCTGGGCCTGGATCTTGCCGTAGTACGTGTCGTTGTCGTCGATGTCCTCGGAATAGTTGGCCGCCAGCCCGGTCTGCCGCGAGAAGGCGTCCAGGGTCGGGTACTTCTTGGTCTTGTCGTCGTAGTCGAGGTAGAGCGTCCAGTTCGCCCAGTTGACGGTCTTCTCGGTGTCCGACTTGTCGGCCGCCGGGGACAGCTTGGCCGGCGCGGACGAGCCACCGGCGCCGGACGATGTCGACGACGGCCCGGTGCCGCAGCCGGCGAGCGCCGCGGCCAGGCCGGCGCCGGCGGCGCCGAACAGCACGGACCGGCGGGAGAGCCGGGCGTTGATCAGGTCCCGGATGGTCGGGTCGACCGGGGGTGTGGGCATCGGGTGCGCTCCGGAGAGGACGGGGTCGGGGTGGCTCCCTGGACGGCACCGGTCAAGCGCCGCCCCGAGTGGACGTTACGGTTCAGACGCGGTCAAGGGCCCCGGGAGGCCGGTCCCGGGCGGGAGGCCGGTCGATGGCCGGGTCACCGGGCGCTCGTCGATCTCCCACGGCACGCCGTGGTCGCCGAGAAGGTCCAGGAACGGCTGCGGGTCCAGGGCCTCCGGGCCGAGCACGCCGGTGCCGGACCAGGCGCCCGAGTCGAGCAGCTCCAGCGCGACCACCGGGTTGACCGCCGTCTGCCAGACCACCGCCTGGGCCCCGTACTCGCGCATCGACCACTCGTTGTCGACCACGTGGTACAGGTAGACCTCGCGCGGACGCCCGTCCGTGCCGGTGCCGGTGACCCAGGTGCCGGCGCAGGTGGCACCGCGCATCCGGTCGCCCAGGGTGGCCGGGTCGGGCAGGCAGGCGGCGACCACGTCGCGCGGCGAGACGGTGCCGCCGCGCACGGTCACCGGTTCGGTGCGGTCCAGGCCGACGCGGTGCAGGGTCCTGAGCACGTCGATGAACTCGGCGCCCAGGCCGTACTTGAAGGTGACCCGCCGGGCGCCCACCCAGCGCGGCACCAGCAGCACTTCCTCGTGCTCGACGTTGACGCACTCGACCGGGCCGATGCCGGCCGGGAACTGGAACACCTCCGGCTCGCTGAACGGCTCGGTGGTGAACCAGCCGCGGTCCCGCTCCCAGATCACCGGCGGGTTCAGGCATTCCTCGATCGTGGTCCAGATCGAGAAGGTGGGCGCGAACATCGGCTGCCCGTCCGGGCCGGTGACGACCAGGTCGGCACCGTCCCGCACGCCGATCTCGTCGATCTCGGCGAACAGGCTGTCCGCGGCGTACCGGGCGAACACGTCGGACAAGCCGGGTTCCACGCCGATGCCGACCAGCGCGAGCTGCCCGCGGTCAGCCCAGCGCGCCGCGGCGGCGAACTGGTCGTCGCCGAGCTTCACGCCGGTCCGCGCGTACGGCTGCTCCGGGTGCGGGCGCGACAGCGACATCGCCATGTCCAGGTAGGTGACGCCGGCGGCCAGGCAGCCGTCGAAGATCGGCATGACGAACCGCGGGTCGCAGGCGTTGAGCACCGCGTCGGCCCGGACGGCGCGGGCGAGCTGGGCGACCGCCGCGGAATCCGAGGCGTCCACGCGGACCGCGCTGACCCGGTCGGAGCCGGTGGCCGCGGTGGCCGCCGCGGCGGCGCGGGCAGCCCGATCGGCGTCCAGGTCGGCCAGTACGAGCGCCTCGACGAAGCCGCGACCAGCCGCGATCCGGGCAACGGCGGCGCCGACCCCGCCGGCGCCCACCACCAGCAGCCGCACGGAGCCTCCCTCCGGGTGCCCGCGACGAGCACCGGGCCGGCATTGAGCATCCGCATTCATACCGGAATCAGTGCCAGTCCGCAGCCCTCACCACGGAAACCCTTGCGTAGGTCCGGTTACACCTGCGATAACCGTCGTCACAAAGCACACGAGGGGGGCCCTCACATGACCGAGGTGCAGGCGGGCAAGGGGCTCAAAACCGGGGCGTTGGGGCTGTTAGCCAGCATCGTGATCGGTGTCGCGTCCACCGCGCCGGCGTACAGCCTGGCCGCGACGCTCGGCTTCGTGGTGATCGCGGTCGGCACGCACGCGCCGGCGATCATGCTGCTGGCGTTCGTCCCGATGCTGTTCATCGCGATCGCGTACGACCAGATGAACCGCGTCGAGCCTGACTGCGGCACCACGTTCACCTGGGCCGCCCGCGCGTTCGGGCCCCGCGCCGGCTGGCTCGGCGGCTGGGGCATCATCGCCGCGGACGTGATCGTCATGGCCAACCTGGCCCAGATCGCCGGCCAGTACGGGTTCCTGCTCTTCGGTGCCGACGGGCTGGCCGAGAGCACGTTCTGGACCACGACCGCGGGCGTCGTCTGGATCATCGTGATGACCTGGATCTGCTACGTCGGCATCGAGATCTCCGCGCGCACGCAGTACTTCCTGCTGGCCGCCGAGGTGGTCATCCTCGTCCTGTTCGCCGGCGTCGCGCTGATCAAGGTCTACTCCGGCCACGCCCCGGACGGCTCGCTGCACCCGTCGCTGTCCTGGCTGAACCCGTTCAGCATCGGCGACATGTCGGCGCTGTCGGACGGCCTGCTGCTGGCGGTCTTCATCTACTGGGGCTGGGACACCGCGGTCGCGGTGAACGAGGAGTCCGACGACCCCGGCCGGACGCCCGGGCGGGCCGCGGTGCTGTCCACGCTGGTGCTGCTGGCGACCTACGCGATCGTCACGATCGCGGCGCAGGCGTTCGCCGGCGTCGGCGACACCGGCCTGGGCCTGGCCAACCCGGACAACTCCGGCGACGTGTTCTCGGTGCTGGGCACCGCGGTGCTCGGTGGCGTCGGGGTGAAGCTGCTCATCTTCGCGACGCTGACCTCGGCGTCGGCGTCCACCCAGACCACGATCCTGCCGACCGCGCGCACCACGCTGTCGATGGCGGTCTACAAGGCCCTGCCGCGCAGCTTCGCGAAGATCCACCCGCGGTTCCTGAGCCCGAGCGTGTCCACCGTCGCGATGGGCGCCGCGTCCATCGGCTTCTACGTCGCGCTGACGCTGATCTCGGGCAACGTGCTCGGCGACTCGATCAC
>JBBWZH010000433.1:0-6377 GCA_039648995.1 Mycobacteriales bacterium
TGCGGGTACCAGCCGGCGTCGGTGGCGGCGCGGGAGGCGCCGACCGCGCCGCCTAGGGTGTCGGCGAGCTTCTCGACCAGCGCGAAGTTGTCGGCGCCGCCGAGGCCGCGGCCGCCGGAGATGACGATCGAGGCGTCGGTCAGCGCGGGGCGGCTGCCCTTCTCCTCGACCACCCGCTCCAGCACCGTCGCGGCCCGGGCCGCGTCCGACAGCTGTACCGGGACCGCCTCGACGGACGGCGAGGCCGGCGCCGGCGACGCGGAGACCGAGTTCGGCCGCAGCGCGATCACCGGGGTGCCGCGGCGGACCCGGGACCGGACGATCACCGCGCCGCCGAAGACGTTCTGCGTCGCGACGCCGTCGGCGTCCACCCCGACCGCGTCGGTGAGCAGACCGCTGCCGGTGCGGATGGCCACCCGGGCGGCCACCTCCTTGCCCTCGGCCGTGGACGCGACCAGCACCGCGACCGGCGACGCGGAGCCGACGAGACCCGCCAGCACCTCGGCCTTCGGCGCCACCAGGTAGCCGTCGACCTCGTCGGACTCGGCGGCGTAGACGGTGGCCGCGCCGTATTCACCGAGCTTGTCGGCCAGCGCGGCCGCGGTGCCGGGCGGGCCCACCACCACGGCGGCCGGCTCCCCCAGCTCGCGCGCCGCGGTCAGCAGTTCGAGCGTGACCTTCCGGGGCGCGCCACCGGCGTGCTCGACCAGAACCAGTACTGAAGCCATGATCAGCGTCCTCCCGGGCCGCGCTCAGACGAACTTCTGTGCGGCGAGGAACTCGGCCAGCTTGACGCCGCCGTCGCCCTCGTCCTTGACGATCTGGCCGGCCTGCCGCGGCGGCCGGAGCGAGAAGTCGACGACCTCGCTGCCCGCGTTGGCCAGCCCCACGGTGGCCGGGTCGAGCCCGAGGTCGGCCACGGTCAGCGTGGTCACCGGCTTCGACTTGGCGGCCATGATGCCTTTGAACGAGGGGTACCGCGGCTCGTTGATCTTCTCCACCACGCTCACCACGGCCGGCAGGCTGCCCTGGACGCGGTCGTAGCCGTCCTCGCGCTGCCGCTCGATGGTGACCGTGCCGCCGTCGACCGTGACCTTGCGCGCCCCGGACAGCTGCGGCACGCCGAGCTTCTCGGACAGCAGCGCCGGCAGCACCGACATGCGCGCGTCGGTCGACTCGGAGCCGGCGACCACGAGATCCCACTCCACCGTGCCGAGCGCGGCGGCCAGCGCCTCGGCGGTCTGGATCGCGTCCGACCCGTGCAGCGCGTCGTCGTTGACGTGCACGGCCTTGTCCGCGCCCATCGACAGCGCCTTGCGGATCGTCTCGGTGGCGCGGGCCGGGCCCATGGTCAACACGGTGACCGCCCCGCCGTGCGCCTCCTTGAGCCGCAACCCTTCCTCGACCGCGTACTCGTCGATCTCGTTGATCACGGCGTCGACCGAGGCGCGATCCAGGGTCTTGTCGCTGTCACTGAGCCGGCGCTCGGCCCACGTGTCGGGCACCTGCTTGACCAGCACGACGATGTTCATGGGCCGGGTGACCTCCTGGAACGACAGTACGTACCGCTGTCATCTTCCGCCGGGACGGGCGGGTGGCCCCCGCCGCCCTCATTCTGACGATGTTACCGACGGGTAGCCAACCATCCGGCACCGGCCCCCGGTGACGTCGATCACCGCCGCGGATCAGCCGTCCCGACTGAGCTCGGCGTACGCCCGCCCGACGTCGCGTCCTCGCCGTAGCAGGGCGGTGCGGTCCACCCGTGCCGGCCGCACCACGCCCGTTCCCGTCGGGGCCGGCTCCCGTCGGGTCGTTCGGCACGGTCTGCCGCGCGGGGGACGCTGTCCACCTGTTCGTCCCCCGTCCGCTACCGTCCCGAGCCGTGACCGACCGGCGCGCGCCCAGCCCACTCACGCTCACCGGCGAGCGGACGCTGCCCGGCATCGCGACCGAGAACTACTGGTTCAGGCGGCACGAGGTGGCGTATTCGGCGTTGTTGCCGTTCTGCCTGGGCGCAACCGTGATCGACGCCGGGTGCGGCGAGGGCTACGGCAGCGACCGGATCGCGGCGGTGGCCCGGCAGGTGGTCGGCGTCGACTACGACCCGTCCACGGTCGCGCACCTGGCCCGGCGGTACCCGCGGGTGCACGCCGTCCGCGGCAACCTGGTCGCGTTGCCGTTCGCGGCCGGCAGCGCGGACGTGCTGGCCAACCTGCAGGTGATCGAGCACCTCTGGGACCAGCCGGCGTTCCTGGCCGAGTGCCACCGGGTGCTGCGGCCAGCCGGCACGCTGCTGCTGACCACGCCGAACCGGCTCACGTTCTCGCCCGGCAACGTGGCGCTGAACCCGTTCCACGTCCGCGAACTCGCGCCCGACGAGCTGGTCGAGCTGCTGGAGGCGGCCGGGTTCCAGGTCAGCCGGCTGCTCGGGCTGCGGCACGGCCGGCGGCTGCGTCGGCTGGACCGCCGCTACGGCTCGTTCGTCGACGCCCAACTGGCCGGGCCGGCGGCGACCTGGCACCCGTCGCTGCGCGAGGACGTGGCCGCCGTCCGGGAAGCCGACTTCGAGCTGTCCCCGACCGACCTCACGACCTCGCTGGACCTGGTCGCGGTCGCGATCCGCCGGCCGGCATGAGCCGGCGGGTCGGGACGTTCTGCCTGGTGCTGCACACCCATCTGCCGTGGGTGGCGCACGCCGGCACCTGGCCGGTGGGCGAAGAGTGGCTGCACCAGGCCTTCACCGGCTCCTGGCGTCGGGTGCTCGCCCTGCTCACCGACCTGGCCGACGAGGGCGCCCGGAGCGTGCTCACGCTCGGCGTCACGCCGGTGCTGGCCGCGATGCTGGACGACCCGTACTGCCTGCGCGAGCTGCACACCTGGGCCGGGCTCTGGCAGCTGCGCGCGGAAGGACTGGCGGCGCGGCCGGAGCCGCACCTGCGCGAGCTGGCCGGCTACGAATTCCGCGCCGCCACCGCGTGCCTCGCCGACCTGGAGGCGCGCTGGCTGACCGGCGGGCTGTCCTCGGTGCTCCGCCCGCTGGTGGACGCCGGGGTGGTCGAGCCGCTGGGCGGCCCGGCCACCCACCCGTTCCTGCCGCTGCTGGAGCCGCGGCTGGCCGCCGCGCAGCTCGCGGTCGGGCTGGACGACGCGCGGCTGCGGCTGGGCCGGTCGCCGGCCGGGGTCTGGGCGCCGGAGTGCGGCTACCGGCCCGGCCTGGAGCGGCTCTACGCCGCGCAGGGGGTGAGCCGGTTCGTGGTCGACGGCCCGGCGCTGCACGGCGACACGGCGGCGGCCCGGCCGGTCGGCGACTCCGGCGTGCTCTGCTTCGGCCGCGACCTGGACGTGACCTACCGGGTCTGGTCACCGCGGGACGGCTACCCGGGGGCGGCCGAGTACCGCGACTTCCACACGTTCGATCACGCGTCCGGGTTCCGGCCGGCCCGCGTCACCGGCCAGCGGGTGCCGACCGACGCGAAGCAGCCGTGGCAGCGGCCGGCCGCCGCGGCGGCGGTCCGGCGGGACGCGGCCGACTTCATCGCGCTGGTCCGGCGCCGGCTGGCCGAGCTGGCCGACCGCACCGGCCGGCCGGGCGTGGTGGTGGCCTGCTACGACACCGAGCTGTTCGGGCACTGGTGGCACGAGGGGCCGGCCTGGCTGGCCGCGGTGCTGCGCGGGCTGCCGGCGGCGGGGGTGCGGCTGAGCACGCTGGGCGGCGCGGTCGCGGCCGGGCACGTCGGCGCGCCGGTGGAGCTCGGCGCGTCCTCCTGGGGCTCCGGCAAGGACTGGCGGGTCTGGGACAACCCCGCGGTGGCCGACCTGGCCGCCGCGGCGGCCGGGGTGCAGCGCCGGCTGCTGTCCATCGTGGACGTCCGAAGTGGACAGAACCGGGACCCGGTGCTGGATCAGCTGGCCCGGGAGGCGTTCCTGGCCACGTCCAGCGACTGGGCGTTCATGGTGACCAAGGACAGCGCGGCCGGCTACGCCCGCGCCCGGGCGGCGGAGCACGCCGCCCGCTTCCACCGGCTGGCCGACCTGCTCGACCGCGGCGAGCCGGCCGCCGGCTACGCCGCCGAACTGCGCCGGGTGGACGGGCCGTTCGGCCATCTGGACGCCCGTTCCCTGCGCGCCGCCAGCCGGCGCCCGGCCGAACCGGCCAGCGCCTGGCCGGCCGCCGCGCTGCTGGCCTGACTCCCGCGTCGGCCGCGCGGCCGACCCCGGCGGGCGGCCGTGTTACGGCGTGTCGGCGGGGCGGTACTGGGCCAGCTGGCCGTACGGCTCCTGCTGGGCCGGCTGGACGCGCGGGATCGGCTGCGTCAGCTCGGCCGCCCCCTCGGGCACCGTGATCAGCTGGCGGCGCTGCCGACCGCGGATGTCCACCACAGTCGCCACCACGACGAGCACGCCGATAACGCCGAGCAGGGTGATCATGCCTCCGCCTTCGGGTAAGGAGAGTTGACCATACGCACCCCCGAGGTCAGCCGCTACGACCGGGGCCACGCATGTCCCCCACCTGTACTACGCACGAGCGACCCCATAGGTTGCGGCCATGGACCAGCGAATGCGGGCGCTCTGCGACATGGCAGTGGCGTTGATGCGGGATGGCGGCGGCCGGCACGAGTACGACGGGGTCGTCCAGGATCTCTCCCCGGCCGGCGTGGCCAGCGGGTTGGCCGCGCTCGGCGGCCCGGCGTACGACGATCCGTACGACGACGCGCTGGTCGCCGCGAAGGAAGCGGAGGCTCGCGCGGTCTACGGCGAGCTGCAGATGCACCGCTGGAACCCGCTGCTGCACGTGCAGAACCTGGACCTCGCCAGCTACGACCGGGAGTACGCGCCCGCGGCCGAACGGGCGGACGCCAGGGCCCGGCACCTGGCCGCCTGGCCGGACGGCGTGGCCGCGGCGTTGGACGCGCTCGACCAGGTCACCGCGCCGGTCGCGGCCGCGACGGTGGACGCCGCCCGGGGTCTGGCGGCGGGCCTGGTCCGCGGCCGGGACGCCGCCGAGGACGCCGCGCTGGACGCGCAGGCCAGGCTGGTGGCGCACCTGGAGGCGGCGGCCGTGGACGGCTCGCCCGATGCCGCCCTGGGCGGGGCGGCGCTGACCCGGCTGCTGTCCGCGGCCGAGGCGACCCCGGTGGACCTGGCCGAACTGGCCGCGCAGGCCGACGCCGAGCGGGACCGGCTGCAGGCGATGGCCGCCGCGGCCTGCGAGCGGATCGAGCCGGGCCGGCCGCCGGCCGAACTGCTCCCCGAACTGCTGCGCGACCACCCGGACCCGGACGGCGTGCTGGCCGAGACCCGCGCGCTCACCGAGGAGGTGATCGCCTGGACCAAAGAGCACGACCTGGCCCCTTACCACGACGGTGAGTGCCGGGTCGGTGTCACGCCGGAGTCGCGGCAATGGGCGGTCGCGATGATGTCCTGGGCCGCGCCGGGTGAGCCGCCCGGGCCGTCGTGGTACCACGTGACGCCGCCCCGGCCGGAGTGGTCGGCCGCGGAGCAGTCCGAGTGGCTGCAGCTGTTCAGCCGCACCACGCTGCCGGCGATCACCGTGCACGAGGTGGCGCCCGGGCATTTCTCGCACGGCGTCGCGCTGCGGCACGCGTCGAGCCTGCAGCGCCAGCTGGCGCTGTCCGAGGCGTTCACCGAGGGCTGGGCGCACTACGTGGAGGAGGTCGCCGTCGAGGAGGGCTTCCACGCCGACGACCCGCGGTTCGCGCTCGGCGTGGCGGTCGAGGCGCTGGTCCGGGTGACCCGGCTGGCCTGCGCGATCGGCCTGCACACCGGCACGATGACCGTGGACGACGCGACCCGGCGGTTCGAGCGGGACGCGTTCCTGGCCGGCCCGGCGGCGCGCTCCGAGGCGCAGCGCGGCACGTTCGACCCGACGTACGGGCGCTACACCTGGGGCAAGCTGACCATCCGGGCGCTACGCGAACGGGCCCGCTCGCAATGGGACGGCGACTTCTCGCTGCCCCGTTTCCACAAGGCGATGCTCGACCTCGGCGCCCCGCCGCTCGGCCTGCTCGAGTACGCCCTGTGAGGCCCGGCGGCCCCGGGGTGCGCGCCGGCATCTCCGGTCGAACATAATTCGGCATGCCCTACGGACCCCCGGTAGCCCACCGGCCCGCGCAGCGGGTCACCGCGGCCGACGTGCGGACGGTGCGTTTCGGCAAGCCGCCGTTCGGAAAACGCGGCTACGACGAGATGGAGGTCGACGACTTCCTCCGGCTGGTCGCCGACACGCTGGCGCAGGCCCCCGGCGGTTCCCGGGTGGCCGCGGGCCAGGTGCACGACGTCGCGTTCCGCAAGCCGAAGATCGGCAGCCGCGGCTACGACGAGGATGAGGTGGACGCCTTCCTCGACGTGATCGAGGG
>JBBWZH010000469.1:0-4306 GCA_039648995.1 Mycobacteriales bacterium
GCGACCGCGTCCAGGATCCAGTGGTTGCCGGTCATCACGATCACCGACGTGGTGGTGCCGATGTGCAGCACCCCGGTGCGCCGCAGCCACCACGGGGCCCGCTGCGCGATCAGCGTGATCGCGACCCAGGTCGCCCAGGCCACGTGCAGCGACGGCATCGCCGCGTGCTGGTTCGCCGTCGACGAGACCAGCCCGGTGCCCCACGAGCCCCAGGTGCCGTGCTGCTCGACGGTGTCCACGAAGCCGGCCTGGTGCAGCAGCCGCGGCGGCGTGCAGGGCCAGAGGAAGAAGAACGTGATCGCCAGTACGTTGATCGACAGCAGCGAGGCGATGTGCCTGGCGTAGTTGGGGCGGTGAGCCAGCCGCAGCCACAGCACGACACCCAGCGTAGTCGCCAGGTAACCGACGGCGTAGTGGTAGTTAGCCACCTGCGAGATCAGCTTGTGCCCGGAGGTCCACCCGTTGATCGACCGCTCGGACGGCAGGCGCAGCCAGCGCTCGGCCGCGTTGATGTGCCGGGCGACGCCGTCGGCGCTGGTCAGCCGGTTGCTGACGTTGCCGGCGACGATGAGGTACAGGCTGAACACCAGCAGCCCGGCGCCGACGTCCCAGAGGTCACGCAGCCAGGCCGGCGCGACGGCGGGAACCGCCAGTTGCCCTCGCGCCCGGCTTGCCTGCTCGTTCGTCACCGCGACCTCCCCGTCCCGGTGGCTCCCTCCCGGTGCCACCGTGTCCAACGCCGCTAGAGATCCCGCACGGCGCGGATCGACTCACGCAGCGAGCCGGCCGTGGCGATCACCGCGGACGGTTCGTACCCGCAGTGGGCCATGCAGTTGTTGCAGCGCGGGTCGCGGCCCCGGCCGTACTTCTCCCACTCGGTGGTCTCCACCAGTTCCTTGTAGGTCGTGGTGTACCCGTCTGACATCAGGTAGCACGGCCGCTGCCAACCCAACAGCGAGTAGGACGGGACCCCCCAGGCGGTGCACTGGTAGTCGACCTTGCCTTCGAGAAAGTCCAGGAACAGCGGCGAGTGGTTCAGCCGCCAGCGCCGCCGCCGGCCACCGGAGAACGCCTTGGTGAACAGCTCGGTGGTCTCCCGGACGCCGAGGAAGTGCTCCTGATCCGGGGCCTTCTCGTACGCGTAGGCCGGCGAGATCATCATCCGGTCGACGCCGAGCTCGTCGTTGAGGTAGTCCAGCACGTCGATGACGGTCTGCGGGGTGTCGGTGTTGAAGAACGTGCTGTTGGTGGCGACCTGGAAGCCGCGCCGCTTCACGTCCCGGATCGCCTCCACCGCGGCGTCGAACACGCCCTCCTTGGCCACCGCCTCGTCGTGCCGCTCGCGCAGCCCGTCGATGTGCACCACCCAGGTGAAGTACGGCGAGGGCGTGAACTTGTGCACGTGCTTGGGCAGCAGCACCGCGTTGGTGCACAGGTAGACGAACTTCTTGCGCTTGATCAGCTGGCGGACGATCTCGTCGATCTGCGGGTGCATCAGCGGCTCGCCGCCGGCGATCGAGACCATCGGCGCGCCGGACTCCTCGATCGCGCCGATCGCCTGCTCCACCGGCATCCGCTGCTTGAGGATGCTCGCCGGGTGCTGGATCTTGCCGCAGCCCGGGCATTTCAGGTTGCACGCGAACAGCGGTTCGAGCTCGACGATCAGCGGATACTTGGTCCGGCCGCGGAGCTTCTGCCGGAACATATATGCGCCGATCTTCACTGACTGCCGCAGGGGAACCCCCACCGTCAGCTCACCTCACCTTCCGCTTCGTCCAGCGCGAGCGTGCTCGCCGGCACTGACAAGTTCCTGACAACCGGGGCCGCCGCGCGTAGCGAGCGCAGCGCCGACAGTCCGTTGCGGACAATCCCGACCGAACGCAGCGGCCGCGCCTGCGTGTCGGAGACCGCGCGGACGACGACCACCGGCCAGCGGCCGGCCGCCGCGGCCAGGATCGCCGACTCCGTGTCCACCGCGATCGCCCCGGTGGCCCCGATGGTGGCCCGCTCCGGTCCGTCCACCAGGTGGTCCGCGGTGTAAACCCGTCCGATGTGGACCATGTGGCCGTGCCGGCGCAGCGCCTCGGTCAAGTCCTCGACCAGCAGCTCGGGTTCGACGCATTGGGCCGGCCTGGCACCCTGTGCGCGACTGTCGCGTTCGGACCGGTCCATATCGGACGGTGCCAGCCCGGGAGCGCAGTCCACTTCGGACGCAACGACGAGGTCGCCGGGACGCATCCCGGTCATCAAGCCGCCGCAGGTGCCGGTGATCAGCAGGCCCGTGTACCGGCCACTGTCCAGTTCGGACCGGATGCGGCCGGCCGCGGCGGCGGCCCGGCGCGGCCCGCCGCCGACCCGCAGCGCGCCCGGCACCCGCCGGCCGAGCGCGACCCGCTCGGCCAGCAGCGGCACCACGATCAGGGCGGTCACCTCGCCGCCGGGTGGTCGGACCGGCCGAGGTAGCGGCCCAGCGCGCTGACCGGGAACACCTGCCGGTACAGGTGGTAGTTCAGGTAGAAGTCGCCCGGGAAACCGGTGCCGGTGAACTCCGGTTCGTCCCAGCTGCCGTCCGGCCGCTGGGACCGCACCAGCCAGTCCACCCCGCGGGTCACCGCGGCCGACCGCTCGCCCGCGGCCAGCAGCGCCAGCAGCGCCCACGCGGTCTGCGAGGCGGTCGACGTGCCCCGGCCGATCCAGGACGGGTCGCGATACGAGCGCAGGTCCTCGCCCCAGCCGCCGTCCGGGTTCTGCACCCGCTCCAGCCAGCGCACCGCCCGCCGGATGGGCGCCGCCCCGGGCGCGATGCCGGCCGTCACCAGCGCCGGCACGACCGCGCCGGTGCCGTACAGGTGGTTGGCGCCCCACCGGCCGAACCACGAACCGTCGCGCTCCTGGTGCCGCAGCAGCCAGGTCACCCCGCGCCGGCTGGCCGGGTGGTCGGCCTGCCCGTCGGCGGCCAGCATCTCGACGATGTGCGCGGTCACGTCCGCGGACGGCGGGTCGATCACCGCGCCGAAGTCGCAGAAGGGCAGGCTCTCCGCCAGCCGGCGGGTGTTGTCCGCGTCGAACGCGGCCCAGCCGCCGTCCTTCGACTGCATGCCGATCACCCAGGCGATGCCGCGATCGACCGCGGCGCGGCGGGCCGTGGCGTCGCCCCCGGTGACCCGGCGCAGCGCGAGCACCACCTCGGCGGTGTCGTCGGTGTCCGGGTAGCCGTCGTTGGCGAACTCGAACGCCCAGCCGCCCGGTGCCAGCCCCGGCCGGCGCACCGACCAGTCGCCGGGCACCCGGATCTCCTCGGCCACCAGCCAGTCGGCGGCCAGCCGCAGCTCCGGCGCGCCCGCCGGCAGCCCCGCGTCGCGCAGCGCGATCACCGCCAGCCCGGTGTCCCAGACCGGCGACTGGCACGCCTCCAGCCGGCGCACCGGACCGTCCGGAGTGGACTCCCGGACGGTGAAGCCGTCCAGCCCCGCCAGCCCCGCCCGCAGCACCGGATGGTCCAGCGGGTAGCCGAGGAAGTACAGCGCCAGCAGCGAGTACACCCAGGGCGGCTGGATCCCGCCCCAGGAGCCGTCAGCCTCCTGCCGGGCGACGATCCACTCCGCGGCCCGCCGCATCGCCAGCCGGCGCAGCCACCCGATCGGCCGCCGGGCGTACCGGTGCAGCACCCGGTCGAGCCGCTGGAACAGCCCGGGGACGCCGCGGCGCGGCTCCAGCTCGGGCCGACGACCGCCGGTGCCCAGCTCGGCCAGCTCGAACGCCACCGGTCGGACCGGGCGCAGCGTGCCGACCACGGTCAGCGGCACCACCGTCTGCCGGGCCCAGCAGCCGAAGTCGTACACGTTCAGCGGCATCCAGCGCGGCAGGAAGATCAGCTCCGGCGGCAGCGCGGGCAGCTCGTCCCAGGACCAGAGTCCGAGCAGCGCGAACCAGATCCGGGTGAACACCCGGGCGTGCTCCAACCCACCCGCGGCGCGGATGTAGCCGGCCGCGGTGCGCATCCAGGCGGCGTCGGCCGGGTCACCGGCCAGCCGCAGCGCCGCGTACGCCTCGACCGTGGTGGACAGCTCCGGCGGGCCGCCGGCGAACGTGGCCCAGCTCCCGTCCGCCCGCTGCTTGGACCGGATCCAGCGGCCGGTCTCCTCGGTGATCACCGGGTCGCTGATGCCCAGCACGTGCCGGAGGAACAGGTCCTCCGCCTCGATCGTGACGTTGGTCTCCAGCTCGCCCTTCCACCAACCCGCCGGCTCCTGCAGGCCGAGCAGGTGGGCGGCGCCGCGGTCCAGCGCGGCCGCCGCGGCCGGCA
>JBBWZH010000512.1:0-22963 GCA_039648995.1 Mycobacteriales bacterium
AGGCGTCGACGGCCAGCTACACCCTGCTGCTCGTCGACCCGCGCGAGGACCCCGACTACGAACTGCAGGCGGTGCGGGCGCTGCGGGAGCGCCGCGTCGACGGGATCATCGTGGCGCCGGCCGCCGATCCGCACCGGCGGTCGCTGGCCTATCTCGCCGCCAACTCGGTGCCGACCGTGCTGGTCGACCGGCTGGCGTCGGCCGAGTTCGACCAGGTCGGCCCCGAGAACGAGGAACCGACCGCGACGCTGACCCGGCACCTGGCCGAGCTCGGGCACCGGCGCGTCGGCATGGTCGCCGGACTGCCGGGCCTGAGCACCACCGACGAGCGGCTGTCCGGCTACCGGCTGGGCCTGACCCGGTCCGACCTGCCCTACGACGAGACGCTCGTGGTGGACGGGGGCTCGCAGGTCGAACCCGCCCGGGAGGCCGTACACCGGTTGCTCACGCTGCCCGAGCCACCCACCGCGCTGGTGATCAGCAACAACCTGATGACCATCGGGACCCTGCGGGCGCTGCGCGAGGCCGGCCGGCGGGTGCCCGACGACATGGCGCTGACCGCCTTCGATGACTTCGAATGGGCCGACCTGCTCACCCCCCGGCTGACCACGATGGCGCAGCCCCGGTTCGACCTGGGCACCACCGCGGTCCGCCTGCTGATGGACCGGCTAGCCGACCCGCACCGGCCACCGCGCACCGTCCGGCTCGCCCCCCAGTTCATGCACCGCGAGTCCTGCGGCTGCGCCCCGGCCGGCAGCGCCTCGTCCACGCCGCTCGCGGCTGTGCTCAGAGGCGTCGACTAGCTGCCAGCAGACTCAGCGCCGCGTGGCCGGCGTTGGCATCGGGCGCCGGGAGCGTTCGCCAAGCACGGTGCTGGCGGTCGACCAGCACGCACGTCCCGAGCCGTCTTCTTTCCGCCGCACTGAGCTCAGCCCTGCCCCCGACCGGGTCAGGAAGGAGCGACAGCAAGAAGGCCAGGTCGCTCAGATGACGATCCGGCCCGCCTGGAAGGTGGACGGCTGCCGCTTTGGCGAGGATCGCGGCAAGAAGGCTAGGCCGTGGGACGTCGCCCGTCCGCTCCGCTACCGTCACGCCGACTCTCTCGACCCGGCGCAGTGCCTGCGTTCCGCCCGGCACCTGCACGGTGCGTCCGGGAGGGCTCGTGGTCAGGTCCGCCCGGCGGCCCGGATTGTCGGGCGCCAGGACGTCGACGACGATGAAGTCGGCGTCGAGCTTCCGCCTGAAGCGGTGCAGCAGCCCGCCCGGGCCTCGGATCAGGTTCGAAGCTCCGCTCCGTGAAGAAGCCGACCACCTGTCGCAACGCCCTCGGGGCGGTGCGGATATCGACCAGCACGTCCCCGTCGACGCTGGGCCGTGCGTCAGTTCTTCTGTGCTCGAGGCCGTGCAGGGTCACCATTTGTCCTCCGATGAGGCACCAGTTGTCGCGCATCTGCTCGGACAGGTCGAACAGCAGGTGCCACAGCGCGGTGAGTGCGGGGCTGAGTGCGGGCATGACAACCGCCCGGTCCGGTGGGGTCACAGGCTGGCCGCCAGCTTCGCTCCCGCCCAGCGATCACGGGCGTCATCGCGCTCGAGGAGATCCGCAGCCACAACTGCCGTCGGCGCGACGCGGCGGCCGAACAGCCAATCGCCGCCCGCGTCTACCGTATGAAGCCACACGTTGGCGTCCGGTCTGGACGCCGGGTTGAGCGCGTACCGCTCGACGACCGTCGAGACGTCCCGCGCCCGCACATATCCCTCGGCGCCGCCGACCACCATGAGATCAGCCCCGTGATCGTGAGCCGCGCTGATCCCGCTCCGGACGATCTGCGGATCGCTCAGCAGCGCATTGAGAACGCTCGGATGGGCGTAGAACTCGTGAAGACTCGCGCGTCGTCGCAGCGTCGATTGCCACACCCTGCCGGCAATGTCGGAAGGCAGCCGCCGAAGCCGGGCCGCCCGCGAGCGGGCCCGCGAGCGGAGCGGTGGGGACAAAAGTTCGAGCTCGTCGTTGGCCTCGGCAAGTGCGGCGAGCACATGCCATGCCGACACCGACGACAGGGGACGTCCGGAGGGAGGAGACGACTGCCGCCGGCGGTCGAGTTCGTTCCTGTCGATGATCCAGCGCCCCCCGATGCGTTGCCCTCCGAGGTTGCCCTCGTCAACCAGTTGGCGCACGCGCCGCGACGAGACACCCAGGCTCTGTGCCGCATCCGCGACTGACACGTACTCCATGACGGCTCCTCGTGGTAATCCTACCGAAATCGGAAGGGTTACTGGAAGCCTTCCGATTTCGGAAGGATTCTGATCGAGGCCGGAGCTTGGTCCGGCGGCGGTGCGGCTACGCCGTGACGACGGCCTTGACGCTGGCTGGGCTGGCGACGGCGGCGAGTGCCTGGTCGAAGCGGGGCAGGTCGAAGCGGTCGGTGACGATGCCGTCGGTGCGGACGCGGCCGGTGCGCAGCGCGAGCAGGGCGCGGTCGAAGCAGTGGGTCTGGGCGAACGAGCCTTTGATCGTCAACTCGCGGGCGAAGATGTCGTAGGGGGAGAACCGGACCCGGTCGGCCGCCTCGGCCATCCCGTAGACCAGCACGGTGCCGCCGACCCGGGTGAGCTCCGGGCACCCGGCCAGCACCGCGGGCGAGCCGGTCGCCTCGACGACCACGTCGAATCCGGATGGCGCGATCCGGCGCAACCGCGCCTCCGTGAGGTCGTCGCGTCCAATGTGGACGGTCTCGTCGGCGCCGAACGCGCGGGCCAGCTCCAGTTTGGACGGGGACGGCGCGGCCACGGTGAGGCGGGCGGCGCCGCCGTGCGCGAGCAGTTGCGCCAGCAGCAGGCCGGTCGGGCCGGCGCCGACGACCAGCACGTCCGAGCCGGGGCGCAGGCCCAGCACGTCCATGCCGTGCACCGCGCACGCCAGCGGCTCGGTCAGCACGGCGACCATCGGGTCCAGGCCGGCGAGCGGGAAGCACTTCTCCGCGCGTACCACGACCAGGTCGGCGAAGCCGCCCGGCCCGGTGACCCCGAGCGAGTAGAAGTTGCGGCAGTACAGCGGCTGGTTGCGCCGGCAGTACTCGCAGTGTCCACACAGGACGGTGTTGTCGGCGGCCACGAGGTCGCCGACCGCCAGCCCGGTCACCCCGTCGCCGAGGCGCTCGACCGCGCCGACGATCTCGTGGCCCGGGATCAGCGGGTAGCGGGCCAGGAAGCCGCCGGCCAGCAGGTGCCGGTCGGTGCCGCAGACCCCGGTCACGACCGTCCGCAGCCGCACCTCGCCCGGCCCCGGCACCGGGTCGGGCACCTCGGTGACGCCGAACTCGTGCGGCCGGGAGAACACGACTGCCCGCATGCTGCGTCCCTCCGGCCGGTTGGCGGAGCCGCCCACCGGCGGTTCCGGTCATCGGGGACGACCGTAACCCGCCCGACGCCCGGGGTCCCGGTGCGGCCGGCACCGCGGTGGACTACGACGTTCGGGCCGGCGGGGTCAGGGCACGACCGCGATGACCGGCGCGCCGCGCTTCGACAGCAGCCGCCGGCCGAGGGAGCGGGTGACGTGGTGGCGCATCTTGGCCGAGGTCCCGACGACGATGAGGTCGGCCTGGGCGCAGCCGGCGACCCGGGTCAGCGCCTGGGCGGGGTCGCCCTGCTCCCGGACGAACTCCAGGCGCAGGCCGAGGCCGCGGACGCGCTGCTCGGCCTCGTCGCGCAGCTCCGCGGCCGCGTCCTGCCAGGCCTGCTCGGCGGCGGCGTAGTCGAACGGCATGCCGAACGCGGCGACCCTGTTGACCAGCGGCGTGGCGTAGACGGCGGTGAGCGTGCCGTTGCTGCGGGTGGCCTCGCCGACCGCCCAGGCGAACGCGTCCCAGCTGGTCGCGGATCCGTCGAGCCCGACGACGATCACCGGGTGCCGGCGGTCCGGGGCCAGCGCCCGCTCCTCGCGGTGGGCCGGCCACCGGTCCGCGGGCGTCCCGAGTGACATCGCGTCCCGCTCGCTCATGGCCCGCTCGGGGTCACGGCCGGGTACCGGGCCGCTGCGCCCACTCAGCTCGCTCATGTGGTCACCTCGTCGGGGTTGCGCCGGGCCGAGCGGGGCCGGCGGGGGAGTGGGCCGCTGATCGCGATCTTCGCGCCCTCGGCCAGCTCCAGCAGGTGGCGGAGGGCCGGGAGGGCGGCCGCGAGTTGGGCCGCCTCCGGCTCGGGCAGCTTGTCGATCAGCACGCTGAAGGCGGAGCTGCCGGAGCGGCGGATGCCGCGCAGGTACGCGCGCCCGGCGCCGGTGACGGCCACCATCACCACCCGGCCGTCCCGGTTGCCGCGCCGGCGCTCGGCGAGGCCGAGCCGTTCGAGCTGGCTGACCACGGCCGTCATGGACGGCTGGGTCACCCCCTCGGCCGCGGCGAGATCGGTCAGCCGCCGCGGGCCGGTCCGCTCCAGGGTGGCGATGGTCGAGGTGGCGGTCAGGCTGAGGTCGCGTTCCCGGTACCGGATGGCCGCGGAAGCCAGACCGAGGAGCACTTCGCCGACGTCCGCGCTGCGGTCGCCCATGCCTTTAATATAGGCACGTCTATATAGTTTCGGCAATGCGGCCGGGCCCGGGGGTGGGCTGGTCGCCGCGGCACCGCCGGGCGGGGGCATCCTGTCGGGATGAGCCAGCGGTTGGCGCCCGAGGTGGAGGTGCTCGTGCTGGGCCCGGTCGCCGTCCGCCGGGCCGGCGAGGTGTCGGTGGCGCCGGCCGGGCAGCTGCAGGCGCTGGTCGGCGTGCTGGCCCTGGCCGGCCGGCCGGGGATGGCCGGGCCGGAGCTGGAGCAGGTGCTGTGGCCGGACGGCGGGTCGGGCCGGCACCGGTCCACGCTGCCGGTCGCGGTGCACCGGGCGCGCCGGTGGCTGCGGGAGGCATCCGGCGGTGGCATCGGCATCGGGTCCACCGCGACGGGCTACGTGCTGGCCGGCCCGGTGGACGCGGACCGGTTCCGCGCGCTGGTCTCGGCCGCCGAGCCGCTGCCGCCCGGCGGCCAGGTCGACCTGCTCGGCGCGGCGCTGGCGCTGTGGCGCGCGGACGCGCCGCTGCCCGGCGTGGCCTGCGGGTTCGCGACCGAGGCCGTGCTGGAGGGGCTGCACCGGGCCCGGCTGGCCGCCACCGTGCGGTACGGCCGGGCGCTGCTGGCGGTCGGGCGCGGCGCGGACGCCGTCGAGGCGCTGAGCCCGTTCGCCGCCCGGCACCCGCTGGACGAGCAGGTGCACGCGGTGCTGATCGAGGCGCTGGCCGGCGCCGGCCGGCAGGCCGAGGCGCTGGCCCGGTACGAGCGGCTCCGGTCGCGGCTGGCCGACGAGCTCGGCGTGGATCCGGGCCGTGCGCTGCAGGACACGCTCATGCGGGTGCTCCGCCCGGACGACCAACCCGAGCCGCCGCCGTGGTGGCGCCCCGACCTGGTCCCGGTGCCGGCGCAGCTGCCGCCGGAGACCGCGGGCTTCGCCGGCCGGGCCGGTGAGCTGGCCGCGCTGGATGAGCTGCGCCGGGCCGCGTCCCCGCTGTCGGTGGTGGTCTCCGCGCTGGACGGGATCGGTGGCGTCGGCAAGAGCGCACTCGCCGTGCGTTGGGCGCACCGGGTTGCCGCCGAATTCCCCGACGGCCAGCTGCACGTGGACCTGCGCGGCTATGCGCACGCGGCGCCGGTGCGTCCGGCGGAGGCGCTGGGCCGGTTCCTGCGGGCGCTCGGGGTGCCGGCCGAGCGGGTGCCGGCCGATGTCGCCGAGGCCGCCGCGTTGTACCGGTCGTTGCTGGCCGGCCGGCGGGTGCTCGTCCTGCTGGACAACGCCCGGGACGTCGAGACGGTCCGCCCGCTGCTGCCGGGCGCGCCGGGCTGCCTGGCACTGGTCACCAGCCGCGGCCGGCTGGACGGGCTGGTCGCCCACGAAGGCGCCCGGCGAATCACCTTGGACGTGCTCGGCGGCGAGGATGCGCTGCACCTGCTCGCCGCGGCGCTCGGCGACTCGCGGGTGGCCGCCGAGCCGGCCGCCGCCGCCGAGCTGGCGGTGCTCTGCGGCTACCTGCCGCTGGCGCTGCGGATCATGGCGGCCCGGCTGGCCGCCGACCCGAGCCGGCGGCTCGCCGACCAGGTCGCCGAGCTGCGCGCGGACCGGTGGGCGGAGCTGTCGGTGCCGGGCGACCCGCGATCGTCGGTCCGGGCCACCTTCGACCTGTCCTACCGGCGGCTGGACGCCGGCGACCGGCGGCTGTTCCGGCTGCTCGCGCTCGCTCCCGGTGCCGACATCGGCGTCCCGGCGGCTGCCGCGCTCGCCGCGACGCCGGCGCCGGTCACCCGCCAGGCGCTGCGCCGCCTGGTCGCCGCGCACCTGGTCGCCGAGCAGGGCGACCGCTACTCGATGCACGACCTGGTCCGGCTGTACGCGGCCGAACGCGCCGCGGCCGACGGCGGCGGAGCCGCGGAACGCCAGCGGCTGCTGGCCTGGTACCTGCGCGGCGCGGACACCGCGACCAGGCTGCTGCACCCACAGCTGTTGCGGCTGCCGCAGCCGCCGTCGCCGTTGGTGCCGCCGGAGGCGGTCCATACCGACCATGCCGCCGCGCTGGCCTGGCTGGACGCCGAGTGGCGCAACCTGGCGGCGGCCGCGGTGGAGACGGCTGAGCGCGGGCCGGCGCCGATGGCCGTACTGCTCGCCGACTCGCTGCGCGGCTACTTCTGGCAGCGCCGCAACCTCGCCGAGTGGATCGCGGTGGCCAGTGCCGCGGTGGCCGCCGCGACCGGCAGCGGCGACCTGCCAGGCCAGGCAGCTGCCCAGCTCAGCCTCGGCATGGCCGTGCACTGCGCAGGGCGGTCAGCCGAGGCGATCGGCCATCACGAGCAGGCGCTGGCGCTGAGCGCGCAGGCCGGCTGGAGCGACGGCGAGTCTGGTTCGCTGGCCAACCTCGGGCTGGTGTACCGGGCGTTGGGGAAGCTCGAGGAGGCTGCCGACCACCATGCCCGGGCGCTGGCCCGGCATCAGGCGGATGGCCGGCCCACCAACGCGGCGACCGATCTCGGCAACCTGGGCGTGGTGTACTTCCAGTTGGGGCGGCTCGACCTGGCGGCCGACCATTTCACCCGGGCACTGGCAGCGCACCGTGGCACCGGCTACCGCGACGGCCAGGCGCTGGCGCTCAACAACCTCGGCGAGACCCACTGGCAGCTCGGCCGGCTGGACGAGGCGCTGGAGTCGATCAGCGCGGCGTACGCGCTCTACCGGGAGGGCGGCAGCCTGCACGGCCAGGCCGACACCCAGGCCAACCTGGCCGCCGTACAACGCGCTGCCGGCCGGGGCGGCCCGGCACTGGAGCACGCGGCACTGGCGCGGCGGCTGGCCGCCGAGGCCGGCGACCAGCGCATCGAGGCCACCGCCGCGAACATCACCGGGACCGTCTTCGCGCTGCTCGGCCGGTACGCCGACGCGGTCGGGCAGCACCAGCAGGCGCTGCAAACCGCCCGCGCGATCGGGGCCGGCTACGAGGAGGTCGAGGCCCTCCTCGGCCTGGCGGCGGCGGACCGGTACGTGACCGGTCCGCGCGCCGCCGTCGCGCACGCCGAGCAGGCGCTGGCGTTGGCCGAGCGGGGGTCCTACGGGCTGCTCGCCGAGCAGGCGAAGGCGCTGCTCGCCGGGACCCTCGCCGAGCACGGCACCCGCTGACCCCGGCGTCAGCCTCTCACCACTCCGCCCAGTAGTCGGTCACCGTGGTGTTGGACGTGCCGCCCTGGCCGGAACTCGGGCCCGCGCTGACGCCGAGTTCCACCACCTCGACACCACCGCCGGCGGCGACACCACCCTGGACCGGGCCGATCGAGCCCGAACCGTAGCCGAACGGCCCGGCGAGCCCGTCCTTGTCCTTCGCGTTGGACCCCTGGAGGGTGACGCCGAGCCCGAAGCCGAGGCCCCCCTTTCCGCCCCGCGGGGTGACGTCGGTGACCTCGCCGAACAGGCCGTTCTTGAGATGCCCGTGCTTGTCCTTGTGCTGGTCCACGCCGAGGCAGTAGGCCGCGCCCGCCTGCCAGAAGGCGCCGACTCCGAAGTTGAAGCAGACCGCCCCGGTGCCGCCGTGCGGCTTGGGCTTGGGCGGCGCCTTCCGCTTCGGCTTCGGCGGGTCGGGCTTCGGCTTGGTCGTGCACATCCACCACACGGCGTTGGTGCAAGGAGGCCTGCCGTATGTCCCTGCCGGGTGGATACTCCTCGGGGGAACGTTCGTGCCGCTGTTCGGGTTGCCGCAGCCCAGCACCGCGCAGCCGGTGGTACCGCCGCCGCCCGGCGGGCAGGGGGTGTAGTCGCCGCCCATGCCGCCGCACGCCAGGTGCAGGCCGGTCGGGTCGCTGTGCGTGGTCGGGTCGTTGTCGGCGTACGCGTAGCCCTGCGTCTGCTGCGGGTCGGTGCTGTCGAACTCCGGGTCTACCGAGGCGAACCGGCCGGTGTCCGGATCGTAGGCGCGGGCGCCGAGGTCGGTCAGCCCGGTCGGCTGGTCGACGCCGCCGACGAAGCCGTGCCGGTTGGGCCAGGCCACGGCCGGGCCGCGCGGGTCGCCGAACGGCGTCTGCCGGCGCTGCGTCACCGGCTGGCCGCCGTCGGCGCCGATCGCGATCTGCTCGGTGCCCTGCCAGTCGGGCACCAGCCAGGTCACGCCGGCGCTGCTGCGCTGCCCGATGACGCGGCCGCCGAACGTGTAGAAGCGGGTCGCGGTCGGCGCGCCGGCACCCGGGGCGAGGTGCAGCTCCAGGCCGGGCAGGTAGAGGGTGGCGCCGGTGGTGTCGTGCGCGACCAGCAGTTGGCCGTCGGCGCCGTCGACGTAGCTGGCGGTCGTCGCGCCGGCCACCGTGGTCAACGCGCCGGTCGCGTCCCAGGTCAGCTGCTCGGTGCCGCCGCCGGGGCCGGGCCGGCTGAGCGTGTCGCCGGCCGGGTCGTAGCCGTACCGGTCGGTGCTGGTGCCGGCCGGGCCGGTGGTGGTGACGCTGCTGACCGCGTGCGGCTGCGGCTGGTCGGCCGCCGGGTAGGCGTACCTGCTGGTCACATCGCCGCCGGTGGCGTGGTCGGTCTCCGAGGCCCGGTCGCCGGCCGCGTCGTACGTCCAGGACTGCCAGTACGGTGCCGGGCCGCCGAGCCCGGCCGTGGTCGGCGCGGCCGCGCAGTTGGCCGAGGCCGGCGTCCAGGCCTGGGTGAGCCGCTGCACGGCGTCGTATCCGAAGCACTGCGTGTCGGCGGACTGGGTGTCGGCCACCGAGGTCAGCTCGCCGCCCGGGTTCCAGCCGTAGTGGACGTCGGCGACGGTGGACGGGCTGGTCTCCCGGATCGTCCTGGCCTCGGCCGGCCGCCGGGTCACCGGGTCGTAGTAGAGCCCGGTCTGCGCGATCGGCCCGCTGTCCGGCCCGTTCACCGAGAACGTGTAGATCGCCGGCTCGCCGTAGCGGGTGTACTGCGCCTGCGTCAGGTAGCTGGTCGACCCGGTCAGCGTGGCCGGCTCGCCGAGGTCGTCGTAGCCGACACCGAGCGTCTCCCGGGGCAGCCCGCCGGCCGCCGGCTGGGTGACCGTGGACAGGCTGCCGTCCACCTTGTACGTGTTGCCGAACGTGTACGTGCCGGCCAGGGCGCCCTCCGCGGCCGGGATGCTGACCGTGCCGCCGGTCGGCTGGTAGCGGTCGTCGTAGCCGGTGACCGTGCTGGTGTAGGCGTTGCCGTCGACGTAGCGGGTGGCGGAGACCAGCTGGCCGCGGGCGGCCGCCCCGCCCGGCAGCGTGTCGTAGGTCCACTCGGCCAGCTTGGTGCCGGCGGTGCTGCCGGCGTACCCGGCGGTCCGCCGGCCCAGCTCGTCGTAGCTGTACGCGACGGTGGCACCGCGGGCGTCGGTGGTCGACACGACCTCGCCGGCGTCGTCGTACCGGCTGGACGAGGTGCCCTGGTCCGGGTCGTCGACCCGCACCTGCCGGCCGCGGGCGTCGTAGTGGTACGCCCAGGTGCTGCCACCGGGGCCGGTGACCGAGCCGAGCAGGTTCCGGGCGTCGTAGCGGTAGCTGGTGCCGTCGTACGGGCCGCTCGGCGTCGCCCCGTGGTACTGGCGCAGTTCGACGGTGTGCCCGCGGGCGTCGGTGACCGTGCTGGTGGCGATGCCGCCGGCCGGCGGGGTCACGTCGGTGCGGTCGCCGCCGTACCCGGTCGTCGTCCGCCACTGCTCCACGCCCAGCGACCGCTGCACCGCCGCGGTCGGCCGGCCGGCGCCGTCGAACAGGGTGAGCGTCTGGTTGGGGATCACGTTGTCGCCGGCCGGGCCGAACAGGTCGGCGCCGGGCGCGCCGTCGGTCACGTAGTCGGCGTTGGTCTCGTACGCCCGGCCCGCGCTGTCGTAGTAGGTGTCGGTGACGACCCGGCCGCCGTCCGGCCCGGACGCCGGCCGCTGGGTCTGCCGCGGCCGCAGCAGGCCGTCGTAGAGCTGGTACGAGGTGGTCGTGGTGCCGTTCGGGCCGAGCTCGGCGGTGCTCACCGCGGCCGCGCCGTCGGTGCGGATCGTGTAGCCGTAGCTGGTGCTCGGGCCCTGGCTGGCCTTCGCCCGGCCGGGCAGCCAGACCGAGATGAGCCGGCCGAACGGGTCGTACGCCAGGTCGGTCCGCTTCCCGTTGGGGTCGGTCTGCCCGACCGGAACGCCCCAGGCCGGCTGCAGGTCGGTGACCGTGCTGAACCCCTTCTGGTCGGCGGTGGTCTGCCGGGTCACCGGGCCGGTCGCGGGGCTGTAGCTGGTGGTCGAGTGCCCGTTCTTGACGTCCCACGTGTCGGTGACCCGGCCGTAGGCGTCGTAGGCCGCGCGGTGGTCGGTCAGGTAGGTCGGCGCGCCGCCGGCGAAGTCGGCCAGCACGTCGACCTGCGTCGCGTCGCCGTGTGTCGGCGCCGCCCCCCACGCCTGGTTGTCGTAGGACGTGCGGGTGTCGCTGGTGATGTCCTCGGCCGAGGCGGGCGTCGCCGCGCAGGCCAGCGCGTCGACCTCGACCCGGTCCGGCAGCGACAGCACCCAGCTGCCGGTGTTGCGGGCGTACGTGGTGCGGGTGCACTGCTCGTCGCCGGTGGCCGCCTCGTCGCCGGTGTCGTCCTGCTGCGTGACCAGGCCGTAGCCGTCGTGCTGGTAGCTCGTCCGGGTTCGCCGGTAGCCGCGGCCGCCATCCAGTGCGGTGCGGGTCTCGGTGACCGCCGGGCCGGTGTGCCGGGCCACCACGGTCACCCCGGCGATGGTGCGGGTCGCCGTCGGCGCGGACAGGTACGGGTCGGACACGGTGCCGGTGACCTCGGCGCTGCCGTTGCGCACGATCGTCTCGCGCTGCTGGCCGGACAGCGCGTCGGTGTCGGCGACCGCGTCACCGGCGGCGTCGGCCACCGACACGTGCCGCACCCCGGACGGGAGCTTGTCGCCATCCATGCCGCGGAAGTACGTGGTGGTCGTGGCCGTCTGGCCGCCCGGGTCGCCGGTGGTCGTGGTGACCTGGCCGTAGCCGCGCCAGCTCGACCAGGTCTGTTGCGACGGCGGGATCAGCCCGTCGACGTCGACGTAGTGCCAGGCGGCACCGCCGCTGTAGTCGTAGTGCGTGAGCACGCGGGGCGCGCCGCCGGTGTGGTCGGTCTGGCTCACGTCGGTGGTCACGTACTGCTGGAACCAGTCGAGCTTCTGGCTGGTCCAGCCGTCCGGGGTCCACTTCACCGGGTAGCAGCGCAGCGTGTCGCTCTCCGGCGCGGCCGGCATCCGGCTGCCGGCGGCGCAGTCCGGCGCGGAGTAGCTGACGGTGATCTCGGCGCCGGTGCCGGTGCGGATCGACGCGACCCGCCACCAGTTCATCGCCGGCAGCTGGTCGCTGTCGGTGTCCACCCGGTTCGGCCGCTGCACGCCGGTGAACGTCACGTCCGGCACGGTGGCGGTGCCGCCGACCAGGCCCTTGTGGCTGATGCCGGCGAGCCACAGGCCGGCCCGGGTGGCGTCGCCCGGGTCCGGGTAGGTGTGCGCGAGCGTCCACGACTCGACGTCGCCGACGGCGGCCACGTGCGTGGTGATGGTCGCGAGGCGCTTGGTGGTCCAGAACGTCGGCGAGCCGGTCAGGCAGCTGGTGCCCGAGCAGGCCAGGTCCCACGGGGTGTCCGGCCAGTTCGCGCCGTGCGTGGCGCAGGTGCTGGCGCACCGGTCGGCGACGCCGAAGACGACCTGCGCGGGCGCGGTGCCGAACTCGGCGCCGGTCCGGGTGCCGTAGTCGACGCGGGCCAGCGTGCCGCCGCGGGTGTAGGGGGTGACCTTGGCGGCGTCGTTGTCCCGGGCGTACGAGTTGCCCTCCGGGGTGTACCAGTACGACATCGAGTCGCCGTGCCGGTCGACCACGTAGTCGAGGTTCCAGCGCCACGCCTGCTGCGCCCAGGATGCGTCGAACGTCGCCTGGTGGTGCGGCTCGCCGGGGTTGTTGCCGAACACCGGGACGGTCCAGGCCGAGTTGGTGACCGGCTTGCCCGTCGCCCAGCCGGGCAGGTGGTTGAGGCCGAAGTAGTACTGGGTGCCGTCGGTGGTGGTGACCCGCCAGTACTCGCCGCCGTCGGCGCCGTTGGCCGCGCCGGTGAGGTGCTCGACCCGGGACCCGTCGTCGTCGCGGGGGCGGTAGGCGCCGGTGGCGTCGTCGCGGACCAGCTCGACGGTCCGCCCGTTCAGCGTCATCGTGGCGTTGCCGGTCGCCCAGCACTCGTCGCCGGTCTTGGTGGTGTTGTTCGCGGTGCCGCCCATGTCGTCCGCGCACGCCTTGTAGGCGCGGTCGATCGAGCCGGGTGCGTAGTCGAACCCTTCGCCGAGCCAGGACGGCTGGTTGTTGGTCGCCGCGGTCCGGCCGCTCACGCTCTGCGCCGAGTAGCCGAGCTCGACCTGCGGCGCCAGCCCGCCGGGCGCCGGTGGCACCCGGATCGGGTACGTCCAGCCGAAGTCGCCGGACACCCCGCCGGCCGCCCAGACGCTGGACGGGGACAGCGTCGTGGCGGCGAAGCTGCCGGCGCTGCCCGACGGCCCGGCCGCCAGGGCGTACAGGGTGCCGGTGTCGCCGGCGCCGGCCGCCGTGACGTCGGCGGTCACCCACCCGCTGCCGCCGCCGGTCGACGGCAGCGCCCGGCCCTGGCAGCCGGCCCGGTCCGGTGTGGACAGTGCGCAGTCGGGCAGCGCCTCCAGCCGGAGCCGGTTCACCCAGTCCGCGCCGTACGCGGTACGGAAGGCGGTGTCCGACACCGACAGCGACACCGGCCCGCTGGCCGCGCCGCCGTCGGTCCGGCCCACCCGCAGCAGCACCTCCGGCCGGTCCACGCCCCGGCGCGGCAGCACCTGCACCCGCACCGCGGCCGGGCCGCGAGTTGGGCCGCTTGCCGGGGCGCGGGCTGGGCCGGGAGCTGGGCCGCTTGCCGGGGTGGCGGCGGTCGGGGCGGCGGCCCGGACCGGGAGGCCGCCGGCGCTGGCCGGGGTGGACGCGGCCGGCGCCGCTCCCGTGGTGGCCGGTGGCACGGTCAGCGTGGCGCTGCCGGGCGCCGGCCACACCGCGGCAGGTACCGGCCGGCCGGCGGCCTTGGCGGCCGCGTCGGCACCGAACGGCGTGGCCGCCACCGTGCGGCCGGGCACGGACGGGTCGGGCTGCACGGCCAGCCGGGTGACGGCGCCGGCCGGCGCCTGGGCGACCGCGACCACACCGGCGGCCAGCAGCGTCAGCGTCGCGGCCACCGCGACGCCGCGGGTCTTCGATCGCTCGGACATCACGCGCTTCCGCCTCACTGCTGGGAGAGATCGACGATTTCCTGGTCGGACAGCACCCCGCCGTAGGCCCGCACGTCGTCGATGTCGCCGGCGAACGGGTTCTTCCAGCCGGTTGCCGTCGTCGCGGCGCCGACCCGCACCATGCGGGTCGCGCGCCAGGGGGCGGCGGTGTCGGCCGCGGTCGCCTGCAGTTGGCCGTTGACGTAGAGCCGCAGCTGCCCGGCGGCCTTGTCGTAGACGGCCGCCAGGTGCGTCCACGCGCCGACCTGCACAGGTGCGCTGGCGCGGGCGATGTACTGCGCCGGCGGGGTGGCCGAGTCAGCCGAGTTGATCACGAACGCCCAGGCGTTCAGGTTCTTGTTGTACTGCAGGTAGACGCCGGTGCCGGCGGTGCCGTCGAGGGCGACCGCGGTCCGGTGGTCGCCGAGGTCGGTCACCCGCACCCAGGCCGACAGCGAGAAGCTCTGGGTGGTGTCGAGCACCGCGGCGGTGGTGGACGACCGGCCGTTCACGCCGTCGAAGTTCAGCGCGCCGGCGCCGTTGTGGCCGGGCGCCCAGGTCGCGCCGGTCGACACGGTCAGCGGGTGGTCGTTGCCGGATGTGTCACCGGCCACGCTGCCGATGCCCTCGTCCAGCAGCCACTCGCCGGCGAGCTCCGGCTCATCGATGACGCGCAGCAGCTCGCCGGGGTAGACGATGCGGTCCCAGATCCGGACGTCGTCGACATCCCCGGTCAGCCCGCGGCCGATCTCGACCGGGCCGGTCGCGGTGAACGTTCCGGCGACCGCCGCCGACCCCTGCGGCTGGCCGTTCACGTACAGCCGGGCCTGCCCGGCCGCGGTGTCGTAGACGCCGGCCAGTTGCGTCCAGCCGCCGACGAGGGCCGGGCCGGTCGACTCGACGGTGACCGGCGTCTGGTCGGCGCTGTCGGCCGGGGCGACGGTGAACGCCCACTTCCCGTCCGCCGTCGAGTACCGCAGCGCCGCCGCGCCGGCCGCGGTGCCGTTCTGGCTGACGACGGTGGCCGGCGTGCCGGTCCCGGTCAGCCGCACCCACGCGGAGATGGTGTAGTCGCTGCTGGTGTCGATGACCGGGCCGGCCGTGCTGGCGTGCCCGGTGGCGCCGTCGAGGGTGACGGCCCGGTCGGTCGGGCGCGGCGTCCGCCCGGCGGTCCAGCTGGCGCCGCCGGTCAGCGTGGCGGGGTTGCCGTGCCCGGACGTGTCGGCGAGCGCGGTGCCGGTGCCCTCGTCCAGTGCCCAGCGGGCCGCCGGGCCGGTCGCCGAGGCGGTGTAGAACGTGTAGTGCGTGACGTCGGAGAGGTTGCCGGCCCGGTCCACCGACCGGACGTACAGCGTGGTCTGCCCGGTCGCGAACGGGGCCACGGCCACGGTCGCGGCGGCGCCGAGGCCGCCGGCGTCCGCCCGGGTCGTCGGTGGGTCGGCCAGCCCGTACAGGTAGCCCGTCACGTCGTCCAGGCCGTGGTCGGAGACGCCGTTGGCGCCGAGGGTGAACCGGCCGGTGCGGCCCACCCCGCCGTGGAAGGCGCCGTCGGCGGGGTAGCGCCCGTCGGCGGAGTCGACGGTCGGTGGCTTGTCCGGCCGGGTGGCGTCCACGGTGAACTCGCACTGGCCCGACCACGCCGACAGGTCCACCCCGTCGCCGGCCCTGGCCTGCACGTAGTAGCTGCCACCGTCGGCCAGCTTGCCGGCCGGCAGGGTCACGGCCACCGTGGTCGGGTTGGCCAGGCCCGGGCGGGAGACCTGGTCGGTGTCGTTCACCTGGCCGCCGACGGGCGCCCAGTGGATGCCGGCGACCAGCGCGTTGCCCGCGTCCGGGTCGGAGACGCGGGTGGTGACCGGCGGCGTGGTCGATCCGACGTAGGGCCGGCCGGCGCCGGTCGCGCACGGCTTTCCGCCCACCACCGGATCGGTCGGCGCGTTGGGTGCCGAGTTGTACGTGACGGACAGGTAGGCCGAGTCGAACCTCTTCCAGCCGTTGTGGTTGGACTCGTCGTTCGCCCGCAGGCCGAGCGTCACCGACGGCCAGGAGTTGGCGCCGGTCTGCACGATGCCGGTCAGCCCGCCCCACTCGGTGTAGAGCCGCGCGTCGTCGCAGGACTGGTTCGAGACGTTGCTCACGTACTGCGTCCAGTTGCCGGTGTTGTTGTTCCAGGTCGTGCCGGCGCTGATCTCCTCGTTGATCAGGTAGAGGTCCGTCCGCGACGCCGAGCAGGAGTACGAGTGCGTGACCACCGCGCTGAACACCGCGTTCAGCACGTGCTTGTGGGCGAAGCTGGCGGTGGAGAACGCGAACAGCGAGCGGTACCGCTCCCAGCCGTCGGCGGCGTCCTCGACGTAGCCGACCTTGGCGCCCTCGCCGCGGTCGTAGCTCCAGTACGACTGGTCCGGGTGCCGCTGGTCGATCATCGTCCAGGTCGACCCGACGGTGACCGACGGGTCGATCGAGACCGGGAACACGGTGGCCGGCGACGTCAGCATCGCGCGGTCCGGGTTGATCGTGAGGCTGCCCGGGGCCAGCGCCACCGGCATCGACGCCTGCTGGCCGCGGGCGTCCCACATGGTGGGCGTACCGAGGCCGAAGGCGGTCGCGCCGCCCCCGTCGACCGCCGCCACCGAGCCGCCGGCACCGGCCACCAGCCGCAGCCCGGAGACCGCGGTGGTGAACCGGATCGCCGCCAGCGCCGGGTTCGTCGCGGCGGCGCGGTCGGCGACGACCAGCGTCTCGGCGAAGCCCTCCGCGGACACCTCGACCCGCAGGTCGACCCCCGGCAGCACCGCCGGGTAGGTGGCGGTGGCGCCGGCCAGGGTCGGTGCGGGCAGCGTGCCGGGCCAGCCCAGCGTCAGCGAGCGGCTCCCGCTGGCCAGCGACACCAGCGGCACGGCGCCGCCGCCGGACAGCCGCAGCCGCAGCGGCGAGGCGACCGGGGACACCGTGCCGTCCGCGCCGCGCCGCAGCGTGTCGTCCACCGCGGCCCACGAGCCGTCGGCCCGCCGGACCCGGACCGGCAGCACGTGCTCCACCGCGGTGAACGTGCCAGACGGGTTCGCGTAGACCTCCGCGGTCTGCGACCGCAGCCCGGTCACCTCGACCCGGCGCCCGCTCACCCTGGCCGCGCCGGCGGCCTGATCCGCGGTCGCCGCGGTCGCGGTCGCCGCGGTGGCCGTCGCCGCCGCACCGGCCGGATCGGCGCCGGCCGGATGGGCGCCGGCGCCTACCAGCGGCCCTGCCGCGACCAGGCCGGCCGCGGTCGCCACCGCGACCACCGCCAGCGCGCCCCACCTGGCCGACCGTCCCTGCCCTGCCGCCACTGCCACGCTCCCTCGTCCGGACCCACTTCGGGTCGCCGAGACGATCGCGCGGAGCGCTTACCTGCCGATGACAAGCACGGGGGGCGGATTACCGGCGCCGCGGGGCGGACCGTTCCGGCGGCCGCTGGGCGTGGCCTGACCGTCCGGCCGGTTACCGGCGTGGTCGTACCCGGGCGTCCAGCGGTGGACTCTCCAGCCGGCGGCCGTCGCGCTGCCTACGGCGCCGGGTGTGGCCGGGTCCGCGTTTCGCGGGCCGCGGTCCTTGGGGGTCAGTTGGTACCGGACGGGGACAGGGCGCCGGTGGTGTTCAGGCTGGCGGTCGGACTGGTCGCGGTGGGCGGCGACGCCTGGCGCGTGGCCTGCGGCGCCGCCGGTACCGCGCCCGGCACGGGCACTGTTCGAGGCGTTGCTCCAGGTACCGGGACGGAGGTCCGGGGGACCGGCGGGCTGGTGACCGGGCCAGCCGGGACGGAGCCGGACGGGGTGAGGCCGGAGGGGGTGGGGCCGGACCGGGTGGGGCCGGACGGGGCGGGGCCGGGCGCCGCCGGCGGGTCGTGCTGGGTGGGTGCGTGCCCGGGGCGTGCCGGCGCCGGGAACCCGGTCCGGATCCCGAGCCAGGCGGACGCCACCACGACCACCACGGCGGCGGCGGCCGCGAGGGTGTGGAACCACGGGCGGCGCCGCCAGGGGAGGTCGGCAGGGCCGGCGCGCCGGACGCGGTCGAGGAGATCCGGCGTGGCCACGATCTCGGTCGACCGCTGCGCGAACGACGTCCGCAGCAGGTCTTCGATCTCGGTCATCGCGACTCCTCCCGCAAGGTCAGGTCCTGCTGCAACCGGGCCAGCGCGCGGGCGGCCTGGCTCTTCACGGTTCCGGTGGACACGCCGAGGTCGGCGGCGATCTCCCGCTCGGTGAGGTCGCACCAGTACCGCAGCACCAGCACCGCGCGCTGCCGCGGCGGCAACGCGGCCAGCGACCGCTCGACCAGATCACGCCGCTCAAGGTCGGCGAACCGGCGATCCGGGGCGGCGCCGCCGATCCGTTCCAGCTCCTGCGCGCCCCCGCCGGCTACCTGCGGCTTGCGGCGGCGCTGGCGGGTGTCGTCGATGGCCAGGTTGACCAGCACTTTCCGGGCGTACGCCTCCGGGTTCCCGGAGCGCACGACCCGGCGCCAGTGCCGGGCCGTGCGCTCGAACGCGATCTGCACCAGGTCCTCGGCCAGATGCCGGTCGGTGACCAGGAAGACCGCGGCACGCAGCAGCCGCGTCGCCGAGCCCGCGACGAAGTCGTCGAACGTCTCGTACTGGTCGCTGTGCATCGACGGGCGGCTCCGGTCCGCTCTACTTCACCGGCGAGACGCTGGGGGCGGCCGGCCGGGTGGTGCTGGGCGTGGCGAGGGGCGGGTTCGCGGGCACGGCGGCGGGGGTGGGCCAGCTGGTGCTCGGCCTGGGCACGGGTGGGGTCGCGGGCACGGCGGCGGGGCCGGGCCGGGTGGTGCTGGGCGTGGCGAGGGGCGGGGTCACGGGCACGGCCGCGGGGCCGGGCCGGGTGGTGCCGGGCCGGGGGAGGGGCGGCGTGGCGGGTACGGCCACGGGGGTGGGCCAGGTGGTGCCGGGCCGCGGGACGGCCGTGGGCGTGCGGGGCGTCGGCGCGGGGGACCCGCCGGCCGCCTGAGCCAAGGTCGTCACTCCGACGACGCCACCGAGGAAGACGGCGGCGCCGGCGGCGGCAAGAACGGTTCGTCTCATGCCCCCAGAACTCCGGTCGGTCCGGCCAGGTTGTCACGCTCCGCCAATTGCGCGGCGGCCGCCCTCGGCCCGGCCGCGCGGTCACGCCGGCCGGTCACGGTGCGGGTCGGGCCGGTCACGCGGGCCGTGCGGCCGGTCGGTCCGGGTCACCGACCCGGCGGCGGCACATCACCGCGGGGTGGCGGGGCGGTGCCGCGGGCGTGCTGCCAGGCTGGGTCGCGAACCGGCGGCCGCCGGTTCCCGACCGGGCGGCGGAGGCGATGATCGGCTCATGGTGGGTCGCGGTGGCCGGCGTGGTCGCCGCGCTCGTGCTGACCTGGGCCGCGCTGGTGGTCGTGCTGGCCGTCGCGCGGCCCCGCGACGCGCTGCTGGCCGAGGCGTTGCGCATCCTGCCGGACGTGCTGCGGCTGACCCGGCGCCTGGCCGCGGACAAGACGCTGCCCCGTGGGGTGCGGGCGCGGCTCGTGCTCCTGCTCGCCTACCTCGCCTCGCCGATCGACCTGGTCCCCGACTTCGTCCCCGTCCTCGGCTACGCCGACGACGCGGTCATCGTCGCGGTCGTCCTCCGCGGGGTGGTACGCCGGGCCGGCATCGAGGCGGTGCGGTCGCACTGGCCGGGCACTGACGACGGGTTCGCCGCCCTGTCCCGGCTCACCGGGCTGCCCCCGGCCTGAGCGGACTGCCGCGGCGGCTGGAGCGGGTGACCGCGCCGCGGTCGTCAGCTCGGGATGGCGACCCGGGCGGTGAGGCCGGCGTGGTCGGACAGGAAGGCCGGGCCGCCGCGGGCCAGCGGCACCGGTTCGGTGAACAGCAGGGTGGCGCCGGTCGCGGGGTAGCGGTCGGGATCGCCGGCGACGAGCAGGTAGTCGATCCGGTGCGGTGTGCGCCCGGGCGGCAGCAGTTCGTGGTGGAAGGTGGGCTGGTCGGCGGCCGCGAACGGGTCGCGCCAGGAGCCGTGGTCGGTGACCAGCGGGGCGAGCGACGCGGTGCTGGGCAGGTTGAAGTCGCCGCTGAGGATCGCGACCTCGGTGCCGGCGGGGCGGGTGCGGCGCAGGATCTCGTGCAGCGCGGCCAGTTGCGCCCGCTGGTACCCGTGGTGGCGGTTGCCGGTGGACCAGTCGCCGTCGCGGTTCGCGGACAGGTGGACGTTGGCGATGGCGGTGCGCCGGCCGGCCAGATCCGTGGTCAGCACGCCCTTCAGCCGGCCGTTGACCACCTTCACGCCCCGGAAGACCGCGGAACCGGCGTCCGGCCGGGTACCGCGGAACGGGGTGAACGACGCCGCGCCGAGCGGTAGCCGGGAGAACGTCACGAGCCCGCCGGCCGGTCCGGCCAGCCCGGGCCGCCATCCGACCCAGCCGTAGGAGGGCAACCGGGCCCGGATGAACCGCAGCAGCCGGTAGCTCCAGACCTCTTGCAGGTTCGCCACCTCGGCGCCGGACGCCTCGATCCGCCGGCAGAACTCGGCCGCCCGCCGCGTCGCCGGCGGTAGCGCCGACGGCAGCCCGCAGACGTTCAGCGAGACGACACCGATCGCAACGACCCCAGCCGTTCCCCCCGCCGGCCCGACCCGTCCCGGCTCCGGCGCGGCCCGTCCCGGCTCGGCCCGTCCCGGTTCGACCGGCTCCGGCTCGGCCCGTCCCGGCTCGGGCTCAGCCGGCACGGACCTGCACCATCGTGAGTACAGCTCGCCGCGCGCCTCGCGTCACGCTCCGAACCCTAGCCCGGCGGCGCGGGCCGCCGGGGCACGGTGCCCCGGCGGCCCGGCATGCCCGGTGGGTCAGATCGTGCCGTCCTCCCACCACCAGGCGCGGCCGAGGTCGGCGCGGCTGTCGACGTGCTGGTGGTCGGTGTTGAAGGTCTCCAGGCCGGAGAACCCGCAGGTCTCGGCGCGCTGGTAGACGGTGCGGTTCGCGACGCCGGGGACGTCGAGGTCGGCCGCCGTGCCGTAGAGGTGCATGCTGTCGCTGGCCCCGCCGACGTCGGCGTTGTGCGCGATGCTGCGGAACCCGGAGTTGACGGTGATCGGCTTGTTGCCCAGCTTCAGCCGGAGCGCTTCGAGCTTGTACATGCAGCGGCGGGCGTTCTCCTTCGCGGCGGCTGTGCTGACCTTGCCGCCGCTGAAGGTGCCGCTGACGCGGTCGGTGAACTCGCTCCAGTTGAAGTGCAGGGTGGAGCCGTCGGACGACTCCAGCGCGTTGAGCTTGCCCTGCGTCAGCGGGCCGACCGAGCCGTCCGCGCCGAGCCCGTACGCGGACTGGAAGCGGCGCACGGCGCCGGCGGTGGCCGGGCCGAAGTCGCCGTCGAGGGCGATGCGGGTGTGGCTCGCGCTGGCGGCCGCGTACCCGGCGACCCGGATCTGCAGCTCGACGACGTCGGCGCCGCTCGCGCCCTGGTTCAGGGTCCGCGACCAGGGGTAGGCCTGGGCGGTGCCGGCGAACAGCAGCGGGGCCACGGCGACCCCCGCACCGACGGCCAGCGCACCGCGCAGCACCTGGCGGCGACTGACGAGCGGGCTCGGACTTGACATAGCACTCCTTCGTCCAGGGAACGGTCAGAAGGTGTCGAGATATCACCAACTGGCCTGAGCCCGGCACAGTAGCCACTTTCCTGATGAAGCAGTAATGCCCAATTGCCGGTCGCGGTGGTCATAGCAACTCGGGCCGGCTGGGACTGTCCGCGCGTATCGGCCGGCCCACGACCGGCCGGGACGGCACATCCGTGCCGCATGTCGCCGCGCCGGTGCCTGCCGGCGCCGGGGCCGGGTCAGGCCGCGTAGTTGCGCAGCAGTCGAAGCGCGGTGGCGGCGTGCGGGCCGGTCGTGGTCAGGCCGGAGTCCGCCGGGCTGAGTCGCCGCGCGCCGACCCGGCAGAACGCGCCGGCGTCGCCGCTGATGACCGAGCCGGCGTCGTCCGGGCCGAGCAGCCACCGCTCGCCGTCCGGGCCGGCCAGTTCCGCCCGGACCGGCCCGTACGGCTCGCCGGCCAGCGCGAAGGCGTACGGCAGCGAGCGGTGCCCGAGCCAGGCGATGTGCCGCAGCCGGGCGGTGTCCGGGTAGGGCAGGCCGAGCGGGCCGGTGATGTCGAGGCCGTGCGCCCAGTGCTCGGCCAGCCGGGTGGTGGCGAGGGTCGCCGGCCGCAGCGGCGTCGTCGCCCAGGCCACGGCCTGCCGCGGGTCAGCTGCCCGCAACGCCGCCACCGCCGCCCGCCGCGCCGCCTGCCAGCGCGCGTACACCACCTCGGGGCCGGCCCGCTCCGCGGCCACCCACTGGTCCATCGCGTCATCCATGCTGGCCGCGCCGCGATCGGGGGTGAGCCCGCCGCGCCCGGCGGTCAGCGTGGCTACCACGGCCTCCTCGGTCAGCGCGAGGTGCAGCACCACGTCGGTGACCGACCACCCGGCCGCCGCCGACTCCCGACCCCAGTCGGCGTCCGACAGCCCGGCCAGGGCCGCGTCCAGCCGCTCGTACTCTGCCGCCAGGTCCGCGAAGATCTCCACCCCGGCACCCTAGGCCGCCCGCCCACCGACACCGTCAGCCGGTTGTCCGAGGTGCGGCGACGGCAACACGCCACCCAGGTCGAGATCGCGCGGAAGATGGGGGTCACCCAGGCGCGCGTCTCGCGCATCGAGAAGGGGCAGCTCGAACGCAGCGAGGTCGACACCCTCGCCGCCTACGTGCAGGCCCTCGGCGGCAAGGTGAAGATCATCGCCGACTTCGGCGACGAGACGTACCTCCTGGGCTGACCGATGACCGCCGGTCGGCGGCGTGGGCCGGGGTGCGCCGGGCCGGCGGTGCGGCGCACCGCCGGCCCGGGTCCGGCTCAGCTCAGGGCGATGTTCGGCTCCCCGGTCGAGTTGAGGCCGGTGCCGGCGGTGCAGGTGCCGCCGCGCGGAGTGCCGTTGTTGTAGGCCTGGCGGAGGCAGTTGCGCATGGCGAGCTGGCCCCAGTAGTTGGCGTGGACGTCCTCCTGCAACTGGTAGGGCCCGAACAGGGTGGTGGCGGTACGGATCTGGTTGATCCATTCGGAGCGGTCGGACGCGCCCGCGTTGTGCCAGGAGGTCAGGCCCTTCTCTTCCAGCAGGCCGACGGTGTTCTCGCACAG
>JBBWZH010000346.1:0-4204 GCA_039648995.1 Mycobacteriales bacterium
CACAACCGACCGCGATCCACGGCCAGTTCGAAGCCCTCGTCGGCGCCGAGGAATCCGGCGTACGCCACGGCGGTCAGCTCGCCCAGGCTGTGGCCGAGCGCCACCGGTGGGCGGTGGTCCGGCCCGATGGCCGCGTCGGCCGCCGCGATGCCGGCGGCGAAGGTGGCGGGCTGGATGACCGCGGTGTCGCCGAGGTCCAGCGCCTCCGGATCCACCACGCCGAAGGTCTTCAGCAGCCGGGCGACCAGCGGGTGCCGGACGTGGCCGCACAAGGCGAGGAGCAGCGTGTGCGCCTTGACGCCCTGGCCGGGAAAGGCGATTCCGTACCGTTCGGCGGTCACGCCGGCACCTCCTCGGACTGGTTGTCGGGCACCGGCACGAGATCGGGACCGGTCCCCGCCGCACGGTCGAAGAACGCCCGCACCCAGGCCGGGTCGTCCGCGAGCCCGGCGATCCGGGCCTCGCCCCGGTCGGCGCGGAGCCGGGCGAGCGCGAGGGTGTCGGAGTAGCGGGCGGCGAGCATGCGGTCGCGGTCGACGGCGTAGCGCTCCAACGCGGCCTGCCGGCGTGCCGGGTCGGGCAGGTCGGCGCCCAGCCGGGCGGCCAGCAGCGCGGCCTGCTGGAACGCCGCGGTGATGCCGTCGGCGGTGATGGAGTCCTTGTGGTGCCCCGCATCGCCGACCAGCGCCCACCCGGCTCCGGCGGCGCGGCGGAAGAAGTTCCGCTGCGTGCCGCTGCCGTGGAGCGGGCCGACCCGGGTGCCGGCGAGGACCCGTTCGTGCAGTTCGGGAGCCGCGGCCGCGAGCCCGTCGAGGTAGCCGGCGGCCAGGTCGCCCCGGACGGCCTGGTACTCGGCCTGCGGGAAGTACACCGCGACCAGGGTCCGGCCGTCGTTGGTGGGGAGGCAGCCGACCCAGCGGCCGCGGACCGCGTAGGCCTCGAACCGGGCGACCGGCACGCCTTCCCAGTAGCCGTAGTAGACGCAGGTCAACGGCGGGTGCTCGCGGACCAGCTCAGCACGCACGGCGTCCGCCACGACCGAGCGCATGCCGTCCGCGCCGACGACGAGCGCGGCGTGGTCGGTGCCGCTGCCGGCGGCGGTGCGCCATCGCACCCCGACGGCGCGCCCGTCCTCGACGATCACGTCGGTGACCCGGCAGTCCTGGCGGAACTCCGCTCCGGCCTCGGCCGCGGCCCCGGCGAGGAGTGCGTCGAGGAGGTACCGCCGTGGCGCACGGGCCGCGTGGATGCCGTGCACCGGCGTGGGAGTGCCCTCGACGGTGACCCGGCCCATGCGGTGCATGGCCGAGGTGATCGGTGGGCAGCCGGTGGCGGCGACCCGGTCGAGCAGGCCCCAGCGGTCGAGCAGGGCGGTGCCGGGCTGGTGGATGTACAGGGTGGACAGGGTGTCGCGGGGAAAGCGGGCGCGGTCCAGCAACAGGACGCGGTAGCCCGCCCTGGCCAGCAGCATCGCCGTGGGCGCTCCGCCGCAGCGGGCACCGACGACGATCGCGTCGTAACCGGCGCCCGAACGGCCGGTGGCGGGCGCGGTCACAGCACCAGCCCGCCGTCGATGCCGATGACCTGCCCGGTGAGGTAGCGGGCGCGATCGGAGACCAGGAAGGCGACCAGGTCGGCGACCTCGTCGGGGGTACCGGGACGGCGCAGCGGGATCTTCCCGATGATGGCCGCGCGTGCCGTGGGCGGCAGGTCGTCGGTGATGTCGGTCGTGATCAGCCCGGGTGCGACGACGTTCGCGCGAACCCCGGACCGGGCGAGCTCGCGCGCCAGGGACGCGGTGAAGCCGACGATGCCGGCCTTGGACGCGGCGTAGTTGCTCTGGGTCGGGCTGCCGTGCGCGGCCGCGACCGAGGACAGCGTGACGATCGAGCCGCTGCCGTGCCGCATGAGCGGGAGGGCGGCGGCACGGCAGGCGTGGTAGGTGCCGTACAGGTTGGTCTGGATCACGTCGTCCCACTCGGCGTCGGTCATGCGCGCGAGCGGCCGGTCGCGGACGATGCCGGCGCAGGTGACGAGCACCGACGGCGGCCCCAGGTGCGCTTCGGCGGCCGCCACCAGCGCGCGGGACGCCTCGGCGGACGCGACGTCGGCCTCGTACGGGAGCACCCGGGCGCCCGCCGCCCCGGCCTCGGCCGCCACCTCCTCCGCGGCGTCCTTGCGGGCGCGGTAGCAGAACGCGACGTCGAACCCGTCGGCGGCGAGGCGGGTCACGACGGCGCGGCCGATACCGCGCGATCCCCCGGTCACGATGGCGACCGGGCGGGGGGCGCCCGTCACGGTCACGCCGCTTCGAGCCGGTCGACGAGGAAGGCGTGCACGGCGTCCACGGAGGTGAGGCCGGCGAACTCGGACTCCTCCAGCCGGATGCCGTACTTCTTCTCCAGCTGCACGAGGATCTCCATGGTGGCGAGCGAGTCGACGCCGAGGTCGGCCGCGAAGTCGCTGTCGAAGCCGACGTCGTCGACGGGGAGTTCGAGCTCTTCGGCGAAGAAGTCGCGCAGTTCTTCGCGGGTGGGCATCGCGGCGGTCATGTGGTCCTGCCTTCCGGGGTCGGTGAGGTCTGCTCGGGGAGCACGTCGGCGATCGAGACGTGGCCGTGGGCGGACCCGGCGAGCACCACGGCTCGCCCAGGGGTGCCGGCTGCCAGCCGGCCGACCACCCGGCGCAGCGGTGCGAGGGATCCGCAGCCCGGCGGTCGGGCGAGGACGGTGACGGCGTGGTCGCCCGCCCGCGCGGTCAGCCACGCGGCGACCGCCGCTCCCGCAGGCGAGTCGTCGAGCACGGCATCGATCCGCGCGACCGGCGGCCCGTCGGCGAGGAGTTCCTTCCACAGCGGGTCGAGCACGTCGGAGGTCTCGGGCACACCGCCCGCCGCGCCGACGAACGCGCCGCGCACCGAGCAGCGGCCGTACGACCGTTCGCCGGCAACCGGAGCGCCTTCGGGCACACACACGAGCACGGCGGCGCCGAGGTCGTGCTCGCACCCGCCGCCCTGGACGGGCGCGGGCCGGTCTTCGACGGCGCCCACGAGCACGGCCGTGGCACGCCCGGCGGCCAGTGCGCGCGCCGCCGCCTGCACGGCCTCCAGTCCGGCGACCGCCGGGGAGTTGGTGGCCAGGACGAACGCCCGGAGCCCGTGTTCGGGGGCCAGCCGGCCACCGAACATGCTCAGCGCCATGTACGGGACGCGGGCCGGGGACAGATCCGCCGCCCCGGTGTCGATGACGGTGCGGTCGAAGTCGTCCTGGAGGGTGGCCCCCGCGTTGTTGCCGCCGATCACGGCAGCCCGGTCCGGCGCCGGGAGGCCGGCGAACCACGCCCCGGTATCGGCAACAGCCGAGCGGGCCGCGGCGAGCAGGTACCGGCAGCCCGGCGGCAGTCTCCGGTAGCCGCGGCCGGGGAGCAGCGCCTCGGGGTCGAACCAGTCGCCAAGCGGTTCCACGGTGGGTCCCAGGGCGTCGGCCGGCCGGACGGCGCCGGGGGCGATCATTCCGAGGCCGAGGACGCGGACGCGGGCCGGGGCGTTCATGCCGGGCCTCCCACCCGCGAGAGCACGAACGAGGCGTTGATGCCGCCGGTCGCGCACGAGTTGACGAGCACGGCCGGCCCCCTCAGCGGTACGGGCCCGTCCTGGGGCAGCCACACGTCGCACTCGGGGTCCTGGTCCAGGGGCGCGTTGGCCGGGATCCGGGCCCGGGAGGCGATCAGTGCCGCGGTCAGGCAGGCGAACATGCCCGCGGCGCCCGAGGTGTGGCCGATGAGCGCCTTGAGCGCGAACACCGGTGGGCGGTCGGGGAGGTCGCCGAACACGCGCCGCAGTGCCCGGCTCTCCACCGTGTCGTTGACGGGGGTGCCGGTCGCGTGCGGCAACACGCAGCCCACCTGTTCCGGCCGGACTCCGGCGCTGGCGAGCGCCTCCCGCATGGCCCGGACCAGTTGCACCGCGTCGGGCTCCGGTGCGGTGGGGTGGTGGTAGGCGTCGCAGCTCCAGGCGGCGGCGCCGAGGTCCGCGTACGGCCGGGCGCCCCTCGACGCGGCGTGGGCGGCGGATTCGACGACCGCGAACGCGGCGCCGTCGGCGAACACGGTGCCGGCCCGGTCGCGGGCGAACGGCCGGCAGCCGCGCGGATCGGTCACCCGGATCCGGTCGAACCCGGCCATGCCGACCCGGGTGATGCCCTCC
>JBBWZH010000524.1:0-14686 GCA_039648995.1 Mycobacteriales bacterium
CGCGGCAGCTCGCCGGCGGTAGACACCCGCAGGCGGTAGACAGAGGAGCAACATCATGCGGATCGGTATCCACTACGCCAACTTCACCCTGCCCGGCGGTCCGACCGCGCTCGCGCCCACGCTCGCGGCGTCGGCGGCCGCCGCCGAGGAGGTCGGCTGCTCCTGGTTCACGCTGATGGATCACTGGTTCCAGATGGACGGGTTCGCCACCGCCACCGCGCTGGATCCGATGCTGGAGGGCTATACCTCCCTCGGGTTCCTCGCCGGGCAGACCCGACGTATCCAGCTCGGCCTGCTGGTCACCGGCGTCACCTACCGGCACCCCGGCCTGCTGGCCAAGATCGTCACAACGCTCGACGTGCTGTCCCAGGGCCGGGCGTTCCTGGGCATCGGCGCCGCCTGGTACGACCGCGAGCACCACGGGCTCGGCGTGCCCTACCCGCCGGTCGCGGAGCGGTTCGAGCGGCTTGAGGAGACGGTGCGGATCTGCCGGCAGATGTGGAGCAGCGAGGACGGGCCCTACCAGGGCAGGTACTACCAGCTCGCCGAGACGATCTGCGTGCCGCCGCCGATCCGGCAGCCGCGCCCGCCGGTGCTCATCGGCGGCGGCGGCGAACAGAAGACACTGCGGCTGGTCGCCCGCTACGCGGACGCCTGCAACCTGTTCGCCACCGGCGTCGACGATATCCGGCACAAGCTGGATGTGCTCGCCCGGCACTGCGAGGCGGAAGGCCGCGACCCGGCCGAGATCAAGAAGACGATCCTCGTCGTCGGTGGCAACGACCCGATCGGTGACCCGGGTGGCTTCGTGACAGCGATGAGCGAATACGCGGCGCTGGGTGTCGAGCACGTGCAGGTGATGCCGGCCGGCCCTGACCCGGTCGGCTACGTCCGTGGGCTCGACAAGATCGTCCCGCAGCTGGCCGAGCTGGGCGGCGAGGTGCCATCCACCTGGTGACCCAGCTGTGACACTGCTGGTTTGCCGGTGCCGCCGCGGTGGTAGGTCGGCACCGCCGGAGCCCCGGTTGCCGGCCGCGACCGGGGGCATGAGCAGGGCCTGACCCGACAGGGGCGCGGTTGCCGCCCGTGGGAGGACGGGATCGCGATGACCTCGGTGGCATCCGAACGAGCGGGCACAGCGGTCGGCGACGCATCACGGCGGCGCCTGGCGCTGACCGTGATGTGCGTCGGCATGTTCCTGATCCAGCTCGACGTGACCGTGGTGAACGTCGCGCTGCCGCAGATCCGGGCCGGGTTGGGGACCGACCTGGCCAGCCAGCAGTGGGTCGTGGACAGCTACGCGATCGTGCTGGCCAGCCTGCTGCTGGCCGGCGGTACGCTCGGCGATCGGTACGGTCACAAGCGGATCGTGCTCACCGGCCTGCTGCTGTTCGGGCTGGCCTCGCTGGTCTGCGGCGTGGCCCCGGGCGTCCCCGTGCTGATCGGCGGGCGGGCCGCGCAGGGCGTCGGCGCGGCGCTGCTGCTGCCGGGCACGCTGGCCGTGGTCACCCGGCTGTTCCCGGACCGGGCCGAGCAGGCGCGCGCGGTCGGGATCTGGGCGGGGGTGTCGGCGCTGGCGTTGCCGGCCGGGCCGCTGATCGGCGGTGCGCTGGTGTCCGGGGTGGGCTGGCGGCTGGTGTTCCTGGTGAACCTGCCGGTCATCGCGGTCGCGGTGCCGGCGACGGTCCGGCTGGTCACCGAGACCCTGGATGAGCACGCCGCGCCGCTCGACCTGCCCGGCATCGCGCTCGCCGGCGCGGCGCTGGCGGCCACCGTGTACGCGGTGATCGCCGCCGGCCACGGCGGCGCAACGCCGGTCGTGCTGGCCGCCGCGGCGCTCGCGGTGGCCACGCTGGCCGGCTTCCTGCTGCGGGAGGGGTACTGCCGGTACCCGCTACTGCCGCTGCCGCTGCTGCGATCGCCCGGGTTCGCCGGTGCGAACGCGGTCGCGGCGGTGATGAACCTGGTCGGCATCGGCACCGTCTTCGTCGCCACGCTGTATCTGCAGACGGTGCAGCACCACCCGGCGTTCGTCGCCGGCTGCATGCTGCTGCCGCTGTTCCTGCCGCTGGCCGCGCTCGCCCCGGTCACCGGCCGGCTCACCGGCAGGTACGGCCCGCGCGGCCCGATCACCGCCGGCCTGTTGGTCGGGGCCGCCGGCTCGGTCGCGGTCGCCGGCGCCCGCCCGGACAGCGGCTACCTCGGGCTGCTGCCGTTCCTGCTGGGACTTGGCTTCGGGATGGGGCTACTGACCGCGGCCGTGGTCGCGGCGGCCGTCCGGGCGGTCCCGGCCAACCGCGCGGGGCTGGCCAGCGGCGTCAACAACACCGCCCGCCAGGCCGCCGGTGCGCTCGCGATCGCGGTGTACGGCGCGGTGGCCGGCAGCCCCACGGATCCGGCCCGGTTCACCGACCGGCTGCACCTGCTCGGCCTGGGCGGCGCCGCCCTGTGGCTGCTGGCCCTCCCGGTCGCCTGGCTCACCATCCGGCCCGACCCGGACCGGGACCGCGCCTAGCCGGCCGGCGTCTCGGGGGACCCGTGGTTGGCCTGCCCGGCACTTCCTGGCGCACCGCTCGTGGAACGGGTCGACATCGTGCCGGTCCGCCGCGCCCGCGATCCGGCGACCCCGGGGCCCCTGGTGTGGCCGGCCCGGGCCGGGGTAGGTGCCCGTACAGAGGGGCCCGGTCATCGTCAGATCAGGAGAGAAACGGTGCGAGCAGTCGTCTACGGCGGCCCACGTCAGGTCGCCCTGGCCAACGTCGAGGATCCGCGGGTCGAGACGCCGCTGGACGCCATCGTCCGGATCACCACGACCAACATCTGCGGCTCCGACCTGCACATGTACGAGGGCCGCACGAACGTCGAACCGGGCACCGTGCTCGGCCACGAGAACATGGGCGTGGTCGAGGAGGTCGGTCCGGCGGTCAACCGGATCAAGGTCGGCGACCGGGTGTCGGTGCCGTTCAACATCGCCTGCGGCACCTGCCGCAACTGCACCGCCGGGTGGACGTCGTTCTGCCTGCGGACGAACCCGACCGAGGGCGTCGACGGCGCCGCCTACGGCTACGCGAACATGGGCCCCTACCCGGGTGGGCAGGCGGAGTACCTGCGCGTCCCGTACGCCGACTTCAACCTGCTGCGGCTGCCGCCCGGCGAGGAGCACGAGAACGACTTCGCCCTGCTGTCGGACATCTTCCCGACCGGCTACCACGGCACCGAGCTGGCCGGGGTCGGGCCGGGTGACACGGTCGCGGTGTTCGGCGCCGGCCCGGTCGGGCTGATGGCGACGCATTCGGCGTTCCTGCGCGGGGCCGCGCAGGTCTTCGTGGTCGACAAGGAGCCCGACCGGCTGCGCCTGGCCAAGCAGATCGACGCGACTCCGGTCGACTTCAGCCAGAGCGACCCGGTCGCGGCGATCATGGACGCGACCGCCGGGCTCGGCGTCGACCGCGGCGTGGAGGCCGTCGGCTACCAGGCGCATGACCCGACCGGCGACGAGCACCCGGAACTCGTGCTGGACAACCTGGTACGGGTCGTCCGCTCCACCGGCGGAATCGGTGTCGTCGGGGTGTACGTGCCGCAGGACCCGGGCGCCGGCACCGAGCCGGCCAAGCACGGCCGGATCGGCTGGGACTACGGCACGTTCTTCAGCAAGGGCCAGTCGATGGGCACCGGCCAGGCCCCGGTGAAGCGGTACAACCGGCAGCTGCGCGACCTGATCATCGCCGGCCGCGCCCGCCCGGCCTGGATCGTCTCGCACGAGCTTCCGCTGGACGAGACGCCCGGGGCGTACGACAAGTTCGACCGCCGCGTCGACGGCTGGACCAAGGTCCTCCTGCACCCGAGCCGGTAACCCGCTGGTCGAGCCGGCCCGGCCGCCATGCCGCAGCGACCGTTCGTAGCCGGGCCGGCATCACGCCCCGCCCGCCGGTATCTCGGCCACGAAGACGCAGAAGGGGTGGCCGGCCGGGTCGGCGTAGACGCGCAGCGGTTCTTCCGGGTCGTCGGCGCGGTCGTGCAGCAGCCGCGCGCCCAGGGCCACCGCCCGCTCGTGCTGGGCGTCCAGTTCCAGCACCGTGGGCACGATCAGGTCCAGGTGCGACTGCTGCGGCACCGGGCCCTCCGGCCAGGTCGCCGCCGGCAGCGTGGCCACCTGCTGGAACGCCAGATCCACGCCGCCGGGGGCGGCGCGGAGCGCCAGCCAGTCCCGGCCGGCCGGGTCCGGCTCGCCGGCGGCGGGTGGCTCGTGCCCGGGCCGGTACCGCATGCCCAGCAGCTGCCGGTAGAACTCGGCGAGCCCGCGCGCGTCGGTGGTGTCCAACACCACCTGCACGAACCGGGGGAACCTGTGCTCCGCCTGCACAGCACACCTCCTGGGCCAGCCGTCGGGTCGTCGCCATCTTGCCGTGCTCCGCGCGCAGGCAACTCGCCGGCCGGGGCCCGGCGCCGCACGCCGGGTCGGCGGCCTTTGGAGTGTGGTAGCGGGACGGGATAGCGTAAACAGGTTTTGTCCATGGCGGCGTCGCTCAGTTGAAGCGTGCTGGTCGCGCGCCGGCCGGTTCGGTCCGGCATTCTGGCCCGGTGCCGGCTGCGTACGGCGGCCTGGGCCTGGTGAGGGTGGTCGAGGCTTGTGTTGCTGGTAGCCCATCGCGCGCCGTCGTGGTCCGCTGGACAGGTGACGCTGCACGGGAGCGGCGCGAACGTATTCGAGTTGGATGTGCAGGCGGCCGGCGACGAGGTCGTCGTGTCCCACTTCCTGCCGCTGGTGCCGGGGGTGCCCTGGCTGCGGCGCGACCGCTGGGCCGTCCGGTGGGGGCCGGCGGGGACGGGCGCCGAGCGGCTGTCGGCGGCCGTCGACCGGCTGCCGGCCGGCAGCGAGGTGCTGCTGGACCTCAAGGCTGACGGCGACCGCGGCGGCGCGCTGGCCGCGCTGATCCTGCGGGCGGCCCTGGACCCCGGCCGCTGCTACGTCAGCTCCAAGCAGTGGTCGGTGCTGCCCCCGCTGCGCCAGGCCGGGTTCCGCACCTGGCGCACGGTCTCGGGCCCGCACGCGCTGGCCAGGGTGCTGCGTGACCGGCCCACCGATGACGACGCCGTGACCGTGCGGCACGACCTGCTCCGCGGCCGGGCCATCGAGCGGTTGCGCCGCCGCGCCGGCCGGCTCATCGCCTGGACCGTCAACGACATCGGCCGCGCGGCCCGGCTCGCCGCCGCCGGCGTGGACGGCATCACCTCCGACCGCGACGAGGTGTTCCGCGTGCTGCGGTCGGCCTACGGCCCGTCGGCCCCGACGACCCCGGCCGCGGCCGACCGATCCGCCGCCGACCGGCTCGGCGGCGGCCGGGCACTGCCGCGGCAGCTGGCGGGTGAGCCGGACCAGCGGTAACAGCCCGCCGCGGGCCCGGCCGGGTCGGACGCCGCCGGCTCGGCTGCCGGCCCGTCTCAATCCGACCGGGAGATCGGGACGGCCCTCGAACCGGGATCCCGGCATCCGGACAAGATCCGGCGCAAAATTACGCAAGTCGGATCAAGGCCGGCCAGGACGCCACCAACGCCTCGGACCGGCTCCGGCCGGCGTTCAGCACGCCGGCGGGAACCAGCGGGACGACGCGGCGCCGCAACCGGCCGGGTCGCCGGCCGGCGGGGACTGATCCGGACCGGGTCAGCCGAGGCGGAGCGAGGCGAGGATCTTCTGGACGGTCGGGACGGCGCGCGCCCAGTCGCTCTCGGTGTCGCCGCTGTCCTGGTAGATGTCGTGCAGGATCATGAATTCGGCCGTGTAGAGCTTGTTGCCGGCGACCACGGCGCGGACCACCGTGTGGTAGTGCCAGGTCTGGGCGCCCTCGGCGTAGTCGCGGTCGGTGAACTCCAGTTCGGCGACGCTGGTGGCCCCGGGCAGGCGTGGCTGGTCGACCAGCCTGACCCGGTGGTAGAAGATCATGCCCCGGCCGTGCCGCTCCGTGTTCTCGTAGCCGAGCAGCGCGGCCTTCGCCGTCTGCCGCTTCGCGGCCGCCGCCTTGATCGTGACGAACAGCAGTTTGACGTCGGGCCGGGCGAGATCGCCCCACCACTCCCGCTCGCCGGTGCGCTCGGTATCCGTCGCCCAGCCGGCGGGGATCGCCACCCAGTAGCCGGCCGCCTCGTGGTGCACCTGGTAACCGGGCGGGGCGATCGGCGGCGCGGCGGGCGCCGGCGCCGCCGGTGTCGCGGCCGGCGTCCTCATCGCGACGTCGCCGGTCGCGGCCGGGCGCCGCGCCGGGTCGACGGAGCCCGGCTCGGGGTGGCCGGCGGCAGCGGCGACGCCCGGCCCGCCGGACCCCCGGACCACGAGGGCCACCAGCACGCTGACGGCGAGCAGCACCGGGACCGCGAGTGCGACCGCCCACCGGCGACCCGCCCTGCGCGGCCGGTTGTCACGCGGCGGCGGGACAACCGAACCCGGCCGGAGCGACCCGCTCGGTGCGTCCGGCGGCGAGGCCTGAGTCACGAAACGATCGTAGCCGCCCAAACACGTCCGATCGCCCTTCCGCCGCCGCAGATCGGTCCGAACGACCGCGCCGGGCTCAGGTACGCGGCGGCGGTGCGCAGGTGTTGAGGACGTCGCCGGCCGGCCGCGGGATGGTCTGGCTCGGGGGTGGCGCGATGCCGCGCTCCACCCAGGCCACGGTCGCGTCGAACGCCATCCGGAAGCAGGGCAGGATCGGCCGGACGAGGTCCGGGTTGGTCGCGAAGAAGCCGTCGGTGTGGGTGCCGCCGGCGATCCGGTAGTAGCGGTGCAGGCTGCCCCGGCCGGCCCGGGTGATCATCTGGGCGTAGCGGTCCGAGCCGCTGCCGATCGGCACGAGGACATCCAGGGTGCCGTGCACGGTGATCAAGGGCCGGGTGATGCGTCCGGTCAGCGACACCCGCCGCACCGCGTCGTGGACGGTGCTCGGGCGGGCGGCGTAGTCGTAGTCGGTGTCGCAGCCCGCGCCGGTGCCTTCCGGGCAGAACGGCGTGCCGGCCTGGGTGGCACCGTCGTAGTCGGGGTCCAGTTCCTCGCGCAGCACCCGCTGCAGGAGGTCCCACTGGGTCCGGTAGTGCGCGGCCCACAGCGGTTCGGAGCCGGCCGGGTAGCCGGCCGCGAGCATCGCCTCGTGCGCGCCCGGCTCGCCGGCGGCGTACCGGGGGTAGGCGCGCAGCGCGGGCGGCAGCGTGGTCAGCAGGTTCGGCGCGTCGGGGGTGAACAGCAGGCCCTCCCAGTCGACGCCGCCGTCGTAGAGCCACGGGAAGTGCTCCAGCTGCCAGCGGACCAGGTACCCGCCGGCCGACGTGCCCGCGGCGTACGTGTGCCGCGGCGGCCGGCCGTACCGCTGCGCGGCCACGACCTTGGCCGCGACCGTCAGCTGGGCGAGGCGGGCGTGCCACTCCAGGATCGCGTCACCGGGGCGGGCGCCGTCGGTGTAGGCCGCCGCGCCGGTGTTGCCCTTGTCGGTGGCGGCGTAGGCGAACCCCTCGGCCAGCACGAAGTCGCTGATCGTGCGGTCGTTCGCGTACTGCTCGCGGAAGCCGGGCGGGCCGGCGACGACCAGGCCGCCGTTCCACTGGTCCGGCAGCCTGATCACGAACTGGCTGTCGTGGTTCCACCCGTGGTTGGTGTTGCTGGTCGAGGTGTCCGGGAAGTAGCCGTCGAGTTGCGTGCCCGGCACCCCGGACGGGTTGGCGGTGCCGGGTGCGTCCAGCCCGGCGTAGTCGGCCGGGTCGGTGTGTCCACTCGCGACGGTGCCGGCCGTGGTCAGGTCGGCCAGGCAGGCGGCCACGGTCCGCTGGGCGCCCGGCACCCGCAGCCGGCTCGTGGCGCAGCCGGCTCCGGCGGTGGCCCCGGCCGTGACCGGCACGAGCACGGCCGCGAGCACGATCGACCCGGCGGCGGCGCCGCGCCACCGGCGTCGGGGTTGGTTGGACATCGTCATCTGCTCCCTCTCGTTCGGCGGGCCGGTCGGCGATGACCGTAGGAGCGGCCCCGGTCGGCGGGTAAGTGCCGGCCGGCACGCTCACCGGGCGGCCGGCGTGGCCGGTCGGCACGTGCCGACCGGCCACAGTTGCCGGCGCGCGGTGGGGACCGGTCGAGTGGTCGGCACGGCGGCCGTAGCCTCAGGTCAGGTCGGAGGCGCCGGCCGGTGAGGGGAGCCGCGATGGCCGCAGTCCCGGCGCCGCCGGTGGTGGAGCCCGCCGCGCCACCCGGCCCCGCCCGCCCGGTGGCCTGGGTGTCGCCGGTGCTGTACGCGGCCGTCCTCGCCGGCGGGCTCTACTACGGCGCCGCCGGCGACCCGGACGTGCCGGCGGCCCGCATGCTCGGCCTCGTCGCCGGCATCGCGCTGCTGCTCGGGCTGGACGCCGCCGAGCGGCACCGGTATGGCGCCCGGACCCCGCCCGGCCCGGCGGCCGCGCTGCTGCTGGCCCGGGTGGCCGGGTTCGGCTTCGTCGCCGCTGTCGACGGCTCGGGGCTGTCGCGGGCACTGTTCGTGCTGGTCCCGTTCACCGCGTACTTCGCGTTCGGCCGGGCGGTGAGCATCGGGCTGGCCGCCGCCTGCGTCGTCCTGGTGCTCGCCGGCTACGCGCTGGCGGTGCCGGGCTGGTACGCCCAGCCGCGGTACGTGTCGGACGTCCTGATGCTCGGAATCGGGCTGGTGCTCGCGGTCTCGATGGCCGCCGTCGCCGTCGGCGAGCAGCACGGCCGGGCCCGGCTGGAACGGGCGCTGGCGGAGCTGGCCGGCCACGCGGCGCGGGTGGCGGAGCTGTCGGCGGCGGCCGAGCGCAACCGGGTCGCCCGCGACATCCACGACAGCCTGGGCCAGCATCTCACCGCGGTCTCGGTGCAGCTGGAGAAGGCCACGGCCTACCGCGACCGGGACCGGCCGGTGGCCGAGCAGGCGCTGACCGACGCGCGGTCATCGGCCCGCCGGGCGCTGGCCGAGGTCCGGCAGGCGGTGCGGGCGCTGCGGGCGGACGCGGCGCCGTTCCGGTTGTCCGCGGCGCTGGCCGATCTCGCCGGCCAGGTCGGCGACGAGACGTTCCGGGTCACCGTCGACGTGGCCGGCGCCGAGGCCGGGTACCCCGACGCGTCGCTGATCGCGCTGTACCGGGCCGCCCAGGAAGGCCTGACCAACGCCCGCCGGCACGGGCACGCGACCGGAGCGTCGGTGTCGGTCACCTTCGACGAGTCCGGCGCCCGGCTCGTCGTCGCCGACAACGGCCGCGGCTTCGCCCAGCCGGCCGGGGCCGGTGGCGCGGGTGGCTTCGGGCTGGTCGGTATGGCTGAGCGGGTACGGCCGCTGCGCGGGCGGGTCGAGGTCGACAGCCGGCCGGGGGCGGGCGCGGTGCTCACCGTGACCCTGCCGGCACCGTCCACTGTGGAGCCCGCCGGGGCCGGGCGGGCGCGGTGAGCACGCCGGTGCGCGTGCTCGTCGTCGACGACCAGCGGCTGATCCGGGACGGCATCACGTCGCTGCTCGCCATCCAGCCCGGCGTCGCCGTGGTGGGCGCCGCCGCGGACGGCCGGGAGGCGGTCGAGGCGGCGCGCGGCCTGGCGCCGGACGTGATCCTGATGGACGTGCGGATGCCCGGGATGGACGGCGTCGAGGCGGTCGCGGTGCTCCGCCGCGAGGCGCCGTCCTGCCGGGTGATCATGCTGACCACGTTCGACGACGAGGAGTACGTGATCGAGGCGCTGGCCGCCGGCGCGGTCGGCTACCTGCTCAAGGACCTCCCGGCCGGCGAGCTCGCCAGCGCCGTCCGGCTGGCCCACGCCGGCGTGGCGCAGCTGGACGCCGCGGTGGCGCGGCGGCTGGCGGCGACGCTGAGCCGCCCGGCCGACGCACCGCCGCCCGACCGGCCGTCCACTCCGGACGGCGCCGCGCCGGCGGCGCCCGGCGAGGCGCTGACCAGCCGTGAGCTCGACGTGCTGCGCCTCGTCGCGACCGGCTCCACCAACCGCGAGATCGCCGCCCGGCTCTATCTCAGCGAAGGGACCGTGAAGAACCACATCTCGCGCATCCTCGGCCGCCTCGGCCTCCGCGACCGGACCCAGGCGGCGATCTACGCCCGCGACCACCGGCTCATCTAGCCCGGCCGGCGGTCACAGGTCCTCTGTCTTCTCGATCCGGCTGGTGTCGCGCAGTTCCAGGTACGGCTCCTCGTCGGCCGGGTGCCCCGCGGTGATCGCCCGGGACCGTTCGAGCTCGGCGTCCATCTCCGCGCCGAGCAGCAGGGCGAGGTTGGAGATCCACAGCCAGACCAGGAAGATGATGACGCTGGCGAGCGAGCCGTAGGTCTGGTTGTACGAACCGAAGTTGGCCACGTAGACGGCGAACCCGCCGGACGCGGCGAGCCAGAGCAGCACGGCGAGCAGGCTGCCGGGGGTGACCCAGCGGAAGCCCTGCTTGGCGTTCGGGGCAGCCCAGTAGAGCAGGCCGAACATGATCGAGACGACGATGAGCAGCGCCGGCCACTTGATGATGTCCCAGGCGGTGACCGCGGCGTGGCCGACGCCCAGCCAGCCGCCGACCCGGTCGGCGAGGCCGCCGGTGAGGACGACCGCGAGCGCCGTCGTCGCGAGCAGCAGCATCATCACCACGGTCATGCCGAGCCGGATCGGCAGCGTCTTCCAGATCGGCCGGCCCTCCGGCACGTCGTAGATCGCGTTCGCGGCGCGCATGAACGCGCCGACGTACCGGGACGCCGACCAGACCGCGGTGGCGATGCCGACGATGGCCAGCACGCCCGCGGTGCGCTGGTCCCGCTGCAGGTTCGCCACGCCGGTGACCAGCACCTCGCGGACCGACGCCGGTGCCGCCTGCTCGATGTTGTCGATGAGCTTCTGGGTGGTGTCCGGGCCGGCCAGGCCGATCAGCGAGACCAGCACCAGCAGCGCCGGGAACAGCGACAGCACGCCGTAGTACGTCAGCGCGGCGGCCCAGTCGGTCAGGTTGTCGACCTTGACCTGCTTGACCGTGCGCCACCCCGCCGACAGCCAGCCGCCCAGCGGCAGGTCGGTCGGCTCCCTGGGACCGTCGTCACCGGTATGGCCGGCACCGGCACGGCCGGCATGGGCGCCGCGGGCACGCCGGTCGCCGGGGCGCCCGCCCCGGGAAGGGCCGCTGCCGGCACGGCCGCCGCGGGCACGGCGGTCGGGGTTGCCGCGGGCCGGGCCGCTGGGCGGTGACACGGGTCGGCGCTCCTCCTCGGGTCGGGGCGGGCGGCTACCGGCCTGCTACCCAGCCAGCCCGAACGCTAACGGGCGGCGGCACGCCGCGCCGGCGGACTGCCCGGTCACCGCCGCGAGCGGCCGAATCGGGCGCACCCGCACCGTGGTCGCCGACCTCACGCCGTCGAGGACAGCCAAGCCCCCGCCGCCGTCGACCCGCCGCCGTCGACCCGCCGCCGGCAACCCTCCGGGGGGTGCCGTCGGCCGGATATCGCCGCTGGCGGGCGCGGTGGCCCGGTCAGCCGGCGCAGCGCAGCATCGCGGCCGCCCAGTCGGAGTGGTCGCTGCCGTTGCCGTCGCCGCCGTCGTCGACGACCAGGTCGAGCTGGCCGACGCCGGTGAGGTCCACGTCCAGCGCGGCCGGCGGGGAGTCGCCGGTCAGCACCGGCGTCGCGGCAAGCGTGCGGCCGTCGCCGACGACCGAGAAGCGCACGCTGCCGGCGGCGCCGACCTCGTCGTCCACGCCGACGGACGCGGTGAACCGGGTGCAGTTGCCGGCCAGGTTCAGCGTGACGTCGCCGGCCGGGTGCACGCCGAGGCCCTTGTCGTACTGCGTGCCGCCGATCGTGATCGGGTGGCCGTCGCCGGCCAGCGCCTCGCCGTTGGACATGTCCCGCTCGACCGGGCCCCAGCCGTTGGTCGCGGTGAACGGCAGGTCGCTGACCCAGTTGTCGCCGGTCGGTGGCGGGGTCGGCACGCCGACCGTGCCGGTGGCGGTGGCCCGGTCGGTCCGCCCGCGCACCCGGTAGGTCGCGGTGGCGTCCAGCACCGCGGCCGCCGGCTGCTCGCCGGCCGGCGCGGTGACCTGCCAGGTGAGCGTGACCGCCCGCCCGGCGGCGACCCGGCCGACGGTCACCGGCGCGGCCGGTGCCGCGGTCCAACCGTCCGGTGTGGACAGCCCGACGGTCACGTCGCGCAGGCCCGGCCCGCCGGCGGGCGCCGTGAGCGTGGTGTGGACGGTCGCGCTGCCGCCACGCGTGACGATGTCAGGCGCCGCGATGTCGAGCCGCGCCGTGGACGGCCGCACCGCGAACGCCGCCGGCCGGAAGCCCGGGCTGTCCACATCGGACACCCGAAGGCCGGTCGTGACGTCGCCGTACTGCTCCAGGCTGACCTTGCCGAGGCCGCCGGTGCTCGCGTCGGCGTTCCACACCGCGATGGCCAGCGTGTTGCGGCCGTCGGTGCGCAGGATCCCCGGCGGCACCGGGAACGAGTGCTGCGGGCCGACGTCGTTGACGTACCGGCCCAGCTGCCAGCCGTTGACGTAGATCAGCGCGCGGTAGTGCCGGGCCGGGTCGTCGTCCAGCCGGATGCCCAGCGGCACGTCCTGCCCGGCCGGCAGGTGCAGTGTGAACGTGGTGCGGTACCAGGACGTACCGGGGGTGCTGTCCGCGCGGGGCAGGGTGACCGGGGTCCAGCGCCGGTCCGGGTAGCCGGGCAGGTAGTAGCCGGCGCGCTCGCCGTACTGGCCGCCGGTGTTGAACGGCCCGCGCACCGGGTCGACCAGCTGCTCGCCGCCGAGGCTGCCCTGGATCCGCCAGCCCAGCTTCGCGGTGGAGCCGAGCAGCGCCGCGCCGGTCAGCCCGCGCGGCTGCTTGTGCGAGTCGTCGGCGTTGAAGTCCTCGTTGTGGCCCATGTTCTCGACCAGCACGGCCAGCACGTTCGCCGCCCCGCCCCGTACGGCGCCGGGCGGGAAGTCGAACCGGTGCGTCGCGTCGCCGCTGCTGCCGAGGAAGACGCCGTTGAGCCAGGCGCTGTAGATGCCGGCCCGGCCGGTGATCGCCGAGATGTTCACGCCGGTCTCGGTGCCGGACGCGGTGAACCGGCCCCGGTACCAGACGTCGCCGTGGTGGAAGCCGTACTCGTCGGCGTACAGGACGGGCGGTGTGGCCGGCTTGGTCGGGTTGTTCGTGACCGACTTGTCCGCCAGCGCCCACCGGCCGTCGTCGAACGCGGGATTAGCCTCCGGGGTGGCCTCGGTGAACCGCCAGCCGGTCAGCGCCGGCAGCGTGACCGGCCGCGGCCCGGCCAGCGGGGCGGTCGACACCAGCGAGCCGTCCGGCGCCGGCACCGCCCGGAGTGGACGGTCGTTCCACGTCAGCACCCGGGCGGAGGGGCCGGCCCAGACCTGCAGCGGGGTGTCCGCCGCGAGGTCGCCGGTGACGGCGAGCCGGCCCGGCCCGGCGGTGGCGGTGCGGACGAGTTCCGGCCCGCGCACCAACACCGGCCCGGCGGCCGTGTCGGACCGCCAGAACTGCGCGGCAACCTGGTCGGTGGCCAGCAGCAGCAACAGCGGCACCCCACCGGCCGGCGTGATCAGCACCTCGGCCAGCCCGTCGTGCCGGTAGTTCAGCCGCAGGTCGCCCCGCCCGCTGTCCCAGGTGGACTGGACCGACCCGGAGAGCACGGTGACGGCCGGCGCGGCCGGGTAGCGCAGCACGGTCTCGCCGTCCTCGCCGGCCCGCCCGTACAGCAGCGCCACGTCCCGGCTGCCGATGTGCGCGTGCGTCATGAGCTCGGACGTGGAGTACTGCAACCGCTGCGAGTCCATGGCGTAGCCGGCGAGCAGCGTCTTCGAGTCGCGCCCGGCCAGCGTGATGCCGGTGCCCGGCTGCTGCGGCACGCTCGGGTACACCTCGCCGGCGACCGTCGGTGTGTCGATCGCGTCGACCACCACGAACGTCCCGGACGCGGCCGGGTTCCGCGTGCCGGTGGCGGTCACGGTCAGCGTGTGCGGGCCGGCCGGCAGGTTGTCGGCCGAGTACATCACCTGCTGGAACGCCTTCGGGGTGCCGTAGGTGTCCACAGTGGACACCTTCACGCCGTCCAGGAAGACGTCGGCGATGCCGTGGTTGGTGTCCAGAGAGGACACCCAGCGCACCGACGTCCCGGTGAAGCTGGCCGACACGCTGTCACCGGCCACCGAGCTGAACGACTCGGTGTCGCGGTAGTCGCCGGCGGTGTAGCTCTGGTTGGCGGCGTGCGTCCACGTGCCGGTGTAGGTCAGGGCCGGGTCGGCGTCGTCGTAGGTGTAGCTGCCGCGGGCGCCGAGGTCGATCGCCAGGTGCGTGCTGCTGGTCGCGGTGGACGTGCTGTCGCGGTGCCGCAGCACGTAGAAGTGCGTGTTGTCGTCCGGGTTGGCGCGGGCGGTGGCCAGCACCGCCGGGTCGGTGGTCGCCGCGCTGCCGGCCGGGTCGGTCTTCGCCAGCGGCGCGACCGAGGTGACGAAGTAGCCCTGCCGCTTGAGCTCGTCGTACTTCGCGGTCAGCTGGCGTGACTCGTTGATCGCCGCGCCGTAGTCGTAGGACGTGTACACCTGGCTGGGGTCGGCCAGCCAGCCCCAGGACGTGCCGCCGTAGGTCATGTAGAAGTTCTGGATCGTCGCGCCGTTGGCGACGTTGTTCTTGTAGAACACCTTCTCGAAGTCCGGCCCGATCAGCT
>JBBWZH010000377.1:0-6294 GCA_039648995.1 Mycobacteriales bacterium
GCCGCGCCGCCGGAGCTGCGGGCGTTCCTGCGCCGCCGCTTCCTGGCGTCCTCGGCCGTGGGGCTGGAGGCGATGGGTGAGGCGCTGCTCGGTGAGCCCGACCGGGTGGCCGAGCTACGCGCCACCGGCCTGCCCACGCTCGTCCTCTACGGGGTGGACGACGACGCGTGGCCGCCCGTCGTGCAGGCGGAAATGGCCGAGCGGCTCGGAGCCCGGTGCGACGTGGTCGCCGGCGCCGCGCATTCGCCGGCCGCCGAGCAGCCGGTCGCGACCGCGGCCGTCCTGCTCGATTTCTGGGCCGCCTCGACCGACATCCGGCCGCGCGTCGGGTAAATACCTGACCGACCCGGTCGGGTGTCTTGCGGCGCCCTGGCCCGACCGATCTGAATGTGGCTCATAAACTGCGCCAATGGCAGGACCGTTGAATTCGCCGTCGGCCGAGAACACCGGCGAGCCGGACACCCGTGAGCAGCCCTCGGCGGCACCCCCGTCCCCCCGGCCGGGCGGCGACCAGGCGCCGGGCGGCTACCAGCCGGCACCGTCCCCGTCCACTGCGCCGCCGACCGGCTACCCGACCGCCGGCCAGCCGGCTCCCTTTGCGTCCGCTGGCCAGGCGACCGGCCACCCGACCGGCGCCCAGCCGACCGGCTACCCGACCGCCGGCTACCCGGTCGCCGGCCAGCCGGTGGTCGGTTACGCGCCCGGGTCGGCCTACCCGGGGCAGGCGGCCACCGGGGGCGGGGCGGCGCGGCTGGATCCGGCCATGCTGCGGGCGATGCTGGCCACCCTGATCGGCTCGGTGCTGACGCTGACATGGCTGTGGCTGCCGTGGGTGACGGTCAGCGTCGACAGCACGTTCGAGAGCGTCCACGTCTCCACCAACGGCCTGCACAAGCTGCCGCAGTGTTTCCTGGTGTGCGCCGCGCCGGAGACCTCGACCGTCGGGGTGCTGCTGGCGGTGGCGGCCGGTGTCACGGCCGGCGTCAGCGTGCTCTGGCTGGTCGCCCGCGAGGCGGCTATCGCGCGACTGGTTCCGTTCGGGCCGCCCATCATGCTGCTCGCCGCGATCGCCGACGCGGCCTGGCTCTACGCGGACGCGCAGGACCGGGCCGGCTCGGCGAGCGGAATTACCGTGCTGCCGGGAATCGGCGCGATATTGGCCATCCTCACCTCGGCGGGCGCTATCGCGCCGGCAATTCTGGCGGCGCGCCGGACCCACCCACCGGCGCCGGCCTAACCCCGTACGGGGCTGGCCGGCGGCGCCGGCCGTACGCTGCCCGAACGGTCGCCCCGTGGCGCTCGCGGGATGCCCGGCCGGGGTGCGACCGTAGGCAACGTGGCAGACGATCTCGGTTACTTCGGCCCGCACAGCGTGACGTGGCGGTTGCACGCCGACCCGGTGCTGTGGGTGGGCGGCCTGCGCGCGCTGTTCCTGCAGGCGCTGCACCCGCTGGCGATGGCCGGCGTGGAGGAGCACTCCGGCTTCCGCCGCGACCCCTGGGGGCGGCTGTTCCGCACCGCCGAGTTCGTCGGCGTGACCAGTTACGGCACCCGCGGCGAGGCGGACCGGGCCGCCGCCCGGGTCCGGCTGCGGCACAGCCACTACACCGGCGTCGAGCCGGAGTCCGGCCGGCCGTACCAGGTCGCCGACCCCGACCTGCTGCTCTGGGTGCACTGCTGCCTGGTCGACTCCTTCCTGACCACCGCGCGCCGGGCCGGGCTGAGGCTGACCGCCAGCGAGGCCGACCGGTACGTGGCCGAGCAGGTCCGCTCGGCCACCCTGGCCGGCATCCCGGTCGAGCTGCCGCCCCGCTCGGTGACCGAACTGGACGGCTACTTCACCCGGATGCGGCCGGAGCTGAGGCTGACGGCCGCCGCGCGGGCGGCGGCCCGGTTCGTGCTGCTGCCGCCGATGCCGCTCACCACCCAACTGCTCACCCCGGCCCGGCCGATCTGGGCCGGCGTCGCCGGGCTGGCGTTCAGCCTGCAGCCGGCCTGGGCCCGCCGGCTCTACCGGCTGCCCGGCCTGCCGGCCACCGACCTGGGCGCGACGCTCGGCCTCCGCTGGCTGCGGCTGGCCATCCGGGCGCTGCCGCCCACCCTGCGCGAGGGGCCGAACTACAAGCGCGCCAAGGCCCGGCTGGCCGAGACCACCGTCCGCCGCCTCGATGTCGTCTGACGCCGGGCCGCCCGGCGCCGGGTGTCAGCCGGCACGGTTGGGGCCGGCGCGCTCGATGGTGATCGCGATCAGCACCCGCTGGTCGCGGACCATCGCGGCCCGGTAGTCGTCCCAGTCCGGGTGCTCACCGGAGATCGACCGGTAGTACGCGATCAGGCCGTCCATCGCGTCCGGCAGCGAGATCAGCTCGACCGGGCCTTCCACTTGCAGCCAGGCGCCGAAGAACCCGTCGTTCATCGCGCAGTACGAGGCGTACGGCCGCTGGCGCAGGTTGCGCACCTTGTAGGCGGGCTCCCGGCTGCTGATCACCAGCCGACCGGCGTCGTCGATCGCCCCGCTGACCGGGGAGAGCTGCGGCCGGCCATCGCCCCGGCTGGTCGCCAGCACACCCCGGTGGTTGTCGCGCAGGAACGCCCGCGCCTCGTCCGCATCCATGCCGTGAAGCCGATCACGATCACCTGCGGGACACAAGCCGACCCCCGGCCGGTCCCCGTGGACGCGGCCCCGGTCGCCGCCGCAGCGTCCCGATCAGGCCGCGAGAGCGAGCATTCCCGGCCCGCACTGAGCGGTTCCGGTTCACGTCACGCGTAGCTCACTCGCCCGGCGATGTGCTCACGCGGTGCGCGGAGGGGACGGTACGACAGGTGACGCCGCGCCGGGATCGTCGGCCTCGACCGGGAGGCCGGCCCAGGACGCCTTGTCCGGCTGGGCGGCCTGGCCGGCGGGGCAGTGCCGGCGCAGGTCGCACCAGCCGCACTGGGTGCCGGTCCGCGCCGGGAAGACGTCCTGCGGGTCGGCGCCGGCCTCGACGGTGTCGGTGCAGGCTTCGATGTCGTCGGCCAGCTGCTCGGCCCGGGACACGTGCCGGCCCAGCGTCTCCTCGGTATGCCGCCAGGTCACCACCCGCCCGGTCGGCAGGTGATGCAGCTCGACCTGCAGGCAGGGCCGGCGCAGCGTCCGGGCCGCGCCGAGCGCGTAGACCGCCAGCGCGGTGGAGCCGCGGGCGTCGTCGGTGGTCGGCACCCAGCGGCCGGTCTTGTAGTCGACGATCACCACCTCGTCGCCGCGCACGTCTATCCGGTCGACCCGGCCGGACAGCGCCAGCCGGCTGGTCCGCACCGCGATCTGCCGCTCCAGGCCGATCGGCTCGTCGGTGGGGTCGGCGGTGGCCAGGTAACCCTCCACCCAGTCCCGGGCGCGGTCGCGCCAGCGGGCGGACTGCTTGTCGTCCCGGAACCCCTCGGAGATCCAGCCGGCCGCCAACGCCGCGCCGCCCGCGGTCGGGGTCCGCCGGGGCGGCGGCAGCAGCCACCACTCGCGCAGCGCGTTGTGCACCGCGGCGCCGACCGAGTTGTGCGCCCACGGCGGCCCCTTCGGCGGGGCCGGCCGCACCAGGTAGGTCAGGTAGTAGCGGCGGGGGCAGCTGGTGAACGTGGTCAGCTTGGACGGAGTGGCCGGGAACAGCCGCCGCGGCATCCCGGTCAGCCCGAGCTGCTCCGGCCGGGGCGGCCGGGGCACGGTTCCGCCCACCCGGTTACCAGCCACCGCCGGTGTCGCTGCCGCCACCGTCGAAGCCGCCACCGTCGAAGCCGCCACCGCTGGAGTCCCAGCCGCCACCGCTGGTGTCCCACCCGCCACCGCTGGAGTCCCAGTCGCCACCGCCCGGGTCGGCCTGGCCGGCATCCTGGCCGGCCTCGTACCCGCGGTCATAGCCGGACTCGAAACCGCCGCCGCCCCAGCCGCCGAACCCGCCGGTCAGCACCGAACTCAGCAGCAGCGTCTCCCAGAACGGGAACGAGTACCAGCCGCCCGGCACGCCGGAGCCGCCGCCGTAGTAGTACGGCGCGCCCGGCGTGTACTGCGGGTGGCCCTGGTAGGTCTTGTCGCCGACGGTGACGTCGCGCTCCTCGGTCAGCTGCTCGCCCTGCGTCGGCGAGATCGGCGGCAGCTCCGGGCCGAGGTCGAGGCCGAGTGCTTCCCGCGCGGTGCGGGCCGCGTACAGGCCCTCCAGCGCGGTGCGCCGGGCCGCGTCGTACTCGCCCTCGGTGTCGGCGTGCGCGAGCAGGCCACCGGTGGCCGTGTACCGCTCGGAGGCGTCGGCCAGCGCCTGCCGGGCCACCGCGTCGTCCTTCGGGTCGAGGTTCTGGACGTCCGCGCCGAGCCGGTCGTACAGCGACAGGACGTCGGCCCGCCGGCCCTCCAGCAGCCGCTGCCGCTTGCGCCGCCGGGACATCAGCACAGCGCCGCCGCCGGCCGCGCCGGCCACCCCGACCGCGCCGACGCCGAGCACCCAGGGCCACGCGCTGCCGGTATCCGTGTCGGTCTTGCTGGCCGTCTGCGCGGCGGTGCCGGCCGCGCACTCCCGGCCGACCCGGGGCGCGACGATCACGTCGGAGGCGAAGTCGGTGAGCAGCTTGGTCACTTCGTCCGGCGCCTTCTCCAGCGCGGCCCGGTTGTCCGACTTCACCCGGCTGACCGTGGCCTGCACCTCCCCCGCGCAGAGCAGGTTCGAGCTGGCTTCGAAGTTGTGGCCGGCGACCACGCCGACCGTGCCGCTGCCCAGCGCCTGGCCGATCCGCAGCGAGAGCGGGGCGGGCGCGCCGGCGCTCTCGGGCAGCACCGCGATGTACGTGGGCGCATCCCCGATCGCGCGTTTGACCGCACTCTGGTCGACCTTGGTCGGGACACCCGGTGCCACGTACAGATGGTCGGCGCGCAGCGCCGAAACCGCGTCGTCGACCGGGTCGGCGGCCGCGGCGCCCGGCCCGCCGATCAGCAGCGGCCACGCCATGACCCCGAGCAGCACCGCGAGGAGTCGCTTCACTTCAGCAACGTTAGCCGCCTGCCCGGGCGCCGGCTGCGGCGCGTGCGGCCGATGCCGCCCGGCTACGCCGACCGGGTGGTCCGGCCAGGTCAACGCGCTTCGGCCGCGAAGCCGAGCACACTGTTCGCCACCAGCTGCACCGCGATCGCGGACAGCAGCAGCCCGGCGATCCGGGTCACCAGCACGATGCCGCTCTCCCGGATCAGCCGGATGATCAGCCCGGAGAACCGCAGCGCCGCCCACAGCAGCAGGTGCACCGCGACCACCGCGGCGCCGAGCGCGAGCAGGTCCGCGGCACCGTCGGCGCGGCGGACGAACACGATCGTGGCGACGATCGCGCCCGGCCCGGCCAGCAGCGGCGTGCCCAGCGGGACCAGCGCCACGTTCACCTCGGCCACCTGCTGCGGGTCCTCGGCCCGGCCGGTGAGCAGGTCCAGCGCGACCAGGAGCAGCAGTAGCCCGCCGGCACCCTGCAGCGCCGGGATGCCGATCCCCAGGTACGACAGGATCTGCTGGCCGAACAGGGCGAACGAGCAGATCACCGCGAACGCGACGGCCACCGCCTGCCAGGCCGCTCGCCGCCGCGCCGGCCGGCTGCGCCCGCTCATCAGCGCCAGGAACAGCGGGATCGTACCGAGCGGGTCCATGATCACGAACAGCGTCACGAAGGCCTCGGTGAAGAAGCGGCCGTGGAACGTCATGGTCGGGCGGCGGCCCGGATCGCCTCGTACATCGCCGGGTCGGTGGTGTTGGCGCCGAGCCGCACCGCCTTGTTGCTGCCGTGGTAATCGCTCGATCCGGTGATCAGCAGACCCAGGTCGGCGGCCAGCCCGCGCAGGTGTGCCCGGTCGGCGTCGACGTGATCGGGGTGGTCGACCTCCAGCCCGGCGAGCCCCGCGCCGGCCATCGCGGCGATCGCGGCGTCGCTGACCACCCGGCCGCGCCGGCGGGCCAGCGGGTGCGCGAAGACCGGCACCCCGCCGCTGCGCCGCACCAGCCCGATCGCGGCCAGCACGTCGAGCTCCGCCTTGCCCACGTAGTACGGCGACCCGGTGCGCAGGTAGTCGCGGAACGCCGCGTCCACCGACGGCACCACGCCGGCCTCGACCAGCACCCGGGCCAGGTGGGGGCGGCCGACCGAGCCGTCGCCGGCCAGCTCCCGCACCCGCGCCCAATCGATCGGCAGCCCAGCCGCGGCGAGCCGCCGCGCCATCTGCCGGCCCCGGTCGACCCGGCCGGCGCGCAGCCGCCGGCACTCCGACTGCAGCTCCGGCGTCGCCGGGTCGATCAG
>JBBWZH010000676.1:0-4395 GCA_039648995.1 Mycobacteriales bacterium
TCCGGCTGGCCGCGTCCACCGCCGGTGGCCGGCTGAACCTGCTGCTCACCGACGGCGACCAGATCGCGGCCACCGCGTTCGGCGACACGCTCTGCTGGCGCGCCGACGGCCGCGGTCTGGTGGTCGCCTCCGAGCCGTACGACGACGAACCCGGCTGGGTGGACGTGCCCGACCGGTCCCTGCTGGTGGCCACGCCGGATGGCGTGACCGCCACGCCCCTGCCCCTTGACGTACCCCCGGAGGTCTTGTGACCCGCCCGCTGCAGGTCGAGGAGTTCCTGCCCGCCGATTACCTCGCCGAGGCGTTGCGCGCCGACGTGGTCCGCGGGCTGACCGCCACCCCCAAGGAACTGCCGCCGAAGTGGTTCTACGACGAGCGCGGCAGCGTCCTGTTCGAGGAGATCACGCGGCTGCCGGAGTACTACCCGACCCGGGCCGAGCGGGAGATCCTGCGGGCGCGGGCGGCCGAGGTGGCCGGCCGGACCGGCGCGGTCAGCCTGATCGAGCTCGGCTCGGGCTCGGCCGAGAAGACCCGGCTGCTGCTCACCGCCCTCACCGGCGGCGGGCCCGGCGGGCCGGCTGTCGGCGGGCCGGGCGCCGGTGGGGGGGCCGGCACGCTGCGGCGGTACCTGCCGGTGGACGTGAGCGAGTCGGCGCTGCTGGAGTCCGGGAAGGCGCTGGTCGAGGAGTACCCGGGGCTGACCGTCCGGCCGGTGCTGGCCGACTTCACCCATCAGCTCGGTGTGCTGCCCGGCCTGCTGCCGCACGACGGCCCGCGGCTGACCGCGTTCCTCGGCGGCACGATCGGCAACCTGGAGCCGGCGCCGCGGGCGGAGTTCCTGGCCGACCTGCGGGCGGCCACCGACGCCGGTGACTGGCTGCTGCTCGGCACCGACCTGGTCAAGGACCCGGCCGTGCTGGTGCCCGCGTACGACGACGCGGCCGGCGTGACGGCCGAGTTCAACCGGAACGTGCTGCACGTGATCAACCGGGAGTTGCGGGCCGACTTCGACGTCGACGCGTTCCAGCACGTCGCCCGCTGGGACGCCGACCAGGAGTGGATCGAGATGCGGCTGCGGTCCACCCGCGACCAGCAGGTGGCCATCGCCGGCCTCGGCCTCACGGTCCACTTCGCCGCCGGTGAGGAGACGCGGACCGAGGTCTCGGCGAAGTTCCGCCCCGATCGGGTCCGCGCCGAGCTCGCCGCCGCCGGTTTCGCCGTCGACCAGTGGTGGACCGATTCCGCCGGCCGCTTCGCCGTCACCCTTGCCCGGGCCCGGTAGCTCCGCTAGCCCGGATGCCGTCCGGCCGCGCCGCCCGGCTCGGCTCAGGTTCCGGATGGTGCGCCCGGTTGGGTGTGGTACGCGGATTTCGGCGGACTGGCCGCCGGTGGTGGGGGAGGATGCCCGCATGCCCACGCTGTCGCAGAGGCTTGTCGATCGGGGCCAGCCGGCGGTGCGGGCGCAGTTGACGCATCCGACCGTGCAGGGCATAGCCCGGGGTGATCTCGACCCGGCGGTGTTCCGGGCCTGGCTGGAGCAGGACTACCTGTTCCTGCTCGACTACGTCCGGGTGTTCGCCCGGCTGGCCTGGCAGGCGCCGGACCAGCACGTGGGCGAGCTGGTCGACCTGGCGTACATCACCTGGCACGACGAGCTGTCGTTGCACCGGGGGATGGCCGCCGAGTTCGGCGCCGACCTGGTCGGCGCGGTGAAGGGCCCGGCCTGCACCGCGTACACCGGGTTCCTGCTGGCGGCCGCCGAGGACTACGGGCGTGGGCTGGCCGCGCTGCTGCCGTGCATGTGGGGGTACTCGATGCTGGGGCGGCTGCTGGCCGAGCGGGAGCCGACCGAGCCGCGCTACGCCCGCTGGGTGGCCACCTACGCCGACCCGGACTTCGCCCTGCTCGCGCTGCGCTGCGCGGAGATGCTGGACGACGCGTACCGGTCCGGGCTGGTCGACGAGCCCACCGCGACCGCGGCTTTCGACGAGGCGTTGCGGCACGAGATGGCGTTCTGGGACGTCCGGGTGGACGGGTAACCGCGGTGACGCAGGGCGGCGGTCGGGCGGTGGGTTCGGCGCGGGCGTTGCTGGCCCAGTCCGCGCCGCTCTGGCAGCGGCTCACCGCGCACCCGTTCGTCCTGCGCGCCGGCGACGGCACGCTCGCCACCGAGGCGTTCGGCCGCTGGCTGGTAGAGGACTACTGGTTCGTGGTGGGCTTCCGCCGGTTCCTCGCCGGCCTCGTCGGGCTGGCGCCGGACGCGCTCTCGGCGGACGTGCTGGCCGCCGGGCTGGCCCCGCTGCAGGCCGAGCTGGACCTGTTCCGCCGCGAGGCCGCCGGCCGCCGGCTGGACATCGCCGGCGAGCCGGCGCCCACCACCCTCGGCTACACCTCCTACCTGCAGGCCTCGCTCGCGGACGGCTGGCCGGTCGCGGTCGCCGTGCTGTACGGCGCGGAGAAGGCGTACTACGACGCGTGGGCGGCGGTGCGGGCGGTGGCCCGGCGTGCCTCGCCGTACTGGCCGTTCATCGACAACTGGTCCTCGGACGCGTTCGCCGGCTGGGTGGCCGCGGTGGCCCGGCTGCTGGACGCGGCCGCGCCGGCCGGGCCGACCGCGGCCATGTGCACGGCGTTCGACCGCGTGGTCAGGTTCGAGCTGCGGTTCTGGGACGCCGTCCACAATGGCGAAACATGGTGACAGTGATGCGATATTCTATGGCGATGACGGCATAGCGAGAGGAGCCGTTCGCAGTGGGGCAGCACGGGGGCGCGGTCAGTACGGCAGAGCAGTTGGTGTTGCATTCGGCCCCGCTGTGGCCGCGGGTGCTCGGCCACCCGCTGGTGAACGCGGTGGCCGCCGGCAACCTCGACCCGGGGGCGTTCGACCGGTGGATCCTGGCCGAGCACGCGTTCAGCACCGAGTACCGCCGGTTCATCGCCGGCATGGTGACGATCGCGCCGACCGGGTGGGACGCGGAGGTGATCGCCGCCGGCCTGGCCCCGAACAAGTGCGACATCGACATGGTCAACAGGGCGGCGCTGCGGCACGGCACCGACCTGGACATCGAGCCGGGGCCGAGCACGATCGGTTTCGCCGGCTACCTGCAGTCGCTGCTGCAGCGCGGCTACGACGTCGCGCTGGCCGCGCTGTACTCGACCCAGCAGGTGTACTTCGACGCGTGGGGCTCGATCCGGGACCGGACCAACTGGTCCACGCCGTACTGGCCGTTCGTCGACACGTGGTCCTCGGCGATCTTCGGCGACTGGATCGGCGGGCTCTGCCAGTTGGTCGATGCGGCCGCGCCCGGCGGGCCGACCGCGCCGATGTGCCTCTCGTTCGACCGCGTGGTCCGGTTCGAGCTGCAGTTCTGGAGTGCGATCTACGTGGGCGAGACGTGGTGACGCCGGCCAGCTGAGGCACACTGGACGCCGTGCCTGAGCTGCCGGAGGTTGAGGCCCTCACCGCGTTCCTGACCGAGCGCGCGGTCGGCCGTGTCGTCGCGCGGGTGGACACGCCCGCGATCAGCGCGCTGAAGACGTTCGACCCGCCGATCACCGCGCTCGCCGGGCTCGAGCTCACCGGGGCCGGCCGGTGGGGCAAGTTTCTCGACCTGGATGTGAGCGGCATCCACCTGGTCGTCCACCTGTCCCGGGCCGGCTGGCTGCACTGGCGGGACGCGTTGCCGCCGGCCCCGCCGAAGCCCGGCCGCGGGCCGCTCGCGCTGCGGGTGCACCTGGACGACGGCGCCGGCTTCGACCTGACCGAGCAGGGCACCCAGAAACGGCTGGCCGCGTACGTGGTGCGCAACGTCACCGAGGTGTCCGGGGTGGCCCGGCTCGGCGTCGACGCGCTCGACCCGGCGCTCACCCCCGAGCGCTTCGCCGACCTGCTCCGCAGCCAGAACTCCCAGGTCAAGGGCGCGCTGATCGACCAGACGCTGATTGCCGGCATCGGCAACGCGTACTCGGACGAGATCCTGCACGCGGCCAAGCTGTCCCCGTTCAAGCTGACCAGCAAGCTGTCCGACGGCGAGGTGGCCCGGCTGTACCCGGCGATGATCACCACGCTGCGGGACGCGGTGGACCGCTCGATCGGGCAGAAGGCGGCGACGCTGAAGGCGGAGAAGCGGTCCGGCCTGCAGGTGCACGCCCGCACCGGCCTGCCGTGCCCGGTCTGCGGGGACACCGTGCGCGAGGTCAGCTTCGCCGACACGTCGCTGCAGTACTGCCCCACGTGCCAGACCGGCGGCAAGTCGCTGGCCGACCGGCGGATGTCCAAGCTGCTGCGCTGATCGACGACCCGGGCCCTCGTGATCACGCTCGACCTGTTCAGCGCGCTGATCGACTCGCGCACCGGCGGCACGGCCGCGTTCGGGCAGCTCGTCGGCGCCCACG
>JBBWZH010000679.1:0-4819 GCA_039648995.1 Mycobacteriales bacterium
GCTGGGTTGAGAAGATGCCGGCGCAGTCCGCTAGACGGGGTCGCAGTCGTTGCTGCCGATGATCAGTTCGACGCCGACGACCTTGGCCTGGGAGACCGTAATCCGGTACTTGGCGTTCGCGTTGCCCGGGACCGCGGTCTCGAACCGGCCGCTGTCCGGCAAACCGGTGGGGTTGGTCAGCTGCGGGTAGGCCTTCTTCGTGTCGGCCAGGCTGGAACCCTCCTTGATGCCTTCCGGGGTGTGCATGTCGGCCAGCGCGGTGATGGCGGCAGCGCCGTACTTGGTGGAGATCGACACGGTGACGGTCATGTTCGGCAGGACGAGCTCGCCCGTCTTCGGGCAGGCCGGGGTTCCCGGAAGGTCGCCCACGATCTTCCAGCCGGCCGCTTTCACGTCGGCCTCGGTCGCGCCGAGCTTGAGCTTGCGGAAGCCGTCCGGGCCGAGCGTGAGCGGATCCGATGCCGCCGCCGCGGTGGTTTTGGACGCCGCCGGGCCGGTGCTGCTGTCGTCCTTGCCGCCACAGGCGGTCAGGACGAGCAGGCCGGCCATGCCGCCGATGACAAGTGCCTTGCGCACGTTGGGCTCCGTTTCGAGCTGATCACTGCGGCTGGGACCGATCCGCGTCGCCGGCCCAGTCCGGCCCCGCCCCGCAACGGACGGGTGGCCGGCCGGGCGGCGACCGTGCTGATCGGTGTTCGAGGCCGCCGCGGGCGGCTGGTCGGGCGTTGTCACCGGTTCGACCGCGATCACCGGTCGTCCCACGCCTGACGATGCCGCCGTCCTGGCCGGCGGCGGCCGAGAACGCGGGGACCATCGCACTTGCCGTTGAAACGGCGCTGACGCGGCGCTGGCACGGGCTTGCCGGCTGGCGGGCCGGGGAGCTGGCACCCGGTGCGGGGTGGAACACTGGACGCTATGCAGCCTCGTGGTGGCGGTCCCGGCGGTGTTGGTCCGAATCCCGCGCTGTCCGGCGCGCTGGCTCGTGCGGTCGATCTGTCCGCGCTGAAGGCCCGCAGCGACGCCGCTCAGCGCGCCAGCGAGAAGGCGACGAACGGCGTCGCCGGCGACGGCGCGGCCGGCCCGGCCGGCGCGGTCATCGACGTCAGCGAGGCCACCTTCCAGGCCGAGGTGATCGACCGCTCGTTCGAGGTGCCGGTCGTGCTGGACCTCTGGGCCGAGTGGTGCGGCCCGTGCAAGCAGCTGTCGCCGATCCTGGAGAAGCTGGCCATCGAGGGCGGCGGCTCCTGGATCCTGGCAAAGATCGACGTTGACCAGAACCCGACGATCGCGCAGGCGCTGCGGGTGCAGGGCATCCCGGCGGTCAAGGCGGTCTTCCAGGGCCAGCTCGTCGCGGAGTTCACCGGCGCGCTACCCGAGTCGCAGGTGCGGCAGTTCGTCTCGGCGCTGATCGATGCGGTCGGTGGCCAGCCGCCGGCCGGCCCCGGCGGGCAGCCGGGCGGTCAGCCCGGCGAGCCGGCGGTCGAGCCGGACGACCCGCGGGTGAGCGCCGCCGAGGATGCGGTCGCCGCCGGCGACCTGGCCGGCGCGGCGCGCCGCTACCGGGAGATCCTGGCCGCCGAGCCGGCGCACCCGCGGGCCGCGGAGGCGCTGCGCGAGGTGGAGCTGCTGCAGCGGATCGAGTCCGGCCCGGCGGACGCGGTGGCCCGCGCCGACGCGGCGCCCGACGACATCGACGCGCAGCTGGCCGCCGCCGACCTGGAGATCGCGCACGGCCAGGTCGACCCGGCCTTCGGCCGGCTGCTGGCCGCGGTCCGGCGGGCCGCCGGCCCGGACCGGGACCGCGCCCGGGCCCGCCTGGTCGAGCTGTTCGCGGTCGTGGGCACCGACGACCCACGCGTCGCGGCCGCCCGGCGCGACCTGGCCACCGCCCTGTTCTAGGCTCTACCCGTCACAGGTACGAACCGGCGCCGGGCCCCCACGGGGAGCCCGGCGCCGGTTTCCGTTACGGCTCAGGCGCAGTTCTTGATGCTGCCGAAACCCCGGCGGTAGGCGGCCACCCGGTCGAAACCGACCGTGCCGTTGGCGTCGAACAGGCCGGAGCTGCCGGCGAAGTTCAGCAGCGCCTGGACGGCCTCGTCCAGGTCACCGGGGGACAGCACGATGCCCTTGTCCCCGGGGCGCCGCTTGAACACGGCGCCGGCGTACGCCCCGGACAGGCAGATCGAGCCGAGCAGCGCGTCCTCGCCGTTGACCGTCTTGTTCAGCCGCTTGCGGATGGCCTCCCCGAACGCGACCCCGAGCAGGGTCATCGGGCCGAAGTCACCGGTCTTGTCGTAGACCTTCTGCATCGCGTTGGTCTTGTCGAAGTAGATCGTGTCGTCGGCCGGGCAGTACTGCAGCGCGGCCACCTGGGTGCCGTCGCAGGACGGCCGGTTGCTGCCCGAGTCGTAGCCGGTCACGTTCTTGACAGGGGTGAACTTCTGCCCGAAATCCTTCTCGAAGTTCTGGTTCCAGAAGTCCGCGATGTCCTTCGGGCCGTCGGTCAGCGTGTCCGCGTACGGCAGGTTGCCGTTGCGCTGCTGGTCTTCGGGGCTGCCGAACGGGATCTCGGTGAACACCCGGGTGTCGCTGTACGTGCTGCAGTGCTTGACGCCCTGGTCGAAGCCCTCCTGGAAGGCGCTGATCCGGTCGAAGCCGTTGCCGTGCGCCTGCCGGTCGGTCGCCGTGGACCCGAGCGGGTCGCGGAACAGCAGGTAACCCGACAGCGCCTGGTCGAGGTCCTGCCGGCTGATCTGGAAGTGCGGGGCGCCGGCGGTGAGCGCGGTCTTGGTCCAGGCGCCGGCGTAGCAGTCGGCCTGCGCCTCGATCACGATCGTGTGGGTGCTCGGCATCTGGGTGCGGTGCTGGATCGCATGCCCCCACTCGTGTGCCAGCACCATCGCGATCAGGAACGGGCCGAACTGCCGCTGCAGCTCCGGGAAGAGGTTCACCCGGTCCCAGGCGACGATGTCCTGGGTGGGGCAGTAGAACGCGTTGCCGCGGATGTCGGACGGGCTGTTCGTGCACGGCGCCGCCTTGTCGCCGCCCGGGTCGACGGAGAAGAACGCGCTCACCGGCTTGTACTGCTTGTTGAACACGTCCGGCAGCTGCTGTGTCCAGAACGCCTGGATGTCCGCGATCGCGTTACCGGCGATCTTGTCGACCTGCCCGTTGTCGGTGCCGTTGATCTGGATCTTCGCGTCGGGCACGTCGGACAGGCCGCTCGAGTACGACCCCTGCCCGTCGATCACCTGCGCGCACCCGCCCACCAGCGCGCTCAGGGCGGCCAGCGCGCCGATCCGGATCCGCCAGCTCTTCCCGGACATCGTCTTCACTCACCCTCGGCCTCGTGGTCGCTTCCGACATTCCTGCCCGGAGGCATTCTGCCCGGAGGGCAGGTCGGCTCGACCCCCCAGAGCGTGCCAGACCCGGCGTTCGACCGGCGTGAGCCCCGCCCGCGATGCCCGATCGGTCAGCTTTTATGGTGACTCGCTGTTACTGCGATGGCGGATAGCGCAGCCAGAGTGTTCCCAGCGGCGGCACCCGCAGCGACGCCGAGTACGGCTGGCCGTGCCAGGGCGACTCGGTCGCCAGCACCGCGCCCAGATTGCCCACCCCGGAGCCGGTATACGCCTCCGCGTCGGTGTTGACCGCTTCCTCCCACATGCCGGGGTGCGGCAACCCGAGCCGGTAGCCCTCGTGCGGCTGGCCGGCGAAGTTCGCGACGCAGGCCATCACCGAGCCGTCGTCACCCCAGCGCAGGAACGAGAACACGTTGTTGGACGCGTCGTTGGCGTCGATCCAGGCGAACCCCTCCGGTACGGTGTCCTGCGTCCAGAGCGCCGGCAGGTCGCGGTAGGTCCGGTTCAGGTCGGCCACCAGGCGCTGCATGCCGCGGTGGCCGGGGTCGTCCAGCAGCCACCAGTCCAGCGACCGGGACTCGCTCCACTCGCCGCCCTGGGCGAACTCGCTGCCCATGAACAGCAGCTGCTTGCCCGGGTGCGCCCACATGTAGGCCAGCAGCGCGCGCATGGTGGCCAGCTGCTGCCAGCGGTCGCCCGGGATCTTGCCGAGCAGCGAGCCCTTGCCGTGCACCACCTCGTCATGCGAGATCGGCAGCACGTAGTTCTCGGAGTACGCGTACATCATCGAGAACGTCAGCTGGTGGTGGTGGTAGGAGCGGAAGATCGGCGGGCGGCTGACGTAGTCGAGCGTGTCGTGCATCCAGCCCATGTTCCATTTGAAGCCGAAGCCGAGGCCGCCCAGGTGCGTCGGCCGGGTCACCCCGGGCCACGCGGTCGACTCCTCCGCGATCGTGACCGCGCCCGGCACCCGCCGGTAGACGGTCGCGTTCACCTCCTGCAGGAACGCGACCGCGTCCAGGTTCTCCCGGCCGCCGTACTGGTTGGGCAGCCACTGGCCGGCCGGGCGGGAGTAGTCCAGGTAGAGCATCGAGGCGACGGCGTCCACCCGCAGCCCGTCGACGTGGTACTCCTCCAGCCAGAACAGCGCGTTCGCGACGAGGAAGTTGCGTACCTCGCGGCGGCCGAAGTCGAAGACCAGCGTGCCCCAGTCCGGCTGCTCGCCGCGGCGCGGGTCGGCGTGCTCGTACAGCGCGGTGCCGTCGAACCTGGCCAGCGCCCACGCGTCCTTCGGGAAGTGCGCCGGCACCCAGTCGACGATGACGCCGACGCCGGCCTGATGCAGGCGGTCGACGAAGTAGCGGAAGTCGTCCGGGCTGCCGTACCGCGCGGTCGGCGCGTAGTACGACGAGACCTGGTAGCCCCAGGAGCCGCCGAACGGGTGCTCGGCCACCGGC
>JBBWZH010000394.1:0-6905 GCA_039648995.1 Mycobacteriales bacterium
CCAGCGGATCTCCGCCTCGGCCTGGAAGGTCAGCGAGTCGAGCACCAGCAGCCAGGACAGGTCCTCGGCCGGGTCGGCGCCGGCCTTGAGCCGCGCGTACTCCTGCATCGCCCGCATCGTGGCCGCCCGCTGCACCTGGATCACGTCGCGGACGTCGGCGACCGGCGAGCCGACGGCCAGCGCGAGCTTGATCGCCAACTCGTCCCGGGCCGGCGTGGCGCGGCTGACCGGGCTGCCGAACCAGGCCGCGACCGCGTCCCGGCCGGCATCGGTGATCTGGTAGGTGGCGTGGCCGGCGCCGTCGTCGCCGACGGCCTCGACCAGGCCGTCCCGCTGCAGCCGGGTCAGGGTTGTGTAGATCTGGCCGATGTTCAGCGGCCAGGTGCTGCCGGTCTGCTCTTCCAGCCGGGCCCGCAGCTGGTACCCGTAGCTGGGCCCATCGGCGAGCAGGGTGAGCAATCCGTGGCGTACCGACACGTCGTCCTCCCGCAGAGTCGCTATACCGAGTATGTATACCAGGTATGCATGGACGGTGGGGGGACGGGGTTGTCTTGCACTCGGGACCCGTGAGTGCTAAACCTGGGGCTGGCACTCAAGCTACGAGAGTGCTAGGTCGGGCGGTGAGATCCCCCATGGGGTCGTCCGTCGCGGGCACTGGTCCGGCCAGCCTCTGCGTCCGTTTACTACGGAGGACTACACCGCATGCCAAAGATGATCGCGTTTGACGAGGAGGCGCGCCGCGGCCTTGAGCGGGGTATGAACATCCTCGCCGACGCCGTCAAGGTGACGCTTGGCCCCAAGGGCCGCAACGTCGTGCTGGAGAAGAAGTGGGGCGCCCCCACGATCACGAACGACGGCGTCAGCATCGCCAAGGAGATCGAGCTCGAAGACCCGTGGGAGAAGATCGGGGCCGAGCTGGTCAAGGAGGTCGCCAAGAAGACCGACGACGTCGCCGGTGACGGCACCACCACGGCCACCGTGCTGGCGCAGGCGCTGGTCCGCGAGGGCCTGCGCAACGTCGCCGCCGGCGCCAACCCGATGGCCCTGAAGAAGGGCATCGAGAAGGCCGTCGAGCGGGTGTCCGAGGCGCTGTCCGAGGCCGCGAAGGACGTCGAGACCAAGGAGCAGATCGCCTCCACCGCCTCCATCTCGGCGGCCGACACCACCGTCGGCGAGCTCATCGCCGAGGCGATGGACAAGGTCGGCAAGGAAGGCGTCATCACCGTCGAGGAGAGCCAGACCTTCGGCCTGGAGCTGGAGCTCACCGAGGGCATGCGCTTCGACAAGGGCTACATCTCGCCCTACTTCGTCACCGACGCGGAGCGGATGGAGGCCGTCCTCGACGACCCGTACATCCTCTACGTCGAGGGCAAGATCTCCTCGGTGAAGGACCTGCTCCCGCTGCTGGAGAAGGTCATGCAGACCGGCAAGCCGCTGGCCATCATCGCCGAGGACGTCGAGGGCGAGGCGCTGGCGACCCTGGTCGTCAACAAGATCCGTGGCACGTTCAAGTCGACCGCCGTCAAGGCGCCCGGCTTCGGCGACCGCCGCAAGGCGATGCTGCAGGACATGGCCATCCTCACCGGCGGCCAGGTCATCAGCGAGACCGTCGGCCTGAAGCTGGAGAACGCCACGCTCGACCTGCTCGGCCGCGCTCGCCGGGTGGTCGTCACCAAGGACGAGACGACCATCGTCGAGGGCGCTGGCGACCCCGACCTGATCTCCGGCCGGGTCAACCAGATCCGCAACGAGATCGAGAAGAGCGACTCCGACTACGACCGCGAGAAGCTGCAGGAGCGGTTGGCCAAGCTGGCCGGCGGCGTTGCGGTGATCAAGGTCGGCGCGGCCACCGAGGTCGAGCTGAAGGAGCGCAAGCACCGCATCGAGGACGCGGTCCGCAACGCGCGGGCGGCCGTCGAGGAGGGCATCGTCGCCGGTGGCGGCGTGGCCCTGCTGAACGCCGCGGTCACCGCGTTCGACAAGCTGGAGCTCGAGGGCGACGAGGCGACCGGGGCGAACATCGTCCGGGTGGCCCTGGAGGCCCCGCTCAAGCAGATCGCGGTCAACGCCGGCCTCGAGGGCGGCGTTGTGGCGGAGAAGGTCCGCGGCCTGGAGCCCGGCTGGGGTCTGGACGCGACCAGCGGCGAGTACGTCGACATGATCGCCAAGGGCATCGTGGAGCCGAAGAAGGTCACGAACTCCGCGCTGCAGAACGCGGCGTCCATCGCCGCGCTCTTCCTCACCACCGAGGCGGTCATCGCGGACAAGCCGGAGAAGAACCCCGCCCCCGCCATGCCCGGCGGTGGCGGCGGCGACATGGACTTCTGAGTCCACGCACTCCTGGGAGGGGCGGCCCCGAACGGGGCCGCCCCTTTCGCGTGTCCGGGCCTCACCGGCAGGCAATCACGCAGCGCAACACGGCCGGCTCGGCCCCTGGACGGCCGGCGACCCGCCCGGCGTCCCGTGTCGCACCGCTGCCACGTCTCTGACCTGGTCGGGTGGGGTTTGTCGAAAAGCTTCCGGCCCGCGTCGAGGTGCGCCACCATGGCGGCACTGACGACATGACCGTTACTTTGCGCAGTGGCCCACTCGGGGTCGCCGCGCGGTGACGCCACGAGGGGCGATGGTCGGTGGGTTCCACCAGAAGATGTCTCGTCGGCGGAGGTGCGCTCGTACTCGTGCTGGCGGTGGCCGGCTGCGGTGGCGCGGCTCCGCAGCGGTCCGCGACCGACGGTGACACGCTGATCATCGGCAGCGCGCTGTCACTGACCGGGTCGACGGCGGCCGAGGGCGGGCTGACCAAGGACGGCTACGACCTCTGCGTAGCCACCGTGAACGGCCGCGGTGGCGTGCAGGTCGGCGACAAGCGGTACCGCCTGCAGATCCGGTACCGGGACGACGGTGCCAAGCCCGACCGGTCCGCCGCGCTGATGAACCAGTTCAACAGCGAGGGCATCAAGCTGATCCTCGGCCCGTACGGCTCGGCCACGACCGAGCCGGTGGCCGCCGTGGTCGAGCGGAACAAGCAGGTGCTGGCCGACGCGGCCGGCTCCGATGACAAGATCTTCGCCAAGGGCTACCGGCGGACGTTCGGCGTGGTCTCGCCGGCCAGCACGTACGCGGCCTCGATCGTGCGGGCGATCCTCCAGCTGGCGAAGCCGCTGCCGAAGACGATCGCGTTCCTGTCCGCCGACGACGGCTTCTCCAAAACCGTCACCACGGGCGGGATCGCCGAGGCGGAGCGGTCCGGGCTGAAGGTCGTCGGCACCGAGTACTTCCCGAGCGGCTCGGACGACGTCCGGGCCAGCCTGGCCAAGATCAAGCCGGCCAACCCGGACGTGATCGTCGGCTCGGTGCACCTGGTCGAGGGCGTGGCGATCATCAAGCAGGCCCGGGAGCTGGGCATCCGGCCCAGCGGCGGGATCGCCGAGACGGTGGCCCCGCCGACCCCGGACTTCGTCCGGACGCTCGGCGCGGCGGCGGAGAACGTGATCAGCTCCACCCAGTGGACGCCGCGGACCGGCGGCCGGGACGAGTGGTTCGGCACCGCCGGCGAGTACGTGGGCGCGTTCCGGGCGATGTTCAACCGCACCCCCGAATACCACAACGCGGCGGCCACCGCGGCCTGCCTCACCCTGGTGCTGGGTCTCGAGCGGAGCGGCTCGATCGACCCGGACAAGGTCCGGGACGCGATGTCGGCGCTGGACACCGGGACGTTCTTCGGCGCGATCCGGTTCGACCGCACCGGCAAGAACGTGGCCAAGCAGATGTCGGTGATCCAGATCCAGCACCGGCTGGCGGCCACCGTCTGGCCCGTCGCCGACGCCGAGTCCCAGCTGGCCTGGCCGAGCCCCCGGAGCTGACGATCGTCGCCGGCCCGGCCCGGCCCGGCCGGCGGCGCTGTCAGCCGGCGCGGAGGCGGGCGGCGGCCTGCTCCGGGGTGATGTCGTTGATCCAGACTGCCACCCCGGACTCGCTGCCGGCCAGGTACTTCAACTTGCCGGCGGCGCGGCGGATGGAGAACACCTCGGCGTGCAGGTGCGCGACCTCGCGGTCGGCACGCGCCGGCGCCTGGATCCAGCCGGCGATGTACGGGGTGGGCGTGTCGAACAGCCCGTCGAACCGGCGCAGCAGGTCGAGGTAGACCCGGGCCAGGTCGGCCTTCTCCGGCCCGGTCAGCGCCGGCAGGTCCGGCACGTGCCGGCGCGGGTAGACGTGCGCCTGGAACGGCCACCGGGCCGCGTAGGGCACCAGCACGGTCCAGTGCGCGGTCTCCAGGACGATCCGGTCGCCGGCGGCCCGCTCGGCGGCCAGCAGCGCGCAGTGCAGGCACTCGCCGGTACGCTCGCGGTAGCGGCGGGCCGCGTCCAGCGCGTGCTGCAGCCGCGGCGGGACGAACGGGTACGCGTAGATCTGGCCGTGCGGGTGGGACAGCGTGACGCCGATCTCCTCGCCGCGGTTCTCGAAGCAGAAGACCTGGGCCACCTCGGGCAGCGCGCCCAGCTCCGCGGTCCGGTCGGCCCACGCCTCGATCACCGTTTCGGCCCGCGCCGGCGGCAGGCTGGCGAACGCCGCGTTGTGGTCGCTGGTGAAGCAGACCACCTCGCACCGGCCCACCCCCGGTCGCCGGGTGAACAGCGGGTGGTCGGCCGCGCCGGTCAGGTCCTCGGCCGCCGACGACAGCGACGGGAACCGGTTCTCGAACACCACCACGTCGTAGTCGGCGGCCGGGATCTCGGTCAGCCGCCCGTCCCGGGACGGGTCCAGCGGGCACTCGTCCGGCGGCGGCAGGAAGGTGCGGTCCTGCCGGTGTGAGGCGATCACCACCCACTCCTCGTGCACCGGGTCCCACCGGATCTCCGAGCGGGTGGTGGTGTGCGGCAGGTCCCGTTTGTCGGTCGCGCCGCGGTCGGCGCCCGGTTGCTCGTCGTAGTAGTAGAGCGCCCGGCCGTCGGCCAGCGTTATCTGCGTCCTGGTCGGTCTCATCGGCCTCCCGTCCTCGGCCCCCGGCACCCGGCCGGCCCGGGCCCCGGCGCTACTGTCGACTATCAGCCAACGAGTCCTGGCACGGGGGTGCGACAGGTGAGTGCGTCGGTGCCGGTCGGTCGCCTCGACCCGGCCCGCCGCCGGCACGACCGCGGCCGGCTGGCCAGCGAGCGGTTCGACCTGGTCGTGATCGGCGGCGGCGTGACCGGCTGCGGGGCCGCGCTGGACGCGGCCAGCCGCGGCCTGTCGGTCGCGCTGGTCGAGGCGCGGGACTGGGCCGCGGGCACGTCCAGCCGGTCCAGCAAGCTGATCCACGGCGGGCTGCGGTACCTGGAGCAGCGTGACTTCGGGCTGGTGCGCGAGGCGCTGGCCGAGCGCGGGCTGCTGCTCGACCGGCTGGCGCCGCATCTGGTCGCGGCGGTGCCGATCGTGCTGCCGGTGCGGCACCACTGGCAGCGCGCGTACTACGGCGCCGGCGTGGCGCTGTACGACGTGCTGGCCGGTCTGTCCGGGCTGGCCGCCGGCGGGTCGGCCGGGCGGGGCCTGCCCCGGCACCGGCACCTGTCCCGGCGCGGCGCGCTGGCCGCGTTCGGGTCGCTCCGCCCGGGCACGCTGGCCGGCGCGATCAAGTACTGGGACGGCCAGGTGGACGACGCCCGCTACACGGTGACCCTGGCGCGGACCGCGGCGGCGTACGGGGCGGCCGCTGTGTCCAGCGCCCGGGTGACCCGGCTGCTGCGGGACGGCGCACGCGTGGTCGGCGTCGGCGTGCGCGACCTGGAATCGGGCGCCGAGATCGAGGTGCGGGCCCGGTGCGTGGCCGCGGCGACCGGGGTGTGGAGCGGCGACATCGGCGCGATGCTCGGCGGTCCGGGCGGTCCGGGCGGTCCGGGCGGTCCGGGCGGTCCGGGCGGCGCCGAGGGCTCGGACCGGGTCGGCGGGCTGCGGGTGCGCGCGTCCAAAGGCGTCCACCTGGTGGTGCCGCGCGGCCGGCTGCGGGGCACCACCGGGCTGATCCTGCGCACGCCGTCCAGCGTGCTGTTCGTGCTGCCCTGGGGCCGGCACTGGATCATCGGCACCACCGACACCGACTGGGCGCTGGACCGGGCCCACCCGGCCGCCAGCAGCCGGGACATCCGCTACCTGCTCGACCAGGTCAACCAGGTGCTGGCCGAGCCGCTGAGCACCGCCGACATCGAGGGCGTGTACGCCGGGCTGCGGCCCCTGCTGTCCGGCGAGTCGGACGCCACCAGCACGCTGTCGCGGGAGCACGCCGTGGTCGCGCCGGCGCCCGGGCTGGTGCTGATCGCCGGCGGCAAGTACACGACGTACCGGGTGATGGCCGCCGACCTGGTCGACGCCGCCGTCCGCGCCGCCGGGCTGGGCTGGGCGCCGGCCAGCCGCACCCGCTGGCTGCCGCTGCTGGGCGCCCGCGGCTTCGACACGCTCTGGGCCGACCGGGTGTCGCTGGCCCGCCGGCACGGCCTGCCGGTCGGCCGGGTGGAGCACCTGCTGCACCGGTACGGGACCCTCGCCACCGAGGTGCTGGCGCTGATCGACGAGCGTCCCGAGCTGGCCGCGCCGCTGCCCGGCGCACCCGGCTACCTCACCGTCGAGGCGTACTACGCGGCCGCAGCCGAGGGCGCGCTGCACCTGGACGACATCCTCACCCGGCGCACCCGGGTCTCCGTGCAGACCGCGCACCGGGGCGTGAGCTCCGCCGCCGGCGTGGCCGAACTGGTCGCGCCGGTGCTCGGCTGGGACGCGGCGACCGTCGACCGCGAGGTCGCCCACTACCGCGCCCGGGTCGAGGCGGAGCGCGAGTCACAGCGCATGCCGGACGACCACACCGCCGACGCCGCCCGCCTCGGTGCCGCCGACGTCCGCGGCCTGCCGGACCTGCTCGACCCACGCGGCCC
>JBBWZH010000698.1:0-4508 GCA_039648995.1 Mycobacteriales bacterium
GAGATCGACGACACCGACTCCGACTGGGACCGGGAGAAGCTGCAGGAGCGGCTGGCCAAGCTGGCCGGCGGCGTCGGCGTCATCCGGGTCGGCGCGGCCACCGAGGTCGAGCTCAAGGAGCGCAAGCACCGGATCGAGGACGCGATCTCGGCCACCCGGGCCGCGGTCGAGGAGGGCATCGTGCCCGGCGGCGGCTCCGCGCTCGTACACGCGGCGACCGCGCTGGACGGCAGCCTCGGCCGGTCCGGCGACGAGGCGACCGGGGTGGCGGTGGTCCGCAAGGCGCTGGACGAGCCGCTGCGCTGGATCGCCCAGAACGCCGGCTACGAGGGCGGCGTGGTGGTCGCGAAGGTGCGCGACCTCGGCGTCGGCCAGGGCTTCGACGCGGCCGCCGAGGTCTACGGCGACCTGATCGCCCGCGGCATCGTCGACCCGGTGAAGGTCACCAAGGCGGCGCTGCAGAACGCCGCGTCCGTCGCCGGCATGCTGCTCACCACCGAGAGCGCGGTGGTAGACAAGCCGGCGCCGTCCGAGGATGAGCAGGGCCAGTCGCACGGCCACTCGCACGGCCACGGGCACGGTCACCGGCACGGCCCGGGCTTCTGAGCACTGCCCGGCAGATATATCCAAACCGTTACCGAGGGCGGCCGGCTTGTACGCAAGCCGGCCGCCCTCGGTGCGTTCTCCCGCGTATGCTCCATATCCGTTAAGGGGCGGTTTGCAGAACCTGAGCGGCACGGTCGTGCCCGCAAGGTAGAGGGAGGCAATGGTGGGGGCTACAGGTCTGACCTGGGTAGGTCGGGTCACGACAGCCACCGGGTTGGGGGTGCTGGGCCTGGTCGCAGTGCCCGGCGTGGCATCCGCGGCTCCGCTGCAGGCGCATGCCGACAGCGCCACGGTGGGCCGTGCCACGGGCGTCGCCAGCGGCAACGTGCTCAGCAACGACGTCGACGCCGATGGTCACCCAGCGTCGCCGTCCGCCGTCGGCGTCTCGCTGTTGAGCCCGCCGCCGACCGGTAGCGCCAGGCTCGGCGCGGACGGCCACTTCACGTTCGCGCCCGGGGCCTGCTTCGTCGGCACGACCTCGTTCCGGTACCTGATCGTCGCCAACGACGACTCGACCAACACCGCGATCGGCACGGTCAGCGTCACCGTCGGCGAGTTCGCGTCCGCGCCGCTGGCCCGGAACGACTTCGTCCGGGTCGACGCGGGCGGCGCGGTGCAGGGCAGCCTGCTCGGCAACGACTGCGGGCCCGGGGCGCAGGCCTCGGCGTCCTCGGTGCTGCTGTCCTCGTCGCCGATCAGCGGTCCGAGCAAGGGCTCGGTGATCATCGACGCCAGCTCCGGCACGTTCACGTACCAGCCGCGGGCCGGCGCGACCGGCGCCGACTCGTTCCGGTACCAGATCACAAGCCGGGCCAATCCCGAGCTGACCAGTTCGGCCACCGTGACGATCAGCATCATCGCACCGACGGCGCCAGGTGGCGGCAACAACGGTGGCGGCAACAACGGTGGCGGCAACAACGGTGGCGGCAACAACGGCGGTGGCAACAACGGTGGCGGCACCAACGGCGGTGGGGGCGGTGGCCCGAGCAACGGCGGGCCGGGTACCGGGCGCACCAGCACCGGCACCCAGGGCGGCGGGCTGGGCCAGCTCGCACCGGCCGGCACCGGGTCGCACGGCGCCGGCGCGCTGGCCGCGCCGCGACCGCAGCTACCGGCCACCGGAACCAGCCACGTGCTGCCGACCTCGCTGACCGGCTTCGGCCTGATCGTCGGCGGCCTGCTCGCCATCTACGCCGGCCGGCGCAAGGAGACCGACAACCCGGGCGCGGAGCCCGCAGTCTGAACCAACCGCACGCTGAAGGGCCCGCCTGCTGACGCTGGCGGGCCCTTCCCGTCAACCCGGCCCACCGTCGGCCGGGTGACCAGCTCGCTCCGGTGGCCGGCTGCTAGGGCAGCGCGGCGGCGGAGCGGGCCAGCAGTTCCTCGCGCTCCGACTCGGTGGTGCCGCCCCAGACGCCGTACGGCTCACGGGTGGCCAGCGCCTGGCGCAGGCACTCGTCGATCACGGGACAACGCGCGCAGACCGCCTTGGCCGCGTTCTCCCGGGCCGACCGGGCCGGCCCGCGCTCGCCCTCCGGGTGGAAGAACAGGGCGCTGTCGACGCCGCGGCAGGTGCCGCGAAGTTGCCATTCCCACAGGTCGGCGTTGGGGCCGGGAAGCCTCCTGACGTCCGTCACGGCGCCACCCCTCTGCGCTGGCCCTGGCTCGACCACCACTTACTTTCGTATGCAAGTGAATCGACCGTACGACCGCGCCATAGGTTGTTCAAGCCTCAAGGTTGATCTTTTTCCCAGCTTGCCGCCGGTCCAGGGCGGCGCTGATGATGGGGCCGTGTCGACAGCGGCCGGGAGCAGATCCGGCGCCGGTGCCCCGGAGCCGTGCCTGTCGGTCGCCGCCGTCGCCCGGCGCCTCGGCGTCGCACCCGCCACGCTGCGGACCTGGGATCGGCGGTACGGACTCGGACCTACCCGGCATGCGGCCGGTGAACACCGCAGATATACACCGGCCGACATTGCCCGTCTCGACGTGATGCGCCGGCTGGTGCTGGACGGCGCCGCCCCCGCCGAAGCCGCCCGGATCGCCGTGACCCGCCTCTCCTCGCGTCCCGCGACGGCGCCCGGCAACGCGCCCGGAGTCCCCGCGGTCACCCTCGCCGTCGCCGCCGCGGCCGCGCCCGCCCCACCGGCCACGGGCTCGCCTGCCACCGACCCGGCGGCCACCGGTCGGCCGGCCAGCAGCTCGCCGGCCACCAGCACGCGGACCACCAGCTCGCCGGCCACCGGTCGGCCGGCCGGCAGCTCGCTGGCCAATGGCTCGCCGGCCGCCGTGCCACCGGCCGGCGACGGGCCCGGATGTGGGCCGGGTGGGCGGATCCTCGCGGTTCCGGGCGCCAGTCCGGAGGTGCGCGGGTTGGCCCGGGCGGCGATGACGCTGGACGCGGCGGCGGCCAGGGCGGCGGTCGAGCTCGCGGTGCGACGGGACGGTGTGGTGGCGGCCTGGAACGGCCTGCTGCGGCCGGTGCTGGCCGCGATCGGCGCCCGCTGGGAGCAGACCGGCACCGGTGTGGAGGTCGAGCACCTGCTCGCGGAGACCGCGGTCGGGGTGCTGCGGTCCGGCGCCGGCGCCCCGGAGCCGGTGAACGGGCGGCCGGTGCTGCTGGCCTGCGCGCCCGGTGAGCAGCACTGCCTGCCACTGTCCGCGCTGGCCGCGGCGCTGGCCGAGCACCGGATCGGGGTGCGCCTGCTCGGCGGCGGGCTGCCGGCGGCCGCGCTGGCGGCCGCGGTGCGCCGCACCGGTGCCGCGGTCGTGCTGGTGTTCGCCCAGCTGCCGGAGGCCGGCCAGGCGCCGGTACTGCGGGCACTGCCCACCATGCGGCCACGGGTCACGGTGCTGGCCGGCGGCGCCGGCTGGGCCGAGCCGCTGCCCGAGCCGGTGCGCTTCGTCCCCGACCTGCAGGCCGCCGTGGACGCCGTCCGCGCGGTCGTCGGCTGAGCCGCTGTGACGAACGGGCCCACGGGCCTGGCGCAGCGGTGGCACGCGGCGGCGTTCCACGGCGGCCCGGCGCCGGAGCCGCCCGATCCGGCCGGGGCCGGGCTCGACCCGCGGACGCGTTGGCTCGCCGCCGTCTACCTGGGCGGGCTCGGCCGGTACGGCCCGGCGGCGGCACTGCTGCTGCCCGGCGGCCGGCCGGCCGACTCGCGTGCCGCCAGCGCCCGGGCCAGCCACCTGCGCCAGCTCTGCCGGCACGCCGAGGCCGAGCCGCTGGACCGGCACGCGCTCCGTACCGCCGGTGCCGACCCGGACGCCCGCGCGGACGCCCTGATCGGCCTCGTGGCGGACGCGGTGGGCGCGGGGGACCTCCGGTTGGCCCAGCGCCGGCTGACCCGCGCCACAGCCGAACTCACCGCCACGGCGGCGCGGCGGGACGGCGGGACCACAGCGGGCTGGCGCGCCGCCGTCCGGCTGGACTGGGTGCTGACCGAGGTGGCGCTGTTCGGAGACCGGCCGGCCGTCGCGGTGGCGGCGGCCGCGGCGGCGCTGGACCGGGCCCGCCGCGCCGACGCGCCGCGGCATGCGGCAAAATCATTGTTGATGTTGGGCGCGGCAACCGAGGTCCACCATGGTGCGTCTTCCGCAATCCCACTACTCCAGGCGGCGGCGGCGGACGCCGAACGGCTCGGCCTGCTCCCACTCGTGTGGCCGAGCCGACTTTTGCTGGCCCGGCTGCTCCATTCGGGTGATAACTCTGCCGCGTCACACGAACGGCGCGCCGCAGAGTCGGCAATATGCGCCATCAGATGGGGTCTACCGGCCGAAGAAACCGCTACTCTACTTGCCCGGCCAGAGATTCGTCTGCTGGCCGGGTGTACGACTGTTTCCGCACAGGTTCCCCCACAAGGTCACCCGTACGGATTACAGTCGGCACGACGCAGTCTCGAACA
>JBBWZH010000744.1:0-3140 GCA_039648995.1 Mycobacteriales bacterium
ATCGCCGAGCCGCCGGCGCCGGCCACCAGCAGCGCGGTCACGATCGGGCTGGCCTCCCGGATCACCGCGAGCACGCTGGCCGCGCCGGTGAACGACTGCGCGCCGAGCTGCCGGGTGAGCGAGCCCAACTGCAGCGCGATCACCGCGCCGAACGGGATCGCCACCAGCGCGGTCGGCAGGATCGTCACGCTGGCCACGAACCACGCCTGCTGGATCATCTCGCGCAGCTGGAACGGCCGCCGGAACGCCGCCCGCGCCACGTCGACCATCAGCCCGAACAGCTCCCCGCAACCGCGCAGCACGCCTGTCACCGGCCGACCACCCCGCACCCGCCGGCCGGGCGACGCGCCGGATGGTCGGCGGAGCCGGCTCGACGCGCCGGTCCGACGCGGCGCGCCGAGCCGGCCGCTTCCGCGCGGCCCGCGGGGGACCGGACCCGGCGCCAGTGGGGGCACCGGTAGATGCGCCGGGTCCGGTCGAGCGGGACCGGCACGGCAGGATCCACCCCCGCGGCGGCGGCCCCGAGCACCGCGCCGCCGGCCCCCGCCGCACCGGCCGTCTGCGGACGGGGCCTCTCCCGCTCCCCCGTCACCATTGCGGCCGTCCTCCCGGGCCACCCCGCGGATCACCCGGGACCCACGGCGCCGGCCCGACGGCCGGCCCCGCGTCAGTCAACCCACCGGTCGGGCGCCCGCCCGAGCCCGGCCCGCCCGGCGCCCGCCCGGTCGGGAGCCCCGCGCCGCCCGCGGACCGCGTGCCCGAGACCTGACCGCCCGGCGACCGCTCGGCCGGCAGCAGGTCACCCGCGGCCGGGTCGTCCAGCACCCGGTCGGCCGGGAGCATGTCTGCTCCGGGCGCGGCCGCACCCCGGACCGGTTCCGCCGGGGGACGCTCGCTCGGGGCCGGTCCACCGGCCACCCGCGGGACCGGGGCCGCCTCTCCGGGTGGCTGGCCGGGTGTGCCAGGTGTACGGCCCCGGCCCGGGCCTGGCCCGTCCGTCCCCGACTCGGGCGGGCCAGACCCGGCGTCCGCCAGGCTGGCCAGAACGGCAGCCTGGGCGTCCGGTGGCAGCGCCGGCAGCGACCGGCGGACCCGGTCCAGCCGCCGGGCCACCGCGCGTCGCTCCGGCAGCCCGGCCGACGGCGCCAGCTGCGGCGGCAACGCGATGGGTGTGGGCGGCGGCGAGCCCCCCGTTCCCGCCGCGCCGCCGCCCCCCAACCGCGCCAGCTCAGCCTCGACCTGGGCGGCGTCCTTCTCCTCGGCCATCCCGATCGGCCCTTCCTTGCGGCCGTTCAGGAACTGCTCGACCACGGGCTCGCGCGACGTGAGCAGCAGCTCACGCGGCCCGAACATGACCAGCTCGCGGCGGAACAACAGGCCCAGGTTGTCCGGCACCGACCGGGCGGTGCCGATGTCATGCGTGACGATCAGGAACGTCGCGTCGGTACGCGCGTTCAGGTCGACGATCAGCTGGTTCAGGTACGCCGTCCGGACCGGGTCCAGCCCGGAGTCCGGCTCGTCGAAGAGCACGATCTGCGGCTCCAGCACGAGCGCCCGGGCCAGCCCGGCCCGCTTGCGCATCCCGCCGGAGATCTCACCGGGCAGCTTGCCCTCGGCGCCCTCCAGCCCGACCAGCGCCATCGTGCTGGTCACGACCTCGCGGACCTGCCGCTCGGATCGCTTGGTGTGCTCGCGCAACGGGAACGCGATGTTGTCGTACAAGGTCATCGAACCGAACAGCGCACCGTCCTGGAACAGCACCCCGTACAGCCGGCGCAGCTCGTACAGCTGCCGCTCGGAGCAGCCGACCAGGTCGACATCGCCGACGACGATCCGGCCGCGGTCCGGCCGGATCAACCCGACCAGCGACTTCAGGAACACGGATTTGCCGGTGCCGGACGGCCCGAGCAGCACCGAGATCTCGCCCGGCGGCAGCGTGAGCGTCACGTCCTGCCAGATCAGCTGCTTGCCGAAGGACTTCGTCAGCCCCTCGACCCGCACCTCGACGCCCACGCCGGTGACAACGACACCGCGCCCGTCGGGTTACGCCCGGGTTGCCTCCGCGAGTGAGCAGCTCACGGGGGACGGTCCGGCACCCGCGGACACCAGGTGACGCGACAGGGCGGCCACCCCGTCTGGGGTGGCCGCCCTGGGTAGCGCGGGAGTTACTTCAGCGTGACCGACGCGCCGGCGCTCTCGAGCTGCGCCTTCGCCTTGTCGGCCGCCTCCTTGTTGATCTTCTCCAGGACCGGCTTCGGGGCCCCGTCGACGAGGTCCTTGGCCTCCTTGAGACCGAGGCTGGTCAGCGCCCGGACCTCCTTGATGACCTGGATCTTCTTCTCGCCAGCGGCCTCGAGGATGACGTCGAACTCGTCCTGCTCCTCGACCTGCGGCGTCTCGGCGCCGCCGCCGCCGGCACCCGCGGCCGCGGTGACCGCGACCGGCGCGGCGGCGGTGACGCCGAAGGTGTCCTCGAACTCCTTCACGAACTCCGAGAGCTCGATCAGCGTCATCTCCTTGAACGCGTCGAGCAGCTCGTCGGTGCTGAGCTTCGCCATGACGGGCTATTCCTTTCTGGTACGCCGGGGAGCCGGCGGGACGTAACGGTTACTCGGCCGCCGGCTCGGCGGCGTCGGTGCCGGCTTCGGCGTCGGCAGCTGCCGGCGCCGGGGAGTCGGCTTCCTTCTTCTCCTGCAGGGCGGCCACCAGGCGGGCCACCTGCGACAGCGGCGCCTGGAACAGGCCGGCAGCCTGCGACAGGGACGCCTGCATGGCGCCGGCCAGCTTGGCCAGCAGCACCTCGCGGGACTCCAGGTCGGCCAGCTTGCGGATCTCGTCGGCCGACAGCGACCGACCCTCAACCACCCCGCCCTTGATCACCAGCAGCGGGTTGGTGCGGGCGAAGTCACGCAGGCCCTTGGCGGCCTCAACCGGGTCGCCGCCCACGAACGCGATCGCGGTCGGGCCGGTGAGCAGCTCGGCCGGGACCGGGAAGCCGGTCTCGGCGGCGGCGAGCTTGGTCAGCGTGTTCTTGACCACCGCGTACGTGGTCTGGGTACCGAGGGACCGGCGCAGCGTGGTCAGCTGGGCCATCGTCAGGCCGCGGTACTCGGTGAGCAGCGCCGCGGACGACTTCTCGA
>JBBWZH010000752.1:0-2506 GCA_039648995.1 Mycobacteriales bacterium
ACAGCCCCGCCAGGAGCGGACGGGCGTGCTCGACCGGCAGCGACACAGCCGCGTCGCCGACCCGCACCCGCAGGTACGCCGAGCACCGCCACGGCGCTGCCGCCTCGCTGAGGTACGCCGTCCCCGACCGGGCCGGCAGCAGTTCGATCGAAGCGCTGAGATCCAGCCGGATCGGCGCGGACTGGTGCTCGCCGCCGTGACCCACCCGGTAGCCGTCCCGGTCCGTCGCGGCCGAGTCGGCGGTGCACCGCTCCGGGTCGCACCAGGACGGGTGTTCCAGGGCTGCGGGCGCCGGCTCAGCCGCCGCGCGGGTCAGGTCGGTGGCCATCATTCGGCACCCCGCTTGGCCCGTGAACTGGTCAAACGTCCTGGCAGCGGGTCACCGACGATCAGGGTGGAGCGGTTCGCATGCTGCTTCCGTCCGGCCCACGGACTTGGGTGTTCCCTGCTCGCGGGGAACGCACGCCGCGGCGTCCGTCAAGCCGGCCGCGGGGGCCGAGCCCCCGCGGACCCCGCGGTGCGGTCGGTCGCGGTTCGCATGCTGCAACGTCCGCCCCACGGACTTGGGTGTTCCCCGCTCGCGGGAACGCTCATCGGGGCGTCCGTCATGCCGGCCGCGGGGGCGACCCCCGCGGACCCCACGGTACGGCCGGCGTCGGTTGGCAGGTCGGTCCGGTCCGTCGACACCGCGGAGCGGTTCGCATGCTGCAACATCCGCTCCACACGCTCAGGGTGAGCCCTGCTCGCGGATTGGTGCGCTCGTTCCAGAACAGTCAGTCGCTGCTTGCGACGGCGTCGTTGGCCCAGCTACGTGGGCGGCGCTCGGTTGAGGGGTACTGCGGGTAGGTCGACAGCCGCCGCCGCGGGCAACATCGGTCTGACTGGCTTCCGGTGTCGGGCGGGCTCGGCGTGGCGATCACCCGCAGGGTCGCGCGGAGCGCGCCCGCCGGGCAGCCAGGCGGCCGCCCGGCGGGCGCACCGGTCACGGCACGTCGATCAGGCCGACCGGCGGCACCTGCACGGTGCGAGCCCCTGGCGTACCGCCGAGGATCACCTTGCGCAGGCTGGTGTTGTTCGTGGTGCTGCTCTCGTACAGCCGGTTCTCCGGGTTGGCCACGATCTGGATGTAGTACGTGCCGTTGGGCACGCCGGTGATGTCGAAGGCCTGGCCGGGCAGGCTCTGGATGTAGGTGTCACCCCACCCGACCGGCAGCTGCTCCTGGATGGACAACGCGGTCTCCCCGGAGCAGGTGCTGAACCCGAACGTGCCCGGCTTCCACATCGCGCCCCGGACCAGCAGGTCGATGGGGTCGGTCGCGCCCAGGCAGAACGCCTCCTTGCCGCTGCGCACCGCGAGCTGCTGGCCGGCGTCCAGTAGCCGGTAGGTGGCGAAGTCGGTGAAGTGCCAGTGGTTGTGGCCCGGCCGGCGGTCGTACTCGAACGTCCCAGTCGGCGCCGAGCCGACCTCCTGGCCGTCAGCGTCGTAGAAATACTGCACGGCATCCATCAGGTCGGTGCCGGCCCGGCGGAAGCCGTCGACGATCAGCGGCGACGGTCCGGCGTTCCACACGTTGGCGGCGAAGACCAACTGGTCGGCGCCGTCCTCGTTGCTGGTCGTAATGCCGAACGCGGGCACCGCGCGCAGGTCCGGCCGGGTGTTGGCGGGCGGCACCCGGTTGGCCGTCGGCCGGGTCCTGGCGGGCTTCAGCGCCGGGCCGGACCCGGCCCGGTCGGGCAGCCGCGGCGCGGTGCCGTCGAGGTGCAGCGTCAGCCCGCCGCGGGCGCGCGCGGTGCGGGCGCGGGCCAGTTCGGCGGCGGCCGCGGCGCGGGCGCCCGAGCCCGCCGCCGGAGCCGCGGCCGCCGCGGCGCCGGGCTGGCCCGGGGCCGTGCTCGGCGGCGGGTTGCCTATGTCGGTGGTCTCCACCGTGAACGTCGCGCTTACGTGGGCCGCGTCCGCCGGGATGGCGAAGAAGCGGCGGTAGGCGGGGTTGATGCTGACGTCGATGGTGTAGTCGCCGTCCGGGGCATCGACGTTCTGGTTCTGGTCGAAGGTGTCGAGGATCAGCTGCTCACTCCATCCGGCCTGCAGCCCCCACACGCCGCCCAGCGCGAACGGCGCGTAGGTGCCGCACATCTCCGGGTACGGCGAGGTGGCCGGGGCGTCCGGGCGGGAGCGGACGGCCAGGAACGAGTTCAGGCAGAACGTGGTGTCCCTGTCCATCACCACCCGACCGTCCGTCCCGGTCATCCGGATGTGCAGGAAGCTGGACAGGCCGTACAGGTCCTGCACCAGCCCTGCGGGCAGCGGGGTCAGCGTCTCCCGGTTGCCGGTCCGGGTCACCCGGCTCGCGGTGACCGGCCGATCGTACGAGGGCCGGGACGCCCGGATCTCCACCGGATTGGCGCCGGCCTGCATGTGCATGCCCAGGTCGAAGAAGAAGATCGGGTCGCCGGGGAACCGGTGGTACGTGACGTGCGGGGCCACCGACACGAGCCGGAGCGCCGG
>JBBWZH010000757.1:0-7656 GCA_039648995.1 Mycobacteriales bacterium
GCGTTCTCGCCGGCGAACGTGGTGTCGCCGCGGTTGTGGTAGAGCGTGACGTCGTTCAGCCAGGCCGGCTTCTTCACGGTCGCGTCCGCCGGCGTGCGGAACACCGGCGTGTACGGGAACGAGTCGCCGGTCAGCGGCGGGAACGGCTTCGACAGGTGGTCACGGTCGTCGAACTCGCGCCCGGCCGCGTCCACGTACGGCACCGCGGCCTTGCTCTGGTAGGTGGTGCGGTTCTCCGCGTACGAGATCACGTCGGCGGTGTGGTTCGCGACGATGTCGAAGAAGACCTTGATGCCCTTGGCGTGCGCTGCCGTGATGAACGCGCGCATCTCGGCGTTCGTGCCGAAGTGCGGGTCGATCTGGGTGAAGTCGGTCGCCCAGTAGCCGTGGTAGCCGGCGCTGGCATCCGCACCGGTGCCCTGGACCGGCCGGTTCTTGAACATCGGCGTCATCCAGATCGCCGTGGTGCCCAGGCCCTTGATGTAGTTCAGCCGCTGGGTCAGCCCGGCCAGGTCACCGCCGTGGTAGAAGCCCTTGTCCGTCGGGTCGAAGCCGGTGGCCAGCCTCGATCCCGTGAGACCCCCGCGATCGTTCCTGGCGTCGCCGTTGGCGAACCGGTCCGGCATGACGAAGTAGAACTTCTCACCGGCCAGCCCGGCCCGCAGGCTGTCGCCGGCCAGCCGGTCGTCGCCGGGTTCCAGCCCGCTGCCGGTGCGCCGCACCGTCGCGGTGACCGCCCGGGTGGCGGCGACATAGGAGATCGTCACCGTGTCGCTGGTCGCGCCGACCGTGAAGTCCACATTGGACGCCGGCAGTGCGCCGGCCAGCGACTGCTTCAGCGCGACCCTGGTGGCGTACGTGCCGGGACGCAGGCCCGCGGTGGCGAACGTGTAGGTGCCGTCGCCGTCCGGGTCCTGCAGCCAGCTGCGCAGGCAGTCCGGCGCCCAGTCGGCCCGGCAACCCAGGTCGTGCTGGAACGTGCCGACCGCGGTGGCCAGCACTGCCGACTGCGAGTCGGCGACCCAGTGGCTGCGCTCGCTGTAGAGGAACGTGACCGGCTCGGTCGCGGGCACGGTGAGCGGCACATTGCCGCCGTCCCGCTGGGCGCGCGCGCCGTAGTTCTCCGCCCAGCTGCCGTTCACCGCCGCCTTGTACTCGTATGTCCCGGGCGGCAGCACGAACGTGGCCTGCCAGAGATCGTCCTGCGCGTCGTAGGCCAGCCGGGTCTGCGCGCACTCGGGCTGCCAGTCACCGGCGCACCCGAGCTCGCTCTGCAGTGAGCCGGCGATCGTCACGGTGGTCGGGGGCGTCTCGTCGGCGGACCCGGGCGGCGCGGCCGCGATGCCGGCCGCCAGCGGCAGGACCAGGCAGAACGCGGCGAGTGGTACACCACACAACCTGCGGTGGGCGCGAGCCGCGGCGCGGGCGCGGCCGGGGACCGGGCGGCGGAGGGACATCAGCGTCTCCTGAAAATTCTTGCGGCGCCCGCCTCCGGGCCAGAGTGGCAGCACCGGTGCGGGTCCCGAACAAAACGCCTCTAGGGCGGGTAGCCTGGCAGTAAAGGCAGCACAACGGAAGAGCTCCGCCTGAAAAATCTTGCAGCCGCTTGCCAGGGTGGTATGCCCGGCGCTGACCGCTCTCGTCTGAAATAGCCCACAGCGCACGCGCCATCACCGTCCGCGATAGTCGCCTGCTCGCCTTGCATTGCCACGCGGCGGCTCAGATGATTCCTTGCGCTTGCCCTGCCCGGCGGACTTTGCAAGGAGAAGATGGTGTCCGCGGTTCTCTCCTACCTGCCGCGCGGTAATACCCTGAGCGACGAGGCGTGGAGCAGGCGGCATCTGCTGCTGCAGTGGCTGCTCCTGCTGCACATACCCGGCCTGTTCATCTTCGGCCTGGCCCGCGGCTACGACGTGCAAGAGGTCTCCGCGACCGTCGCGGTCCCGTTCGCGCTGCTCATTGTCGCCCGGTTGATGCATACCCGGCGGCTGGCGTCCTTCTTCGTCACGGCTGGGCTGTTTACCTGCTCGGCCGCACTGGTTGGATTGTCCGGCGGCGCGATCGAAGCACATTTCCACTTCTTCATCATGATCGGCTTTATCGCGCTCTATCAGGACTGGATTCCGTTCCTGGCGAACATCATCTTCACGGTGCTCAGCCACGGGTTCGGCTCGGCGTTCAAGTCCGGCCTGATGTTCAACCACTCGGACGCCATCGCCCACCCGTGGCGCTGGTCGTTGCTGCACGGTCTGGCCGTGCTCGCCGCGTCGATCGGCGTGGTGCTCTTCTGGAAGACGACCGAGGACGAGCAGCAGAAGACGATGCAGCTGCGCGAGCAGCTGGCCAACAACGAGATCAGCCGCCGCCGGTTCACCTCGGACATGCTGGTCAACCTGGCCCGGCGCAACCAGAACCTGCTCTACCGCCAGCTCGACCTGCTCAACCAGCTGGAGGAGCACGAGCAGGACGCGGACGCGCTGGCCGACCTGTTCCAGCTCGACCACCTGGCCACCCGGATCCGCCGCAACGCCGAGAACCTGCTCGTCCTGTCCGGCGAGGAGCCGGCCCGCAAGTGGGGCCGCCCGGTGCCGCTGGCCGATGTGGTGCGGGCCGCGATCGCCGAGACCGAGGACCTGGACCGGGTCGACTTCGCGGTGGACGAGTCGCTGGCCGTCTCCGGCCGGGTGGTGGCCGACCTGACCCACCTGCTGGCCGAGATCATCGAGAACGCGGTGCACTTCTCGCCGCCGGCGATGTCGGTGATGCTGCGCAGCCGCACGTACCAGCAGTCGGCCGGCGCGCAGGTGCTCTCGATCGAGGACTGGGGCGTCGGCATCAGCCCCGAGGAGATGGCCGAGGCGAACGAACTGCTCGCGCACCCGCCCGAGGTCGACCTCGCGGTCTCCCAGCGGCTCGGGCTGCACGTGGTCGCCCGGCTCGCGCGGCGATACCGGATCTCCGTGTCGCTGACCGCTACCCCGGGCGGCGGTGTCACGGCGGTCGTCGTGCTGCCGCCGGAGCTGTTCGACCTGCGCGAGGAGGAGCCCGACTTCCTCGCCCGCCGCCCGGTCATGCCGGTCGCCCCGCCGAGCCGGCAGACCGCCGTGCTGGAGTCCGCCCCGCCGGCGCCACCGGTCGAGGCCACCCGCACGGTCACCTTCGCCCCACCGCGGCCAGCCATCGCCGCCCCCTCGGCGGTGCCCGTCCCGCGCAACCCCGCCCCGTTCGCCACCCCTGAGCCGTTCGCCAGCGCCGCCGGCATCAGCGACGACTGGCACAGCTGGTGGACGCCGCAGGAGAAGGCCAACGGCCATCCCGAGCAGGCTCCGCACGCGGACTACACCGCGCCGCGCCCGCCGCTGACCGGGACCCGTGCCGGGCACCTGGACGACCTCCGCCCCAACCAGCCCACGCCCCCGGACGACCTGCGGGGTCGGCCGCCGCTCGACCCGTCCGGCCCCGGATCCCGCCGGGACCCGCTGACCGACCCGCGCCCCACCGCACCCCGCCCCGGCATGGACGACTACCGCGGCACCCCGGCCTGGCCGGGGCGGGACGAGGCCCGACCGGGCCCGACCCGACCGGCGGCCGACGACTACCGGCCCGGCCCGGCCCGGCCCGGCCCGGACGCCCCCGGCGCCCTCCCGCCGCGGCCACTCCGGGACGACCACCGGTCCGGACCGACCCGGCCCGGCCTGGACGACTACCGGCCCGGCATCGCGACCGGGCCCGGCCAGGACTCCGGCTCCGGATCGTCCGGCCAGGACCGGTCACCGTTCCGTTCCGACCAGCCGGACGACCGCCGGGTCGGCCCGGCGGGGCAGCGGCCGGAGGAGTCGACGAGGGCCCCGTCGCCGGCGCGGCGGTGGACTCCGGAGCCGCTCGGCTCCGCCGGCGGCGGCCTGCCGCGGCGGCCAGCCGACCGCGCCGTCCCGGACGCGCCGAGCCGCCCGGTCGAGGGCCGCCCGGTCGAGGGCCGCCCGGACCCGGGCCGCACCGATCTCAGCCAGCCAGCGCCGGGCCGTACGGATCCCGCCCGTTCGGAGTGGAGCGACGCCCACCGGACACCGCCTGCGGCCCGGCCGGAACCGGCTGGCCCGGACCGGGCCCGGACCGACTCCCCGAGCGGGAACGCGGCCGCCGGCCGGTACCTGGACCGGCCACACTTCGCCGATCAAGGCCACCCGGGACCGGGCGCCGGGCCGGACCCGGCGCGGCCGGATCCGGCCGGGCCGACGCCTGCCGAGGCCGCCCGGTCCGACCTTGCCGGGCGGGACCGGATCGGACCGTCCTCGACGCAACCGCCTGCCCGGCCGGAGCCCGCCCGGTCGGATCTGGCCGGACGTACCCCGGCCCAACCGGACACCGGCCGGCCCTACCTCTCCGACCCGACCTCGACCGGCCCGACCTTGGGCGGCCGCGGCTCAACCGCGCCGGAGGCCGGCCGACCGGAGGCCGGCCGACCGGACGCCGGCCGGGGCGACGCCAGCCGGGGCCGGGCCGACCGGCCGGCACCCGACACGGCGAGCGGCCGCCCGACCCCCGGAACCGACGGACGGCCGGCGACGGCCGGAGGCGAGGCGACGCCCGCGGGCGCGGCGACGCGCGGCGAGGCACCGGACGTGGCGGAGAGTGACCGGCCGCGGCTGAGTCGGCGGGTTCCGCTGGCGAACCTGGCTGAGGGCCTGCGGCGGCCGGACGAGTCGAGCGGAAGCGAACCACAGCCGATCCGCGACCCGGAGCAGGCCAGAGAGGCACTTTCGCGATTCCAGGCGAGTCAGCGGGCCGCACGCGCCATGCTTGACGGTATCGACGAACGACATCACGAATCGGGTGGCGACAGCCACAGCTAGCGACGATAGAACGGGGAGGGGGCGGCCAATGACCCAGGCGGCGCCTGTAAGCGGAGAGCTTGACTGGTTGGTCAACGACTTCGCGCAACGCATCGCCGGTGTCTTCCATGCGCTGGTGGTCTCCGCGGACGGCCTGAAGCTCGCCGTATCCGCCCGGGTGGACGAAGCGCGGGCGGACCAACTGGCGGCCGTCGCGTCCGGGCTGGCGAGCCTGACCCAGGGAGCGGCCCGCTGCTTCCGGGCCGAGCCGGTCACCCAGACCATCGTCGAGATGCGTGGCGGGTACCTGTTCGTGACTTCGGTCGGCGACGGCTCAGCACTCGCGGTGTTCGCGGCACCGGAATGTGACATCGGAATGATCGGCTACGAGATGACCCTGCTGGTCGCCCGGGCCGGCAAACTGCTGAACTCGCCGACGCGATTCGGGACCGAGCCCAGCCGGTACCGATGACCTACCCCGGCTCCGACGGCGGCCGGGTGGTGCCGGCGTACGCGCTGACCCGCGGGCGGACCCGCTCGGTCGGACGCGATCTCCCGCTGGAGACCCTCGTCACCGCGACCGGGCCGGGCCTCAGCAGGCAGTCGGGGCTGCAAGCCGAACGGCGGATGATCGTCGAGATGTGCGTCGGACCGATGTCCGTCGCCGAGATCGCCGCGCACCTCCGGATCCCACTCGGCGTCGCCCGGGTGCTGGTGAGTGACCTCGCCTCCGGTGGCTACCTGACCGTGCACTTACCGCACCAGACCGGCGACGAACGGCCGGGTGTGGCGATTCTGGAAAGGCTTTTAGATGGACTTCGGGCGCGCTGACCGCCTCCCCACCGGCGGTGTGCCACTGGGGACCCCGACCGCTCCGAACTACCCGCCGGCGGGCTACCCGGCCGTGCCGGGCGCGCCGGGCGCCGGCCTCCAACCACCTCGCCGGCCGGCGCCGATCCCGGTCAAGACGGTGATCGCCGGCGGCTTCGGCGTCGGCAAGACGACGTTCGTCGGCGCGGTCTCGGAGATCCAACCGCTGACCACCGAGGCGGTGATGACCTCGCTGTCGGAGGGCATCGACGACCTGAGCGCGGTCCGCGGCAAGACCACCACCACGGTGGCGATGGACTTCGGCCGCATCACGGTGGACGACCAACTGATCCTGTATCTGTTCGGCACGCCCGGGCAGTCCCGGTTCTGGTTCATGTGGGACGACATCTCCCGCGGCTCGGTGGGCGCGGTCGTGCTGGTCGACCTGCGCCGGATCGACGACTGCTTCGGCCCGATCGACTACTTCGAGGACCGGCGCGTCCCGTTCGTGGTCGCCGTGAACAACTTCCCAGGCACCGACCGGTTCGCCGACGCCGACATCCGGGACGCGCTCGCGCTCCGCCCGGACTGCCCGTTGCTGCGGATGGACGCCCGGGACGCGCGCTCCTGCCTCGCCACGCTGATCCTGCTGGTGGAACACGCCCTGGCCCGCACCACCGCGGCCTGACCCAGGGCCGCCCGCCGAGCAGGCTCAGCGGGCGGCGGCGCGGACGGCGGCGGGGCGCGGCCCGGGGTCGCCGGCCCAGACCGGCTCGGGCACTTCGGTCACGGTGCCGTCCGCGCCGAAGAGGATGTACCGGTCGAACGAGCGCGCGAACCAGCGGTCGTGGGTGACCGCGAGCACGGTGCCCGCGTAGCCGGCCAGGCCCTCCTCCAACGCGTCGGCGCTGACCACGTCCAGGTTGTCGGTGGGCTCGTCCAGCAGCAGCATGGTGGCGCCGGACAGCTCCAGCAGCAGGATCTGCAGCCGCGCCTGCTGCCCGCCGGACAGCGTGTCGAAGCTCTGGTCCGCCTGGTGGTGCAGCTCGTACCGCCGCAGCGCCGCGATCGCCCTGCCCCGGTCCACCCCGTTCCGGCGGCCCTCGCCGCGGCCGAGGATCTCGGTCAGCGTGCGCCCGGCCAGCTCCGGATGCTGGTGCAACTGCGCGAACATCCCGGGCAGCACCCGGGCCCCGAGCTTGAACTGTCCATTGTGGAGGACCGGCTCGCCGGCCAGCAGCCGCAGGAAGTGTGACTTGCCGGTGCCGTTGGGCCCGAGCACCGCCACCCGCTCGTCGTAGAACAGTTCCAGGTCGAACGGCTTGGTCAGCGCTACCCCGTCGGGGCCGAGCAGCGTCAGCCCGGCGCACTGCAGCACGCGTACCCCGGTGCGGCCGCCGCGCAGCCGCATCGAGACGTTCTGCTCCGCCGGCCGCTCCGGCGGTGGCCCGGCCGCCTCGAACCGCTCCAGCCGGGTGACCATCGCCCGGTATCGCGACGCCATCGCGTCGCTGCGCTTCGCCTGCTCCCGCAGGGTTATCACCAGCTCGCGCAGCCGCTGATGCTCCTCGTCCCAGCGCCGGTGCAGCTCGTCCAGCCGTTCCAGCCGGGCGGCGCGGGCCGCGTGGTAGGTGGCGAAGCCGCCGCCGTGTACCCACGCCGTCCGCGCCTCGATGGTGACCACCCGGTCGGCCGTCCGCGCCAGCACCTCCCGGTCGTGGCTGACGAACAGCACGGTCTTCGCGGTGGCCCGCAGCTGCTCCTCCAGCCAGCGCTTGCCGGGCACGTCCAGGAAGTTGTCCGGCTCGTCCAGCAGCAGCACCTCGTCGGGGCCGCGCAGCAGCGCCTCCAGCGCCAGCCGCTTCTGCTCGCCGCCGGACAGCGTGTGCACCATCCGGTGCGCGGCGGCCTCCAGCGGCAGGCCGAGCGCCGCCACCGTCACCGTGTCCCAGAGCACCTCGGCGTCGTAGCCGCCGGCGTCGCCCCAGGCGGTGAGCGCGTGCGCGTACCGCAG
>JBBWZH010000034.1:0-6891 GCA_039648995.1 Mycobacteriales bacterium
ACGGTGCGACCCTGGCCGTGCTCGCCGCCGCGGATACGGTCGTCTGCGTTGGCGGCGCCGACCCGGTAGCTCTGCAACGGCTGGTGCGGGCGATCGCGGAGCTGCGCGAGGCCCTGCCGGGCTGCGCTCCGCTCGTGGTCGTTAACCGGGTGCGCCGCGGCGTGATCCCTGGCGAGCCGGAACGGGAGATCGCTGCTGCCCTGTCCAGGTATGCCGGAATCACCGGCCTGACCTATCTCCCTGACGACGGCGCGGCGGTGGACGCCGCGCTGGCGGTCGGGCGGACGCTGGCAGAAGTCGCCCCGGGCAGCCAGTTGCGGCAGGGCATCGCCGCATTCGCCCGCCGGCTGGTCGACCGGCCCGAGCCGCAACGACAACGTCGATGGCGACGAGCCGCCGGTTAGCCGACCGACCCGGCCGGCCCACCAAGCCCGCGGAGGACACGGTTCGCACCGTCGTGTAGATGTGAGGTTGTGACCGGTGGGCCTCAGGCGTTGCTCGTCGACTACGGCGGGGTGCTCACCTCGTCGCCGTCCGACTCGTTCCGGCGTTGGCTGGCGGAAGACCGGCTGGACCCGGCCCGATTCCGCGAGGTCATGCGTGGCTGGTTGGCCACCGACGCACCGCCGAACGTCGCGCACGACCTGGAAACCGGACGCCTGACCCCGGAGGAGTTCGAGCGGCAGCTGATCGCCGAGCTCGTCCGGCCGGACGGCAGCACGGCCGAGGCCACCGGCCTGCTCTCCCGGATGTTCGCTGGCATCGAAGCCGAGACCTCGATGATCGGCGTCGTCCAGCGGCTCCACGCGGACGGCGTGCGCACCGGACTGGTGTCGAACTCCTGGGGCTTCACCTACCCCACCGAGGGCTGGGCGGAGCTCTTCGACACGGTCGTGATCTCTGGCGAGGTCGGCGCGCGTAAGCCGGAGCCGGAGATCTACCTGATGGCCGCGCGGCAGCTGGAGGTGCCGCCGACTGCCTGCGTCTTCGTCGACGATCTCGCCGCCAATGTCCGCGGGGCCGCGGCCGTCGGGATGATCGGCGTCCACCACACGAGCCTGGCCTCGACGGTCGAAGAGCTTGAGGTGCTCTTCGACCGATCCTTGCAGTGAGGCCGACCGGCGTCCGCTACACCCCAGTCACCGCCAGCGCATCCCCCTGGCCAAGATCTGTGGACAGACCTTCCGCCTGTGGACAGTCGCTGCCTCCTGCGCTCGCTCCGTGTCACGATGGTGTAGTCCGCTCGACGTAAATCGTTACGCGAGGCCGGGCTGGCTGTCCCAGGAGGTGCGTCGACGATGACCGACCGGCTGAGTTCGCTGGATGTCTCTTTTCTGTACCTGGAAGAGCCCACCACCCCGATGCATGTGGGTGGTCTGGCCATCTTCCAACCGCCGGAGGCGGGCTTCGACTACGACAGCCTCGTCTCGTTGATCGAGCACCGGATCGGTCAGGTGCCGCGCTACCGGCAGAAGGTCCGGTGGATCCCCGGTCACCTCGCCAACCCGGTCTGGGTGGACGATCCGGACTTCGACGTCACCTTCCACGTCCGCCGGTCGGCGCTGCCGAAGCCGGGGTCGGAGGCGCAGCTGCGGGAGCTGGTCGGCCGGCTGATGTCCCGCCGGCTCGACCGCAGCCGCCCGCTCTGGGAGATGTACCTGGTCGAGGGCTTGGAGGGCGGGCGCATCGCGATCATCACCAAGACCCACCACGCGATGGTGGACGGGATCAGCGCGGTCGACATCGGCCAGGTGATCCTCGACGTCACGCCGACCCCGCGGGACGTCCCGGACGAGCTGTGGATGCCGGAATCCGGGCCGGGCAGCGTCGGGCTGCTGGTCGACGCGGTGACCGAGGTGGTGCGCCGGCCCAGCGCCGCGCTCGACACCGCCCGGATCGGCCTGCTCGACCTCCGGGCGACCGCGACGAAGCTGGTCGGCACAGTGGGTGGGTTGGTCGCGATGGCCCGCACGGCGGCGCGGCCGGCCCCCGGCAGCCCGCTGAACGCGACGATCGGCGAGCAGCGCCGGATCGGCCTCGCCCGGACAGAGCTCGACGACTACAAGCGCGTCCGCAAGGCGCACGGCGGCACGGTGAACGACGTCGTCCTGGCTACGGTCGCCGGCGCGCTGCGGGGCTGGCTGCTCTCCCGGGGCGAGGCGGTCACCGGCGCGACCATGGTGCGCGCGATGGTGCCCGTCTCGGTCCGCGCCACCACCGAGCAGGGCGCGCTGGGCAACCGGGTGTCGTCCTACTTCGTCGACCTGCCGGTCGGCGAGGCTGACCCGGTCGTGCGGTTGTCCCAGGTCAGCTACGCCATGAAAGGGCACAAGGAGTCCGGGCAGTCGGTCGGCGCTGACGCGATCGTGGCGCTGTCCGGCTTCGCCCCGCCGACGCTGCATGCCCTGGCCGCGCAGGTGGCCAACGGCATGACCCGGCGCCTGTTCAACGTCGTCGTCACGAACGTGCCGGGCCCGCAGTTCCCGCTGTACGCCGACGGCGCGCAGATGCTGGACATGTTCCCGGTGGTGCCGCTGGCCAAGGGGCAGGCGATGTCGATCGGCCTCACGTCCTACAACGGGGGTGTCTTCTACGGGCTCAACGCCGATCGGGACGCGATGCCGGACGTGGACGTGGTCAGTTCGCTCATCGAGGAGTCTCTGACCGAGTTGGTTGACACAGTTCGATGACAGGGAACGAAGTCACTGCGCGGTCGATCCCGGCCGTACCGGTGTTCCGGCGACCAGCCGGCGGTTCGATGGCCACGGCCAACCGGCCGGGCCAACGGGGGGAGTGGACATGAACGAGAACGGGGAGGCGGACGAGCCGGAATGGCCAGCCGCCTGGCGTGGCGGCCCGGACATCCCGCGGCCGCGCGCCGCGCGTCGGCGCCGTGGCCTGGTGCTCGGCGGCGGCGGGGTGCTCGGCTTCGCCTGGATGGCGGCGGCCCTACGCACGCTTGAGGAGCAGGAGGGCTTCGACGCCCGCGAGGTCGACGTGATCGTGGGGACATCGGCGGGGTCCATCCTGGCCGCGCTGATCGGCCTCGGTGCCGGCGTCGACGCGGTGCTCCGCCACCAGCGCGGCATGCCGCTGCCGGCCGACCCGGCCATCAACTGGGACTACGACGCGGGCGCCGGCGGCGCGCTGCCGCCACGCCCCGGCTTCGGCCTCGGTTCGCGCGGCCTCCTGCTGGAGGTGGCACGGCATCCCCGGCGGCTGCCACCGCTCGCCGCGATGAGCGCGGTCTTCCCACGCGGGCGGGGCACGCTGCACCCGGTCGGTCGGATGATCGAGGCGGCGGCGACGGCCGCGGCGCCCGAGGCGGCCGGGGAGCGGCCGCAGTGGCCGGCCGCGCCGCGGACCTGGATCGTGGCCATGGACTACGGACGCGGCCAGCGGGTCGCGTTCGGTAGCCCGGATGCGCCCCCAGCGCGGCTGTCCGAGGCGGTGATGGCCTCCTGCGCCATCCCCGGCTGGTACGCGCCGGTCCGCATCGCGGGCCGGCCGTACGTCGACGGTGGCACCTTCTCGCCGACCTCGCTCGACCTGCTGGCCGGCGAGGAGCTGGACGAGGTCTGGGTGCTGGCGCCGATGGTCTCGTTCGCGGTCGACCGGCCGCGATCGACAGGGGCCAGGCTGGAGCGGCGGTTCCGCCGGCTGGCGACCCGCCGGGCGCTGCGCGAGGCCACCCAGCTGCAGGAAGCGGGTATCGCGGTCACCATCATTGGGCCGGGGCCCGAAGATCTGGAAGCTATGGGAGCCAACCTGATGGATCCCAGCCGCCGGATCGACGTGCTCGTCACCTCGTTGCGGACCAGCGCGGAAGCCCTGCGCAGGTCCGGTGGGGCAGCGGCAACGGCAGGAGGGCTCGGAGCATCATGAGGATCTACCTGCCTGGGACGACTCGCTCGCTCCAGGCGCTGATCGAGCCTGGCGAGCTGGGTCCGCCGCCGCTGACCGCGTTCGCTGTCACGCCAGGGCTGCGGGAGTGGTACATCGAGGGCGACATCGAGGAGCTCGAGTACGCCGCGTTGCTCGACGCCGCGCGCGGCTCCCTCCGGCTGCTGGACGAGGACCCGACCGTGCCGCGGCGGCGGGTTGTGATCGCCGCCGACATGCCGGACAACGCGGTACAGGTACGTCCGGATCTTGACCGGTCGGTGGTCCGCATCACCACGCCGGTGTCCCTGCAGGCGGTCGCCTCGGTGCACGTCGATGGCGTGGACGCCGAACCCGCCGTCCGTGCCGCCGCCAACGCGGTGCTGGAGGCCGACCTCGGCGACGACGACGCGAAGTTCCTCCTCGACGAGGCGGAGGGGCACGACCTGCTCTGGTACGCCAGCCAGGAGATCGGTCCTCTCCTCGCCCTCCTCTGACCCTCCGCCCGAGCCCGGGCCGCCGGCCGGCCGGCATCGGCCGGATCGGCGGGATACGGCGGGCGAAGGCGAGGTGATCCGGAGCGGGCGCTGCGGCGAATGGTGGGTGTGCCGGCAACAAGATTGCTCCAGACGGGCCACAAGGCTAGACCGGGTTATGCCGTGATTCGTAGGGTTAGGGGCATGAAAGCGGTTCCGGCGGCCTGGGGCCTGGCGGCGACGCTCGCGGCGACGCTGCTGGTCGGCTGTGCCTCCACTGGGCCGTCGGAGCCGTTGGACCCGGTGGGTCAGCCCACTCAGCCCGTCGGCGGCGACACCACCCGGCCGCCGGTGCCCCCGACGACCCCACCCGGGGTGAACCGGGCCGACCTGCTCACCGTGTACCGCGCATGGTGGCAGGCGGTGCAGGAGGCTTTCGCCGGCGGCGACAGCACGTCCGCGAACATGGCGCTCTTCGGCGCCGACCCGATCCTCACCCGCGAGCGGAACGAGATCCGGACCCTGCGCGCCGAAGGGGTCGTGCAGCGCACCCAGCTCACCCTCAGCCCGCACATTCTGCACGAAGACGACATTGTGGCCGAGATAGCCGATTGTGTGCGTGGACCGGCAGGAACGTACTATGATCTCGCAACCGGCAAACCTCGCGCACCCCATGGCTACCGCAACGACGTCCCGACGAAGGACGCGCTGACGGTGTCCCTCCAGAAGCGAGGCGGCTACTGGTATGTGGTCGCCGCGACCAACAAGGGGGTTCAGCTGTGCTGAGCCGTCCAGCAACAGCAACCCGTGGGGTGCGGATGCGCGCCTTAACCTCCGCGCTGGCCTTGCTACTGATTGCGCCGTTGTTTGCCGCCGTGGTGCCGGCTAGGTCCGCGTTTGCCGACGATCCGCCAGCCGATCCGGGCGACGGCAGCGCCATCGGCGGTGGCGCCACCTCGCCGCTCGAGGAGTACATCCAAGGCAGCATCGTCAACAAGGACGGCACCGAGTTGACGGTCGGCAAGGTGAGTGGTAACGCGTGCGTAACGCTGCCCGGTGAGGTGTCGCCAGCCGATATCCCGGAGCACTACCGCACCAACCCGCCGGCAGGCGAGGGCAAGTGGGAATACCAGCTCTGCTCCGACAATGCTGACGACGCTCAGACGGTGGCGAGCCAGAATCCGACCGTCGCGAGCGCGAAGGTGTACTGCACGATCGACGAGAACGAGCCGCCGCCGCCGGTGGACCATCGCCCGTGCGCCGTCTTCGCATACTGGCACCCGAAGATCAACACGCCGCCGTCGGCGCCGGACGAGAGCCGCGACAGCTATTTCGAGAGCTTCTTCCAGTTCTCGCCCGACCTGGGCACCAGCCCGCACAACGGCGCCCTGGGTCTGATCGCGAACTTCCCGACCTGGTACTGGAACAAGGTGGAGACCAGGTACCCGAAGGCAGTCGGTGACCTCGGCCTGTTCGGTGGTCTCGCCGCCACGGCCTGGCACCTGAACACCACGCTGGACACCGACGATACGGACCCCAGAATCTGCAGCGTCAGCGGTCTGACCAAGGTCGGCATCGAATGGGAGCCGGGGAAGTACGATCCGGCGGCGCCGTCGCGGGAGTGCGGCCACACGTACCACAACATGGGCATCTACAACGTGCACGGCTGCAGCGAGTGGTTGATCATCGCGGTCGGCCCCTTCTTCGTGATCGTCTTCCCGATCACGGTCTGCAGCGACACGACCATGACCGTGAAGGAGTCGCAGGTCCTGATCGGAGGGGACGCGCACCGGGCCCCGGTGCGTTGAGCGGGCTCGGGGGCGGCGCCAAGCGGTAGGGCTCCCTCAGCGGGGGAGAATGGGTATGTCAGCGCGGTCCATCGCCGTACCGCCGTACCCGGGGAGAGCCCTATGGACGCCGTCACGCACCCGCCCGCTCCGGTCAACGAGCCGGTCCGTTCCTACGCGCCGGGCAGCCCGGAACGGGCCAGCCTGGAGGCCCGGCTCAAGGAGCTGGCGGGGGAGCGGGCCGAGCTGACGATGACGGTCGGCGGCCAGCAGCGGATGGCTGCCGGCGAAGCGATCGACGTGGTCCAGCCGCACCGGCACGCGGCGGTCGTCGGCCGCACGGCCAACGCGACGGCGGCGGACGTCGAGGCGGCCGTCCAGGCGGCCACGCAGGCGGCGCCCGGCTGGCGGGAGCTGCCGTTCGACGCACGGGCCGCGGTGTTGCTGCGCGCCGGCGAGCTGCTGGCCGGCCCGTGGCGGGACACGATCAACGCGGCCACGATGCTCGGCCAGTCGAAGAGCTGCTACCAGGCCGAGATCGACGCGGCCTGCGAGCTGATCGACTTCCTCCGCTACAACGTGCACTTCGCCCGGGAGTTGCTGGCCGGGCAGCCGGTGTCGACGGTCGAGGCGTGGAACCGGACGGACTACCGGCCGCTGGAGGGGTTCGTCCTCGCGATCACGCCATTCAACTTCACCTCGATCGCGGCGAACCTGCCGCTGGCGCCGGCGCTGATGGGCAACGT
>JBBWZH010000042.1:0-6350 GCA_039648995.1 Mycobacteriales bacterium
GGGTGGCGGTGCGGAGCAGGTCGCGCTCGGCCCGGAAGCAGTCCAGGTACTCGGCGTTGGAGAAGCGGAGGAAGTCCAGTTGTTGCGCCGGGTTGACCGGCATCGGTGCCAGCCGGGGCGCGGTCACCTCCGTCCAGTCGCCGTAGCGCTGCCCCCAGAAGGCGGTGCCCCACGCCTCGTTCAGCGCGCCCAGATCGCCGTACCGGGACCGCAGCCAGCGCCGGAACGCCCGCTCGCTGGTAGCGCAGTAGCACGGGCCGACGTGCGCGCCGAACTCGTTGTGCACGTGCCAGAGGGCCAGCGCAGGGTGGCCGCCGTAGCGGCGCGCGAGCTGCTCGACGACGCCGGCGGCGGCCGCCCGGTAGTCCGGTGAGCTGGGGCAGAACGACTCGCGGGCGCCGATGCCGAGCACCTGGCCGGTGCGCGTGACCGGCAGGCTGGCCGGGTGCCGGCGGGCCAGCCAGGCCGGCGGGGCCGCGGTGGGCGTGGCGATGTCGACGTGGATGCCGCCGCCGTGCAGCACATCGAGCACCCGGTCGAACCAGCCGAAGTCGTACCGGCCCGGCTCCGGCTCCAGCATCGCCCAGGCGAACACCCCGACGGTGACCAGGTTGACCCCGATCTCCCGCATCAGCGCGACGTCCGCGGCCCAGATCTCCTCGGGCCACTGCTCCGGGTTGTAGTCGCCGCCGAACGCCAGCCGGTCCAGCCGGCGCGGCCAGCCGGGCCGCTCGGCGCTGCCGCCGGGCGCGGCGGGCCGGTCGGGTCGCGTTGTCGGCTTGGCGGGCGCAGTGGTCACGGGTCCTCCACGAAGATCTGTGAGCGGTCACAGTATCCCGGCATCCCGCTTGCTGTCGTTCGTAACGGCCCGGACACGGGTGCTTGACACCTGCGCTTCCGCCGTCGAATCTGTGACCGCTCACACATGCTCCAGCCGGACCGCATACCCGGAGGTTCCGCCCATGCGACGCAGGACATCCCTGGTCAAGACCGTCACGGCGGCGTTCCTGGGAGCCGTGCTGGCCGCCGGCTGCACTTCGTCGTCCGACTCGGGTGCCGCCGCGCCGAAGGCGGCGCCCGAGACCGGCCCGGTGACGCTCAGCTTCTGGGCCTGGGCGACGAACATCGACAAGGTCGTGGCCATCTGGAACAAGCAGCACCCGGACATCCACGTCACGCTCAGCACCCAGTCGCAGGGCGACACGCTCGTCACCAAGCTGCTCACGGCGGACAAGGCCGGCAACCCGCCGGACCTCGCCCAGGCCGAGTACCAGGCGCTGCCGACGCTGATCACCGGCGGCGTGGCGGCCGACATCAGCAGCTACACCGGGCCGATCAAGAGCCAGTTCTCCGACTCGGCCTGGCAGCTGGTCAGCTTCGGCGACAAGGCGTACGCGGTGCCGGAGGACTACGGCCCGATGATGCTGTACTACCGGGCCGACCTGTTCACCCGGTTCGGCCTGACCGTGCCGAAGACCTGGGACGAGTTCGCCACGACGGCCCGCACGCTGCACAGCAAGGACCCGAAGCGCTACCTCACCACGTTCTCGGCCGGCGACCCGGGCTGGTTCGCCGGGCTGGCCGAGCAGGCCGGGGCCAACTGGTGGAGCATCGACGGGCAGAAGTGGAAGGTCGACATCGCCGGCGAGCCGAGCCGGAAGGTGGCGACGTTCTGGGGTGACCTGGTCAACGGCGGCGCGATCGGGGGACAGCCGATGTATACACCGCAGTGGAACAAGGCGATGAACGACGGCACCCTGCTCGCCTGGCCGAGCGCCGTCTGGGGCCCGGCGGTGCTCGCCGGCATCGCGCCGGACACCAAGGGCAAGTGGGCGATGGCGCCGCTTCCACAGTGGACGGCCGGCGAACAGAAGACCGGCCTCTGGGGTGGTTCCTCCACCGCGGTGATGGCCAAGTCGAAGCATCAGGACGCGGCTGCCAAGTTCGCGATCTGGCTGAACACCGACCCCGCCGCGGTGGACGCGCTGGTCACCGAGGGCAGCCTCTACCCGGCCGCGACCGCGGGGCAGTCGACGCCTGCGCTGAGCAAGGCGCCGGACTTCATGCCCAACCAGGCCGACTTCTACCAGACCGCGAAGCAGATTTCGGCAACCGCCGCCGCGGTCACCTGGGGGCCGGACGTGAATGTGAGCTACACCAGCTACCGGGACGCATTCGGCAAGGCGGTCCAGGCGAAGTCCGACTTCGCCGCGGCGCTGACCACCATGCAGAGCGCGACCGTGGCGGACATGAAGAAGCTGGGTTTCGACCTGGCCACCGGCTGACCGCTGATGCACACCGACCCGGCCGCCCGACCCGCGACGCATTCGTCCACTGTGTCCGGACAAGTTAGACAGTCCGGTGTGGATGGACAGCCGGGTCGGGCGGCCGACGGGGGTGCCGTGCCCCGCCACGGGCGGCGCCGGGTCGACGGCCGCCGCCTGGCCCCGCTGCTGTTCCTGCTGCCAGCCGCTGTGCTGTTCGTGCTGTTCCTGCTGGTCCCGATCGGGTACGCGATCCTGCTCAGCCTGCATGGGCAGCGGATCCGCGGCGGGCTGATCGGCCGGCGCACCGAGGTCTGGGTGGGGCTGGCCAACTATCGGGCGGCGCTCGCCGACCCGGAGCTGTGGCACAGCCTCGTCCGGCTGGCGATCTACGGCCTGCTGGTGGTGCCGATCATGCTGGGGCTGGCGCTGGTGTTCGCGCTGCTGCTGGACGTGCCGACGGCCAGGCTGCGCCGGTTCAGCCGCATTGTGATCTTCCTGCCGTACGCGGTGCCGGGGGTGATCGCCACGCTGCTGTGGGGGTTCCTGTACCTGCCCGGGGTGAGCCCGATCCGGTACGCCGCCGAGCACCTGAACCTGCCGCCACCGAACTTCTTCGGCGTGCACTCGATCTTCGGAGCCGTCGCCAACGTGGCGATCTGGGGCGGCGTCGGCTTCAACATGATCGTGCTCTACACCAGCCTGCGCGCGGTGCCGAGCGAGCTGTACGACGCGGCCCGGGTCGACGGCTGCTCGGAGTGGCAGATCGCGTCCCGGATCAAGATCCCGCTGATCACCCCGGCCATCGTGATGACCACGGTGTTCTCGCTGATCGCGACGCTGCAGGTGTTCAACGAGCCGATGACGCTGCGCCCACTGACCAACCTCATCCCGTCCACCTGGGTGCCGCTGATGAAGGTCTACCGGGACGCCTTCATCGCCGGTGACGTCTACTCGGCCGCGGCGACGTCGGTGCTGCTGGCGCTGGTGACGCTGCTGCTGTCGCTCGGGTTCCTGCGGCTGCTGCAGGCGCGGGCGTTCGCGGAGGACCGGTGACGGCGGCGACGCGGCCGGCCGGGTCGGCCGGGTCGGCCGGGCTCGCGACCGGGCCGGCCGGGCGGTCCGGGCCTGGACCCGGGCGGGGTGGGCGGCCGCCGGGGAAGGGCGGCGGTCTGCTGCCGACGGCGGCGTTGCTCGTCGGCGCGGTCTACTGCCTGCTGCCGGTGCTCTGGGTGCTGATCGCGGCGACGAAGAACCGGTCCGAGCTGTTCAGTACGTTCAGCTACGCGCCGAGTTTCTCGGGCGGGTTCACCGAGAACCTGCGCGGGCTGTTCGACTACGGCGACGGCCGGTTCGTCCGGTGGGCCCGCAACAGCGTGCTGTACGCCGGGGTGGGCGCCGCACTGTCCACAATGGTCTCCGCCGCGGCGGGCTACGGGCTGGCCAAGTACCGGTTCCGCGGCCGGTCGCTGGCGTTCAACGTGCTGCTGGCCGGGGTGCTGCTGCCGCAGATCACGCTGGCCATCCCGCAATACCTGCTGATGTCCAAAGTGGGCATGGCCGGTACGTACTGGTCGGTGCTGCTGCCGTCGATCATCTACCCGTACGGGATCTACCTGTGCCGGATCTACGCCGCGGCCGCGGTACCGGACGACATGATCGAGGCCGGCCGGATCGACGGCGCGGGCGAGGGCCGGATCTTCCGGTCGATCGCGGTGCCGGTGATGCTGCCCGGCCTGGTCACGGTGTTCCTGCTGCAGTTCGTGGCGATCTGGAACAACTTCCTGCTGCCGTTCATCATGCTCAGCAACGAGGACCGCTACCCGCTGACCGTCGGCCTCTTCACGATGGTCAACCAGGGGGTGCAGCAGCCCGGGCTCTACACCTTGGTGATCACCGGCTCGCTGCTGTCGATCCTGCCATTGATCGCGCTGTTCCTGTTCCTCCAGCGGTACTGGCGGATGGACCTGCTCAGCGGCGCGGTCAAGCACTGACCCGGACGTAGGATCGCCCACGGCAGCGGTTCCGACAGGGAGCCTCCGGCGGTCCGAGCCGGCCCGGGGCGTCGGCGGGGAGGGCGGCAGGTGGACGGCGACGGGTCCGGCGTGCGGTCGGGTGGCCCGTCAGGGCGTTCGGCCGCCGGGCCGTCGGGAGCCGACCCGTCGGGTGCCGGTGTGTCGGCCGCCGGGTCGTCGGCTGCCGGGTCGTCGGCTGCTGGGTCGTCGGCTGCTGGGCCGTCCGGCTCGGCCGGACGGGGCGGGCTCGGCCCGACCGGTGGCTCGGCGGGGCCGGGCAAGTCGGGCCCTGGCGCCGCGGCGCAGCCGCATCCGAAGAGTCGCGGGGCGGCCCGGCGGGCGATGCGCCGCGGGCCCACGATCGACGACATCGCCGAGGTGGCCGGCGTCTCGCGGGGGACCGTCTCCCGGGTGCTGAACGGCGGGCGGTACGTCAGCCCGCAGGCGCTCGCCGCGGTCGAGCAGGCTGTGCGGGAGACCGGCTACGTGGCCAACCAGAGCGCGCGCAGCCTGGTCACCCGCCGGTCCGGCGCGGTCGCGTTCGTGCTGTCCGAGCCGCACGAGCTGCTGTTCGAGGACCCCAACTTCAGCGTGCTGCTGCGGGCCGCCACCCAGGTGCTGGCCGGGCACCGGATGAGCCTGGTGCTGATGCTGGCCAGCGGCCCGGACGAGCGGCAGCGGGTGCTGGAGTATGTCCGGGCCGGGCACGTGGACGGCATCCTGCTGGTCTCCAGCCACAGCGGCGACCCGCTGGCCGACGAACTGGAACGCGGCAACCTGCCGGCGGTGGCGTGCGGGAAGCCGCTGGGGCACGAGGCCGGCATCCCGTTCGTGGCCGCTGACGACCGGGAGGGCGCCCGCCAGATGACCCGGTACCTGGTGGGGCTGGGCCGCAGCCGGATCGCGATGCTGACCGGCCCGCTGGACACCCCCGGCGGCCAGGAGCGGCTCGCCGGCTACCGGGAGATCCTCGGCCGGCAGCTGGACGAGACGCTGGTCGCCGCGGCCGCCGACTACAGCTTCCACGCCGGCGAGGCCGCGATGGCCGACCTGCTCGACCGCCGTCCCGACCTGGACGCCGTCTTCGTCGGGTCCGACCTCGTCGCCGCCGGCGCGATCGCCGCGCTGCGCCGGGCCGGCCGCGACGTGCCCGGCGATGTCGCGGTCGGCGGCTTCGACGACTCCCGGGTCGCCACCACGACCGAGCCGCCGCTGACCACTATCCGCAACCCGCTGGAGCAGGTCGCCGCGGAGATGGTCGACCTGCTGCTGCGCCGCATCGCCGGCGAGCTCCCGCCGTCCCGCGTCCTGCCGGTCGACCTGGTACGCCGCCGCTCGGCCTGAGCCCGTGCGGGCCGGGACGGCTCGGCTCCGTCTCTTTCGGCGGTGTGGCGGTATCGCCATTTCGCGGTATACGCGGCCCCGGTGGGCGGCGGGGACCACCGCCCCGGTGACGCGGCGGGTCACCGGGGCGGTGGTGGCGTCAGCCCCGGGACGGGCTGGGGCGGCGGAAGGCGGTCAGCGATGGGAGCGCGCGACCGGAGAAGTCGAACATCGTGAGGTTGTCGTTGGGGTTGCCGGCGCCGGGTTCCCAGCCGACGCCGGGGACCCATTCCGGCTCCCAGTCGATGAAGCCGGCGCCGAGGCCGTCCGGGACGGCTCGCAGGACGCCGCGCAGGGCCTCGAAGTAGGCGGCCTGGCCAGCGGCGGTGGGCGGGAAGCGGGTGGCGTCCGGGAGTTGAGTGGCACTGGTGATGAAGTTGGCCAGCGAGTCGCCGTCGCCGGTGGTCCACGGGTAGGCGGTCTCGGCCAGTACCAGTGGCTTGCCGTACCGGCCGGCCAGGTCGTTCAGGTTCGCCTGCATGGTGTCCAGCGAGCCGTGCCAGAACGGGTAGTACGACAGGCCGATCACGTCGAAGTCGACGCCGGCGTCGGCAACGTGGTCGTAGAAGTAGCGGCTGCCGCCGTTGTCGCCGCCGCGGTCGATGTGCACCATCACCTCCATCGGGTGCCTGGCCGGGTTGCCGGCCCGGGCGCCCGCGATGCCCGCGGACAGCAGCGTGGTGAACTC
>JBBWZH010000046.1:0-7243 GCA_039648995.1 Mycobacteriales bacterium
CACCGCACGCCCAATGCGCTGCCGATACCCGGCACGACCAGCGTGCAGCACCTGAGAGAGAACCTGGCCGCCGCACGCATCCAGCTCACCCACGGGGAGGTCGCCGCGATCACTGCACTGGCCTCCGAGGACTCCTGACCGGCCCGGCACCGATGGCCCACCGCATCCGCCGCCGGGCGTCGCCCGGACATGCCGCTGGTCGTGCGGGCGGACACGTTCCCATACGAGCCGCGATGTGCGGCTGCTGACAGCTGTCTGTCGCTGGACCTTGTTGTCAGCCCGCGCCGCGGTGCCGGCGACGACCGTCGTGACGCCGGATCGTGGTAAACGAGTGTCGATCGAGCACGGCACGCGCGTCGGACCGCCGGCCCGGGTCGGGGTGAAACAACGCGACGGAGACGGTCAGGACATGCGTGGCGAGCAAGCCCAGTGCAAGGCCGCCGAGCAGCCAGGGGACCGCCAGCCCGGAGACCACCAGAAGGAAGAGCACGACAGGACCGCCCTTCGCGGTACGGGACGCGTCGCTGGTACGTGCAATGCCCCGGTCCTCAGGAGAGAAGACCGCACACAACAGGTACCAACGCCTCGATGGTCACACGACACCCGCGCATGGGCAACGGGCGTCTGATCCAGACCGGCCAACTACGACTTCCGACTGGCCGGGTGACCTGCGGATATCCTGTCCGCGGACGGGCGCTGCTGGCCTCGTTCGTCGGGCTGACCGGAGTGGTGTGTTCGGTGTGCTGGTGGCCTGGAGGCTCGGCCAGTTTCCCACCGGCGTGCAACTGGCCGCTGGCGCGCTGATCGTGACCGGGGGTGGCCTGGTCCGGGCCGACGAGCTGTGGCCCGCCCCGGCGATCGGGCCCGACCGGCCGATCAGCGCCGAACTGTCGGTGCCAACCTCGGCGGCATCGTAGGCGCGGGCGCCGTCGTCCTTCTCGGCGGGGCGGGGCCGAGGCGAGGAGGACGAGCCGTGTCCGTGCGGGGCAGGTCCGGGTGACGCCGGCCAGGTCGTCGACCTCCGCACCGGCCGCGCCATGCTGCTGCCGTACGCGGACGCCGGCAGCAGTTGGTACGACGACCACACCGTCCTGCTGCTGGGCTACACCGGGCCGAGCCTGCACCTGTACGACCTCCGGACCAACAGCATCGTGCGGAGCTTCCGGGTGGACCTGCCGCCCGGCGCGGCGCTGGAGTTCACCGTCCAGACAGGACCGTCGGCGGGGCTCACCGGGGCGGCGGCCAGACTGGGCTTCTGACCCGCCGACCAACAGCAGGCCCGGTGCACCCGCCCGACCGGGTCACCGATCTGGAACACCGCGAGCGGGTCGACCGGGGACCCGGTGCCGGCGATGCGTCGCAGCGGGGCCACGGTGAGCAGGAGCTCCCAGCGGTCCTCCTCGGCGCAGCGGCGGGGAGGTCATCCAGGCCGCCGCACGCTTGATCAACAGCCGCATCCGCCGCTGGTCGTGTCATGGCGGCTTGCCGGCGGGCTGCTGGAGTGGCCTCGGGGGTTACCCCGGTGGTTGGGAGGGCTGTGACCAGCGGTCCCAGACCTCGGTGGCCGCGGCGCGGGCTTGTACCGCCTCGTATGCGCGGCGTTGTTCGTCGGCCAGAGTTGCGGTGAGTCTGGGTGCGGCGCCGAGGGATTCCTCGTCGATGTAGGCCATGAGTAGTTCGCCGTGTTCGGGGTTGTGGATGGTCTCGGCGATGTCGTCGACGACCTCTGCGCCGTCGCGCCAGCGCCGCAGGCCGCGGAGGGTGACGACGTCGTCGGTGAAGGCGCCGCCGTCGACGGTGAGTGGGGTCGCGCCCCGCAGAGCCGGTCGGACCCGGGCGGCGGGGCCGATCGCCACCAGAAACCCGTCGCGGCGTTCGATGACGACGTGTGCGGTCATGTCGCACATCACAGCACGGCGCGCTGAAGCCGCGCTGGTCTGCCGCGCGTGGTTGCGGGGCGCGGGTCGGATGCGGTGTTGGCGGTGGGCCGGGTGAACTCCGCCAGCGACCGCGCTTGCCACGGATCCGGCACCCCCGTCACCGTCGTGAGCTACCCGCTCGGAGATCCGCCCGTCGGGTTGTGTGTGTCGGGGAACGGCGGTGCTCATGGGGCGGGTTGAACCGGGAGGTCCAGAGGTTGGTGGCCGCACGCGCGGCGGCCGATGTTCCGCGCAGTTGGCCGACCAGGCGACCCGGACGGTTCCCAGGTCAACGCGAACGCGACGTCTTCCGGTCGGCACTCGTCCGGCACGGTCATACTACGAGTTGCCGAGCCGGATCTGCTGCAGATGTGGTTCGAGCATGCGGTTCGTCACCGGCCCCCGCCGGTGACCCGCGTGTGCGCCCAGCCTGACCTCAACCGGCGGCCGAGCCCGTCTATCGGCTGACCCAACCCCTGCCAAGGACCGGCGGACGAACCCTTCGGCCACTGGTTGCGCGTTGAGGACGGGCGACGCTAGCCGGGGTCATGATGGAAGAAAGGCGCCCGTCGGTGGCGCGCACACCCGCTGTGATCTGTTCGTAGGTCCAGACGTCCTCGGAGTAGTCGTCCATCGCATGGCCGCCGCTGCCGATCACGACGTGCAGGAAACAGGCGACCTCAGGGTGACCAGCGACGCGACCGCTGACGTCGGCGATGACCGCGTAACTCGGCCGGGATCCGACGGCGGTGGTCAATGCGACGATGGCGTCGGAGTCCCAATCGGCGTAGAGCCCTTCGACGTCGGCCCGCACACGTATCCACAGCACGTTGTCGATGATCCACTCGACGCGGCCAGGGACAATCTCACTGCGCTGCCCGGCCTGATCGAGAAGCGCCTGGATCTCCCCCTGAGGACGCACGGGAAACGCGAAGACCGATCTCATGTAAACCCCTCCCGGCGACCCCGTCACACCCAACCTGAACCCTCAGCTCACGACGACACCATGGTCGGCACGCTCCCACCGGCCCCGAAGACGCTGCCGCCCGGACCGGCCGGACGCGGCCCGCGTCGACCGCCAGTGGGCAGCCGGCCGGGCCCGCCAACTGGTGCGCTGGCGGGCCCGTCCGGTCCGGGGTGGTGTTACGGGCAGTTGCCGATGTCGCTCTCGGAGGAGGCCAGCACCACGTCGGTCCTGGCCAGGCCGAGGGTGTTGACGGTGATGTGTACGGCGTTGACGGTCAGGCCCTGGTCCGGCGAGCTGAACGGGATCTGTTCGTTGAGGACCAGCTTGACCACACCGACGTTGACGGTGGTGTTGGGAGCGATGTTGGTCGGCTGGCTGATCACGGTCACGTTGCCGACCTTGAGGAACGCGATCGTCGTGGTGCCGGTCGAGCCGGCGCAGGTGGTGGTTGAGCTGGACTGGATGGTGGTGAGCGTGATCAGCGGGATGCCGGTGATGCCGACGCTGGCGTCAGCCACCGACGCGGTGGCCGCCGACCGGCCGGGGAACGCGGTGGTGGCGACCTGGGCGCAGAGCACGTGCGCGCTGACCAGCCCGCCGACGCTGGCCACGCACGGCACCGAGGTGGTGGTGGACGACGTCGTGCTGATGTGGCCGGTGTCCGGCGTGGGTGGCACGTTGACCAGCACCGCGCCGAGCAGTGAGGCCTGCGCCGCCAGCCCGTAGGCCCGCCCGGTCAGCACCTGCGGGGTGACGGTCACCTGCTCGCTGCCGCACGGCGAGGTGACCGCGTTGTTGTTGGCGTCGCCGCTGTAGCTGGCGACCCAACGGTAGGTACCGGCCGCGCCGATCTGCACGCTGCCGGAGGCCGCGGTGCCGCCGGACAAGGTGCCGGTGCGGGTGGCGATCGGCGTCGCGCAGCCGATGTCACCGGGGGCGAACAGCGTGAAGGTGACCGTCCCGGTTGGACTGAAGCCGCCGGACACGGTCGCGGTGTCGGAGATGTTGCCGCCGGCTGGAACGCTGCCGGACGGGTCGGTGGCGATGGCCGGGGTGGCCTTGGTGACGACGACCTGCTCGCTGCCGCACGGGGAGGTGACCGCGTTGTTGTTGGCGTCGCCGTTGTACGTGGCGACCCAGCGGTAGGTGCCCACCCCGCCGGCGGCGATGTTGCCGGAGGCTGCGGTGCCGCCGGACAGGGTACCGGTGCGGGTGGCGATCGGCGTCGCGCAACCGGTGTCACCGGGGGCGAACAGCGCGAAGGTGACCGTGCCGGTAGGGCTGGAGCCGCCGGTGACCGTGGCGGTGTCGGCGATGTTGCCGCCGGCCGGCACCGACCCGGACGGCGTGGTGGCGATGGCGGGGGTGGCCTTCGGCACGTGCTCGGTGATCGACTCGGTGAAGCCGGCCGACAGGGTGCCGTTCAGCAGGAAGTTCACCGAGCAGGTGAGCGTGGTCCCCGCGGTGGCGCCGGGGGAGACGGTGATCGTCTCGGTGAACGTGGCGTCGTCGCCGCTGGTCACCGTGCGGCTGGCCGGCGTCAGCGCCACGGTCAGGGCCGGGTCGCAGCCGCTGAGCGCGTGGGTGACGGTGACCGGCAGGTTGTGCAGGCCGGTCAGGATCGTGTTGCTGACCTCCGACGGTGTGATGCCGCTGAAGAGCTGCCCGCCGGTGGCGTTGGTGATCGCGGTGGCCTGCCCGGTGGAGTCCAGGCCGGACAGGTCGAGCGCGATCACCGTGATGTCCGCCGCCTGCAGCGCGCTGATAGCGGCGTTGAGCGTGTGCCCGTTGCTCGGGTCGTGGCTCGGCGCGTCACCGATCAGCAGCACGATCCGGGCACTGCCAGGCCGGAATGTCACCGCCCCGGTGGATACCTGGAACAGGCCGTTGATGCCGTCTTCCGGGGTGTCGCCGCCACCGCCCGCGGCCAGTGCGTCCAGGCCGTTGTTCACCGCCGTCTGATTGGCGGTGAGGTTCTGCACGACCCGGAACGGCGGGGTATCGGCGGCATCCTTGTACTCGGCCACCGCGAATTGCGCGTCCGGCTGCGCGGACACGACGTCGTTCAGGATCGTGTGCGCGTTGGTCTGCACGTTCGAAATGACCGAGCCCATGCTGCCGGTGGTATCCACCAGGAACACGATGTCGGGCTTGGGCGGGATAGGCGGCGTGGATACGGTCTTGGTGATCGTGGTCGACGCGCCCGGAGCAAGGTCCAGCGTGACTGTCGCCGGGGTCACCCCGGGCGCAGCCAGGGCGGTTCCGGTCGAGACGGCCAACGCCGCACCGACGGCAGCCACACACAGCGCGGCCTGAATTCGTCGGGTCGATCTCATCGCTGCATTCCCCCGATACGTGGCACAGCGCATGGATTCCAGCTCTGCACGGCCGGGCATTCCGTCGATTCACCCATTGCGGCATCTCCTTCGGTTAAGCCGTGCCCGGGCGCGCGGAAGCCACGAAGTACCGCCGGGTGACGTGATCGCGACGAATTCATCCCCGCTTGGCGGATCACGGAAGTTGTGTTCATCACTATAGGAAGCTGGCCGGCGCGACATGTCAGGAAATCCGGGATTCACCCGGGTGGTCTACGAACTCGACTGGCGATACCGGAAAGCACCGTATGAACGGGAGGTGCGGGATCGAGGCGACCGCCCGCCGTCGCCGGCACCGGACTCCCGGGCGGGGGATCATCGCGGGGCGGCGACGGTCGGGTTGGCGTTCTCGAACCTGAACCCGCCGCGCGCCCGGATCGTGCTGCTGGGGCCCGAGCAGCTGCGCCGGCGCCTGGCGCTGATGGGCTACCAGGACGCGGAGATCACGCCGACCCGGCGGTTCATGCGGGCGATCCGCTTGGCCGGGCGCCGGTGAACGAGTGGCACGGCCAGCGGCTGGTGGGATCCGTGCACCAGTCGTTCGCGCTCGGCCTGTTGTCGGCGTACGGGACGCGGCATGGTCGTGCGTCCGCTCCGTGGGTGGCCGGTGATGGCCGCGAGATCGTGGCTGGCGCTCGCGGGAGCCTATGGCCGGGTCGGCGCGGTGGTCGCTGGGCCCAGGAGTGGGCCAGTGTCTGGTAGGCCGTCGTAGTTGGGCAGCTCGGGGCCGCCGACCGCGCGCTCGATCAGCGCGGTGATGGCGGCCATGTCGGGCTGCGGGCTCGGCTCGGCTGTCGGCTCGGGGGCGGTGAGCATCTGCACGTGCATCCGGCCGATCTCCTGGTTGTCCTCGACGTAGGAGCGCATCCGCTGCTCGTAACCGGCGAACCCGGCCACCGGGTCCCAGTCGGCGGCGGCGAGTTCCCCGGCCAGCATGTAGGCGCCGACCAGGGCCAGCCCGGTGCCCGCGCCGGACATCGGCGACGCGCTGAACGCCGCGTCGCCCAGTAGCCTCACCCGCCCGTCCGACCAGCGGTCCATCACGACCTGGGCGACCTGGTCGAGGTAGAAGTCACCGGTGTCGTCCAGGTGCGTGAGGATGCGCTGGGTCTGCCAGCCGAAGCCGGCCATCTGCTCCCGCAGCAGCCGCTTCTGGGCCGCGACGTCGCGATAGTCGATGTCGAACTCCGGTGAGGGGACGACAGCATGGCGATCGCGCGGGTGGCGTCGTGGACGGGCCGCAGCCCGGCCCAGCGCCGGATGACCTTCTTGGCCACCCCACGCGCATCCACCGCCTGACCACCCGGACGCAGCCCCGGTGCCTGCTCCACCACGGTCACCCCGGCACCCCGCCGGCACAACCAGTGGGCCACCGCGGGACCCGCGATACTCGCCCCGCCACCAACACCCTGATGCCACCCACCGCGCCCCCTGTCCGCCCGCCGACCGACGCCTGCCTGACCTCATGATCGACCGCCTCTCACCGGTCCACGAACGGTCGACCACGGATACGACATCCGCCCGCGTGGGACGCCATGACCACCCGCGGCCCGGCATGGTCGGCCGGTAGCAGACAGCGCGCTTTCCGGCCCTGCGGCTCCCGACCCTCCGCGTGGTCAAGGGTTCCGGGTGGCGCCGCACGAGGGCGAATAGGCGGCGCGGCCGGCGATGCCGATGGCGATATCCGGCAAGACGTTCTTCGGCCGGTGCGGGCGACGGGGCCGGTCAGTCCCACCGGGTGGCGTTGCGGGCGTCCAGCGTTCCGGCAGGCTGTGGCAGCACACAGAACGGCAGGCCGGCCGGATCGATCATGATCCACCAGTCATTGACCTCACGAACCCGCTTGGCGCCGAGGCCTTCCAGTCGGGCCACCTCCGCGGCCAGATCGTCGGTGTGGATATCCAGGTGCACCCGGGCGGCGCCGTCGTCAAGTCGCTGCACCAGCAGCCAGAAGTCCTGACCGGGCAGCGTGCCGTGGTGGT
>JBBWZH010000047.1:0-4989 GCA_039648995.1 Mycobacteriales bacterium
ACCTGGCCCGGGCCGGCGAGCAGCACATCGACCTGGACAAGTTCCAGTACCTGCTGCGGCAGGGCCGGGTCGCGCTGCTGTTCGACGGCTTCGACGAGCTGGCGCTGCGGGTCACCTACGACCGCGCCGCCGAGCACCTGGACACGCTGCTGCGCGCGGTCGAGGGCCGGGCCAAGGTGGTGCTGACCAGCCGTACCCAGCACTTCCTGTCCGACGAGCAGGTCAGCACCGCGCTGGGCAACCGGGTGGCCATGTCCGCCGGGCGCAAGCTGGTGAAGCTGCGCGGCTTCGACGACGGCCAGGTGATCGCGCTGCTGACCAAGCTGCTGGGCGGCGACGAGCAGCGCGCGCACGAGCGGTTCGAGCTGCTGCGCGAGGTGCGCGACCTGCTCGGGCTGTCCCGCAACCCGCGGATGCTGGGCATGGTGGCCGCGCTGGACGAGCAGCGGCTGCGGTACGCCCAGGAGCAGCACGGCGCGATCACCGCCGCCGTGCTCTACCGCGAGCTGCTGGACCAGTGGCTGGAGCACGAGTACGCCCGGGCCCAGCCGCGCGGCTCCGCGCCCACGCTGTCCAGCGCCGAGCGGTGGACCGCGGTGACCGAGCTGGCGCTGCGGCTGTGGTCGTCCACCGAGCCGACGCTGGGCATCGAGGACCTGCAGGACGTGGCCGGCGCGCTGAAGAACCTGGCCGCCCGGCAGCTGGACGCGTCCCGCGCCGCGCACGTGATCGGTTCCGGCACGCTGCTGGTGCGTACCGACGAGGGCCGGTTCTGCTTCGCCCACCCGTCCGTGATGGAGTGGCTGGTGGCCGCGGACGCAAGCGCGCGGCTGGGCGACGGGCACCCGCCCGCCGGGCTGTGCCAGCGCGAGATGTCGCCGCTGATGGCCGAGTTCTTCATCGACCTGGCCGGCCGCGAGCCGACCGCGAGCTGGGCCCGGGCGGTGCTGGCCGACGGCGACGCGGACGACACCGCGAAGGCCAACGCGCTGCTGGTGCTCGGCCAGCTCGGCGGCGACCAGGACGGTGGCAGCGCGCCGGCCGAGGTCCGGCTGGCCGGGCACGACCTGCGCGGCCGCGACCTGACCGGCCGGCTGCTGGCCGACGCCGACCTGCACGGCGCCGACCTGACCGACTCGCTGCTGCTGGGCGCCGACCTGTCCGGCGCCGACCTGGGCGAGGCACGGCTGGCCGGCGCCCGGATGGACCGGGCCAGGCTGGCCGGCGCCGACCTGCGCGGCGCCGACCTGCGCGGCGCCCGGCTGCTCGGCGCCGACCTGCGCGGCACCGCGACCGCCGGCAGCCGGTGGCGGCGGGCCGCGCTGATCGGCGCCCAGCTCGACCGCCAGGGCCTGGCCGGCTGCGACACGCTGGCCGCGGCGCTGCCCGGGGCACCGGTCACCGCGCAGGTACGGCCGGCGCCGGCCCGCTGCCACGCGGTCGGCCTCGACCCGGACGCCGGCCTGCTGGCCACCGGCACCGCCGACGGCTCGGTCTGCCTCTGGGACGCCGCCACCGGCCGGCCGCTGCGGGTGCTGCGCGGCCACCCGAACCGGGTCTCCGCGATCGGGTTCAGCCCGGACGGCAGCCAGCTGGCCAGCGCCAGCGCGGACGGCCGGGTCTGCCTGTGGAGCCTCACCGAGGGCAGCCTGGACCGGGTCGTCACCAGCCATATGCAGGCGGTGACCGCGCTGGCGTTCAGCCCGGACGGCGAGCGGCTGGCGACCGCGGGCGCGGACGGCACGCTGTGCGTCTGGCGGCCGGACAGCGGCGAGCCGGTGCTGATCGCCGACGACCACGCCGCCGCGGTGACCGCGCTGGTGTTCAGCGCCAGCGGGTCGATGCTGGCGACCGCGAGCGCCGACTGCACCGTCCGGCTCTGGGACCCGACGGCGGGCACCGGCCTGGGCGTGCTGACCGGGCACGGCCGGGCGGTCACGGCGGTCGCGTTCACCGCCGGCGAGCGGCACATCATCACGGCCAGCGCGGACGACACGGTCCGGCTCTGGGACCGCAGCAACGGCCGGCCGTTCCACCTCGTCTACCTCGGCGGTGAGGCGGCGCTGTCGTTCAGCCCGGACGGCACCCGGCTCGCGTCCAGCGGCGCCGAGGACGGCCTGCACGTCTGGGAACCCGCCTTCGGCGACACCTTCACCGTCCTCAAAGGACATACCGGGCGGCTGACCGCGGCCGCGTTCAGCCCGGACGGCGAGCGGCTGGCCACGTCGGCCACCGACGACACCGCCCGTGTCTGGGACCCGGTCACCGGGCAGAACCTGTGCGCGGTGCGGCCCAGGACCGCCGCCGTCACCGGCGCCACGTTCACCTCGGACGGCGGCGGGCTCGCCACCGTCGCCGCGGACGGCACCACCCGGCTCTGGGACTCCGCCACCGGAGCCTGCGTCGGCACCACCCGCGGTGGCGGCGGCGCGGCCGGCGGGCACGGCCCGATGACCGCGATCACCGCCACCCCGGGCGGGATCACGGTGACCGCCGGCGGCGAGGACGGCGTGCAGATACACAGCCCGGGCGCCGGCCTGGTCACCCGGCTGCCGCATGGCCACGCCGGGGCGCTGACCGCGCTGGCCGTGAACCACGAGGGCACCCGGCTGGCCACCGCCGGCACCGACCACATCGTCCGGGTCTGGGACGCGCGCAGCGGGCAGCCGCTCGGCACGCTGCACGGGCACATCGGAGCGATCACCGGGGCCGCGTTCGGGCCGGACGGGCTGACCCTGGCGACCGCGAGCACCGACGAGACCGTGCGGCTCTGGGACACCGGCAGCGGCGACCAGCTCCGCACGCTGTACCGGCGCGGCGGCACGATGACCGCGGTCGCGTTCAGCGCCGACGGACTGTGGCTGGCCACCGGCAGCACCGACGGCACCGGCCACGTCTGGAACGCCGAGACCGGCGCGACCCAGGGTGTCCTCTATGGACACGCGGGGCGGATCACGGTGGTCGCGTTCGCCCCGGACAGCTGCTCGGTCGCCACCGGCAGCACCGACGGCACCACCATGCTGTGGGACCCGGTCACCGGCCACAGTAGACACACGCTGGGCGCGGCCTCCGGATGGGCCGAGGCGGCCGTGTTCAGCCCGGACAGCAGGCGGCTGGCCACCGGCGGCACCGACGGCACGGTCCGGCTGTGGAACGTGGTCACCGGCCACTGGCAGGCCACGCTGGTGCCGCTGACCGAGGGCTGGGCGGCCCTGCTGCCCGGGCTGAAGTACAAGCTGGAGGGCGTTGCCGCGGGCGAGTTCTGGTACGTGGCCGGCATGTGCCGGTTCGAGCCGGGCGAGCTGGACGCCTACCAGGCGGCGCTGGAACGGCTGCCGGCGCAGGCGCTGCTGGCCGGGCCCGCGCCGGTGCCGGTGCAGGTACCGGCCGGCCGCGGCGACAGGCCGGGGGGCGGCTCAGCCGGGCCGGCGGGCTGGGTGTAAACCACTGTCCATGATGTACACGCCGGCTGCGGACCGGTATGACGACCAGATGGAGTACCGGCGCTGCGGCCGGTCCGGCCTGAGGCTGCCGGCGATCTCGCTGGGGCTGTGGCACAACTTCGGCCACGACCGGCCGCTGGACACCCAGCGGGCGATCCTGCGCCGGGCGTTCGACCGCGGCGTGACGCACTTCGACCTGGCGAACAACTACGGGCCGCCGTACGGCTCGGCCGAGGAGAACTTCGGCCGGATCATGGCCACCGACTTCCGGCCGCTGCGCGACGAGCTGGTGATCTCCACCAAGGCCGGCTACGACATGTGGCCCGGCCCGTACGGGGAGTGGGGCTCGCGCAAGTACCTGCTGGCCAGCCTCGACCAGAGCCTCGGCCGGCTGGGCCTGGACTACGTGGACATCTACTACAGCCACCGGTTCGACCCGTCCACGCCGCTGGAAGAGACGATGGGCGCGCTGGACAGCGCCGTCCGGCAGGGCAAGGCGCTGTACGTCGGCATCTCCTCGTACTCGCCCGGGCGCACCGAGGAGGCGGTGGCGATCCTGCGCGAGCTGGGCACCCCACTGCTGATCCACCAGCCGTCGTACTCGCTGCTGAACCGCTGGATCGAGGGCGGCCTGCTGGACGTGCTCGGCGACACCGGCGTCGGCTGCATCGTGTTCTCGCCGCTGGCCCAGGGCGTGCTCACCGACCGCTACCTCGGCGGCGTCCCGGAGGGCTCGCGGGCCAGCCGGAGCAGCTCGCTGGACCGCGGCACGCTGACCGAGGCCACGATGGCCAAGGTGCGCGGGCTGAACGAGATCGCCGCCGGCCGCGGCCAGTCGCTGGCCCAGCTCGCCGTCGCCTGGACCCTCCGCGACCCGCGGGTGACCTCCGCGGTGGTCGGCGCGAGCAGCGTCGCCCAGCTCGACGACATCCTACAGGCCCTGCGCCGCCCGGACTTCACCCCCGACGAACTGGCCGAGATCGACCGCTGTGCCACCTCGGAATCCGACGTCAACCTCTGGGCGAGGTCCAGCCAGCAGTAGCGGATCTGGCTCACGTCAGGTGGTAGAGGTGGTGGGCGTTGCCGGCCAGGACCAGGTCGGTGACGTCGTCGGGGAGGGCGAGGTCACGGACGGCGGCGACGTTGCCGGCGATGCCGGGGACGCCCGGCCAGTCGCTGCCGAAGACGAACCGGCGGGCCAGGCGGGGCAGGCTGTGCCGGGCGTAGTAGTCCGGTAGGCGGTGCGGGGGCAGGCCGGCGATGTCGATCCAGACGTTGTCGTAGGTGAGCGTCAGCACCGCGGCCGTGTCGTACGACCAGCCCCGGCCGCCGTGGGCCAGGACGAACGGGCAGCCGGGGAAGTCGCGGACCACGTCGACCAGGTGGTCCAGGCTGGCGTACCGGTTGCGGGCGCCGGGAAAGTTGCTGGTGCCGGCGTGCACGATGATCGGGATGCCGGCCGCCTCGCAGTGCCCGTACAGGGGGTAGAGCTCGGGCAGGTCCATCGGGAAGCCGCCGTGCACCGGGTGCAGCTTCACCGCCACCG
>JBBWZH010000064.1:0-16454 GCA_039648995.1 Mycobacteriales bacterium
CCGTGCTGGCCAACCGGCATGACTGGCTGTCCGCGTTCTGCAACGAGCTCGGCGTGGTGATGGCCGTCGAGCGGATGCTCGGGATGGAGGTGCCCGAGCGGGCGGTCTGGCTGCGGATGCTGCTGGCCGAGCTGAACCGGGTGCTCAACCACCTGATGTTCCTCGGCAGCTACCCGCTGGAGATCGGCGCGATCACGCCGGTCTTCTACGCGTTCCGGGAGCGGGAGACGATCCAGGCGGTGCTCGAGGAAGCCGCCGGCGGCCGGATGCACTTCATGTTCAACCGGGTCGGCGGCCTGAAGGAGGAGGTGCCGGCCGGCTGGGCGGACCGGGTCCGGGACGCCGTCCAGGCGGTGCGGATCCGGATGCCGGACCTGGACCGGTTGATCCGCGACAACGAGATCTTCCTGGCCCGCACCCGCGGGGTCGGCGTGCTCAGCCCGGCCGACATCGCCGGGTACGGGATCAGCGGGCCGATCGCGCGGGCCTCCGGGGTGCCGTTCGACCTGCGCCGGGACGACCCGTACCTGGCCTACGCCGAACTCGGCGACGCGCTGCGGGTGGTGACCGGCACCGCCGGCGACTGCCACGCCCGGTTCAGTTGCCTGCTGGACGAGGTGTACGCGTCGCTGGACCTGGCCGACGCCTGCCTGGACCGGCTGGCCAGCTTGCGGGGCCCGGTCAACGTCCGCCTGCCGAAGACGGTGAAGGCGCCGGAGGGCCACACGTACTGCTGGACGGAGAACCCGCTCGGGGTCAACGGCTACTACCTGGTCTCGCGGGCCGAGAAGACGCCGTGGCGGCTGAAGCTGCGGTCCGCCTCGTTCAACAACATCCAGGCGCTACAGGTGCTGCTGCCCGGGACCCTGCTGCCGGACCTGGTGGCGATCCTGGGCTCGATGTTCTTCGTGGTGGGCGATATCGACAAGTGAGGGGGCGGCCGGCAGCGCCGACCGCCCCCTTACCGCAGCGCGCCGCCGGTCAGTTCCTCCTGCGTGCGCCGCATCGCGTGCTCGACCAGTACGATCAGCGTCTGCTTGGTCGACTCCCGGCTGCGCGCGTCGGTCGTGATCACCGGCGTGGCCGGGCCGACCGCGAGCGCCTCCCGGACATCGTCCACCGAGTGCGTGAGCACGCCGTTGAACCGGTTCACCGCGACGATGAAAGGCAGCCGGCGGGCCTCGAAGAAGTCCACCGCGGCGAAACAGTCGGTCAGCCGCCGGGTGTCGACCAGGACGACCGCGCCGATCGCGCCGCGCACCAGGTCGTCCCACATGAACCAGAAGCGGTGCTGACCCGGCGTGCCGAACAGGTACAGGATCAGGTCGCTGTCCAGCGAGACACGGCCGAAGTCCATGGCGACGGTGGTCGTGGTCTTCAGCGGGGTATGCGATAGGTCGTCGACCCCGGAGCTCGCCTCGGTCATGACGGCCTCGGTGGTCAGCGGCTCGATCTCGGAGACCGCCCCCACCAGCGTCGTCTTGCCGACGCCGAACCCACCGGCGATGACGATCTTCGCAGAGGTCGTCGCCGCGCTCGAATCGACGGCGTACTGCCCCTGTCTAGAGGTTTCGTAGTCCATTGAGCACCCTCTGCATCAGAGCGAGATCGGGTCGGTCGGCGTTAGCTGCCGCCTGATGGACGCGGACCAAGCCCTCTTGGGCCATGTCACCCACGAGGACACGCGCCACCCCCAACGGCATACGCAGGTATGCCGCGATCTCCGCCACCGACCGGGCACGCCGGCACAGGTCGCAGATGATCTGACGCTCCGGAGCCGTGGACTCCGACGACCGCTCGCCAAGCCGCGTCGTGGAAACCAGCGCCTCGATGGCCAGCTCGTAGTCCGGCCGAGTGCGGCCGCCAGTCATGGCGTAAGGCCGGACCAGCGGACCCTGCTCCGGCGGGTACGTACTCAACCCGGCGCCCTCTGCTCATCGTGGAAGGACGGCCTGCAGCTCGTTTCGTACCGCCGGGGTGAGGACGTCGCCGGTGCGTTCCACCAGCAGCGCCATCTCATACCCGACGAGTCCGACGTCGCAGCTGGTGGCAGCCAGGACGGCCAGGCACGACCCGTCGCTGATCGACATGAGGAACAGGAACCCTCGTTCCATCTCGATCACTGTCTGGACCACGTTCCCGGCCTCGAAGCACCGGGCAGCGCCCTGCGTCAGGCTGGTGAGGCCTGAGGCGACGGCGGCGAGCTGGTCGGCACGGTCCCGAGGGAGGCCCTCTGATGACACGAGCAAGAGGCCGTCAGCCGACACGACGACCGCATGGGCCACACCTGGCACCCGGTCGACGAAGTTGGTGACGAGCCAGTTGAGGTTCTGCGCGGCAGGACTCAACGAGGTCACGTCTGCTCCTGGGTCTGTGCATACACATCGGGCTGGTCGTGATCGGCGGCGTCGCCTCGCCGGTCGGCGTGCCTCCCACGCCGCACACCTTGGTGGTAGCTCGCCAGCCGGCTGCGCACTGCCTCGGGCGACCGGGCAGTTGCCGACTGGACGGGTGCGGGCGCCGGCGGGATCTCAGCCGCGCCGGGCATCAGGTGCGCCTGCGGCACGCGCATCGGCAGGCCGGCGCGGGTGGTACCGCCGGTGGTCGGCGCGAGCAGACGCTCGGCGGCCCGCCAGCCCTCGTCGGCCGGCGACTGCCAGGTGTCGGGGTCTGCCCCCGGCGGCATCGCGGCGGCCGGCTGGGCCGGTTGCTGCATGGGCTGTTGCATGGGCTGCTGGATCGGCGGCTGCTGCACCGGTGGGGGCGGCATCTGCGCCGGTGGCCGGGGTGCCGACATCGGCGGCCGGGACATCGGTGGCTGCTGCGGCATCGGCGGGGGCACCGGTGGGCGCTGCTGCATCGGCTGCGGCGCCATCGGCTGCTGCATCGGCTGCTGCATCGGCGGGGGCGCCATCGGTCGCGGTGCCTGACGCGGTGCCGGAGCCGGCCGAGCCGCCGCGGAGTCGGCCTGCGACGGCGCCGAGCGGCTGCTCGGGGTGCGCCGCCGGAACCACTCCGACTGCAGCTGCTCGAAAATCGGCAACCGGATCTCCTCGTCGGCCCGTCCCGGTGCCGACCGGAAGGACGAGGCGAGCGTGTTCGCGGGCTGGGATCCGGAGGATATCCCGTCCCGACCGGCCGGCACTGGCGGTTCCGCCGGACGTGGTCCGTTCGGCCCGGGCTGGCCGCCCATCGGCCCAGTCGGAACCGGCCCGCCGTGCACCGGCCCGCCATGCATCGGCCCGGTCTGCGCCGGACCGCCGACCGGCGGCGCGCTCGGCATCGGGCCGTTCGACATCGGCCCGGAGGCCCCGCCCGGCATCGGACCGCCCGGCATCGGGCCGTTCGGCGGACCCGCGCCCATCGGGGTGGCGCCACGCTGCCCCGGCCCCATCGGGCCTGAGCCCATCGACCCCTGGCCCATCGGACCCGAACCCGGGCTGGCCGGCGGGCTCAGCGGCCCGGACGGACCGTTCTGGCCGCCGCCCTGGACCGGGCGCCGTGGCAGCCCGCCCGGACCCGTCGCGCCCGGGTTGGTCGCGTTCGGGTTGGTCGCGTTCGGGCCGGTGTTGCCCGGTCCGGTGTTGCCGGGCCCGGGGAAGATCGGGCCACTGGACGAGCCACTGGTGAAGCTGTCGATCGACGGCCGGTCGTTCGGGCCGCTGCCGGGCGGCGTCCGCCGGGGTAGCGCCGAACCACCGCTGGGCGTCGAACCGTTCTCGGCGGAGTTGTTCGTGCCGGCCGGGGGCAGGGCCGGGAACACCGGGCCGGACGGCAGTGCCGGACCGGTGAGCGCCGCCGGCGAACCAGACAGCGAACCCGGCGTGGGCAGCGGCCGGCGCGGCAGGTCGGCCGCCGGGCCGAGCCTGCTGGGCGGGGTGTTCGGGCCGCCCTGCCGGCCGGGCGCGGCCGGCAGCCGGGTGGCGTCCGCGCCCACCGGCTCGGGGCCCCGCTGGTCGAACCGGTTGGCCAGCACTTCGTTGGTCAACCGGACGAACGCGCTGACGCCGCCCAGCTCGGACTGGCGCAGCCGGACCGTGATGCCATGCCGCTGGGAGAGCCGGCCGACCACGAACAGGCCCATCATTCGCGAGATCGACACGTCGAAGACCGGGGGGTTGGCCAGCCGCTCGTTGGCGTCCGAGATCTCCTGCGCGGTCATCCCGATGCCGCGGTCTTCGATCTCGATCATCGAGCCACCGTCGGACAGCCGCTGGCTGTGCACCAGCACCTTCGACTCCGGCGAGGAGAATACGGTCGCGTTCTCCAGCAGCTCGGCGACCAGGTGGACGACGTGGTTGACGGCGTGGCCCATGACCTCGACGTCCGGCACGCCGGTCAGCTGGATCCGGTGGTACTGCTCCACCTCGGAGGTGGCCGCGCGCAGCACGTCCACCAGCGGGATCGGCCGGCCCCACCGGCGCCCGGCGTCCTCACCGGCGAGCACCAGCAGGTTCTCCGAGTTGCGCCGCATACGGGTGGCCAGGTGGTCCAGCTTGAACAGGTTGGACAGCTGGTCCGGGTCCTGCTCGCCGGTCTCCAGCTCGTCGATCAGCTTGAGCTGCCGCTCGACCAGGCTCTGCGACCGGCGGGACAGGTTCACGAACATCGCGTTGACGTTGTTCCGCAGCGCGGCCTGCTCGGTCGCCAGCCGGATCGCGACCTCGTGGATGGCGTCGAAGGTCCGCGCCACCTCACCGATCTCATCCCGCGAGTCGATACCGATCGGTTCGACCCCGATCTCGCCGGGATCCGCGTCGGTGCCGCGCAGCCGCTGGATGGCCTGCGGTAGCCGGTTCTCCGCGACGTCCAACGCGGACGAGCGCAGCCGGCGCAGCGGCCGGGTCATCGACCGGGCGATCAGCAGCGAGGTGAGCACCGCGATCAGCAGGATGGCCAGGATCACGATCCCGGTGGTGATGGACGAGCGCTGGGCGTCGTCACGCAGCGTCCGGGCCTCGCTGACCACCGAGGCGAGCAGGCTGGACTCCACCGTCCGCATCAACTGGAGGCGCACGGTCGCGGCGTTGAACCACTGCTCCGGGTCCAACTGCAGGTTGGCGGTCTGCTGCCGGTTGACGGCGGCCCGCTGGACCCGGTTGACGGTCAGCACGGCCTGCCCGTTCACCAGCTCGTCGAACAGGGTGCGCTGGCTGTCCGACGCGTCCGTGCGGAACCGCTCGATCGCGGCGTTCTGCTCGGCCAGCAGACCGGACAGCTCCTGGAACTCGCCGAACTCGAAGTTCTCCGCGAACGCGATCTTGTAGAGCTTGGCGCGGACCTGGGAGACCGCCTCCTTCGCCCGGGACAGGTCGTTGAGCGCGGTCACCTCCTGGGTCAACTCAAGGCTGCCGCCGCCGCGGCCGATCTCAGCGTCGATGTCGAGCAGGCTGGCGATCATGGTGTTGTACTGGCCCAGCGCCGCGGTGGCGGTCAGCTGGGCGCGGCCCACCGCGTTGCGCAGCGTGCCGATGCTGTCCAGCTGGACGCGGGCGCTCTCGACCTTCGCCTTGGCCTGGTCGTTCAGGTCGGAGAGGACCTTGTCCTGCTGGGTGTGATAGGTGGCGAGCGCGTTGTTGACAGCCGTCTGCTGCTTCTGCAGGGCGTTCGCAACGTTCGGCGGGATCGGAGTCGCCGTCGGCTTGCCGTTCGCCGGCGGGCCGGGCTTCGTCGCGCCGTCCTTCACCGGGACGGGCCGGCCGCTGCCGATGAAGCCGGCGGACAGGTCGCGCTCCGACTGCAGCTCGTGCACCAGGCCGGTGACCTGCTGCCCGAACTCGGCGACCGCGGCGCCCTGGCCGAACTCGTGGGCGTTCCGGACCGACGACCCCAGGTTCAAGCTCGCCAACACCAGGAACGCGACCGCGGGCACGACAAGGACGGCGGTCAGCTTCGGGCGGACCCGCCAGTGCCGAAGCGACCACGCCATCTTTCGGCCATCCTGGCCGGCCTGCGGCCGACCACCCCCACCTGCCGGCTCCCGCCCCAGGCCAGGCTGGTCAAAAGGCCCGCCGTCAACTGGCGGACCACCGTCAAGGCCACGGTGACGCCCCCGTGCGGCCGCACTCCCGATCGACGGAGGTGCCGGATGAGATGCGTGATCCGTGGGTAGTCTGTCCACCAGCCCTCGCGACCTTTCACATGCCCCGACGCGTTCGATATCCCCGGGGGCACTATAGGGCCACAGGCTCCTTGGGCGTGAACGGCGGTATGACTACTCGTCCGCTTCCCTCCGCCAACGGGGCCAAAACGCCTGCCACGAACGGAAGTCCGGGTTAGTCGGAGTCGATGATCTCACTGCGTGATCAGTCGATCACGAATAGCTACAGAATTAGCTGGGTACAGGCCATCGCTCTTACTTCCCGCCGGCATGAGAGAGTGTGCGGACGCCCCGGTTACCGGTCCGAGCGCCTGATCCTGATCGGCCGGATGCCGGCGCGGACGGGGACGCGATCGGCGTTTGACAGTTTCGAGGGCCTGGAGCAACCTCAGCCCGATCCGAGTCCCCGCAGAGAGATGCCTGACATGAGTAGTAGGCGCCACCGCCGCCTCGTCCTGGTCGTCCTTGCCGTCGCACTCGCCGCCGCCGGTTGCACCAGCGGTTCGGATTCCGCCAGCCCCGCCGCCCCGACCGAGGTGCGGATCGGCCTGCTCGCGCCGCTGAGCGGAGCCAACAAGACCGCCGGGACGGAGGCGCAGCGCGGCGCGCAGCTCGCGGCCGACGTGGTGAACGGGCTGAACTCGCTGATCCCGTTGCCGCTGGCGGAGACGTCCGGCCTGACCAACCTCGGCAACGCCCGGATCCGCATCGTCTCGGCGGACACCAAGGGCGACGCGGCCACCGGCATCAGCGCGACCGGGCGGCTGGTGACCGACCAGCACGTGGCCGCCGTCATCGGCGCGTACGACCCGGAGGTCACGCTGGCGGCGAGCCAGACGGCCGAGCGCATCCCGGTGCCGTTCGTCAACTCCGACACCTCGCTGAGCTACCTGACCGACCGCGGCCTCGACTGGTTCTTCCACCTCGGCCCGTCCGTCCGGACCTCCGGCGAGGCCTTCTTCTCGCTGATGAAGACCGAGCAGCGGCAGGAGTCCGACCAGCCACAGGCCAAGGGCCCCAACAACCGGGTCGCCGTGCTCTACGCGGACGACAAGACCGGCAACGACGTCTCGACCGTCGTCAAGGAGCTGGCCGACGAGGGCGGGTTCGTCACGCCGAAGCTCGTCAGCTACGACCCGAAGACCACCACCGACCTGAGCGCCCAGGTCGAGGAGATCAAGCAGTCGCAGGCGGACACCGTGTTCGTCGCGCCGACCGCGGAGACCGTATCGCTGATGGTGCAGGCGTTCTCCGAGCAGCAGTACAAGCCGGCCGGGGTCATGGCGTACGGCTCGGGCTACATCAGCGACCAGGCACTGCGCGACACCGGCCCGGTCACCGCCGGGCTGTGCCGCGAGACGGGCTGGTCGCCCGAGCTGGCCACCCGCAACGTGGCTGCCCGCGCGGTCTCCACGCTGTACCGCAGCAAGTTCAACACGGACATGACCGAGGAGGCGGCGGACGCCTTCACCGCCGTGCTCACACTCGCCATCGCGATCAACAACGCGGCCTCGGTGGACGTCCGGCGGATCAGGTCCGCGCTGCTCAGCCTGGACATCGCCGGGCAGGACACGATCATGCCGTGGACCGGCATCCGGTTCGACGAGACACACCAGAACACCGGCGCGGCGAGCGTCATCGAGCAATTCCTGAACCGGGCCTTCCGCCCGGTGTTCCCGCTGGACTCGGCCGGCAAGAACAAACTTGTCTGGCCGGCCGCGACCGCGACCTGACGGCGGTCAATTCCGGTCATCCCGAGACAGACGGCGGTGGTCGGCAGGGCGACCTGCTGACCACCGCCGTTGTCATTCCGCCGGCCGCCCGCACGCCGCACGGGCCTGAGCCGAGGTATAAAAATTCACCCGGTCCGGCTAATTCCCGGGGCCGTAGGGGGCACGCGCGTGCCCGTCCCGGCGGCGGCCCAGGACGCCAGTGCGGACGGTGGGTCGGGGGTGGCCGGTGAGCCGGCAAAGCCGAGCGGCCGGCCGGGAGTCCCGGCTCGGCCGCCAGCGGTGCGCCCATTCCCGGCCGGCTCGCCGGCCGAGGAGTGAATGAGGGTCAGGAGTTCTTGGTGTAGATGGCTGACCCGTGCCAACCGCCGACCAGGCGACGACTGAGTATGCCGAATGCGCAGAACACCACAACGCCTAGCGCCGACGCCAGAATGCAAGCGCCGAACATCATTTCGTTCGCCAGGTGCGCCCGGGCCAGCTCGATCTGCTGGCCGATGCCCGGCTCGCCCTGCTTGAAGAAGAAGTCGGCGACGACGGCGCCGATCACCGACAGCGTCGCGGACACCTGGAAGCCGGTCATGATGGCCGGCAGCGCCGCCGGCAACTGCAGCTTGAACAGCCTGGTCAGCCGGCCGGCCCCGCGCAGCGTGAACAGGTCGTGCTGCTCCTGGTCGGCGGACTGGAGCCCGAAGAACGTGTTGCTGATGATCGGGAACAGCGCGATCAGCACGCAGACGATGACCCGGCTCATGTAGCCGTAGTCGAACCACAGCGCGATCACCGGCACCAGCGCGACGATCGGGACACACTGCAGGATCACCGCGTACGGGTACAGCGACCGCTCGATCCAGCGCGCCTGGCTCATCAGCACCGCGAACGTGACACCGGCCACCATCGCGATGACCAGCCCGATCATCGCCACCGACGTGGTCATCCCGAGCGCCCGGAACAGCGTCTGCCGGGTGTCCGCGTCGAAGAACGACTTCTGCACCACCGCGTGCGGCGGCGGCACCAGGAACCGCCGGTCGGGGCTGAGCACGAAGTAGGTGAACAAGTACCAGAAGCCGATGAACAGCCCGAACACGATCAGCGGCGGGATCCAGATGCCCAGCCACTTCCCGCGCCGCCGGGGCAACCGGGCCTCGACCGCGGCCGCGGTACGGACCCGGTCGGATACGTCAGCAGTCACCGCTGCGCCACCCTCACACTTTCCTCGGCCGCGACCGCGGCTCGTCCGCTAGCGGGCTGATCAGACGTCGGCGTCGCGCAGGCAGCCGGACACCTTGGCCGCGACATGCGCGAATTCGTCGGAGAAACGCAGCTCAGGCTGCCGCGGGTAGTCGAACGGGACGGCGAAGTCACCGATCACCCGGCCGGGCCGCCCGGACATCACGATCACCCGGGTGGACAGGAACACCGCCTCGGCGACCGCGTGCGTGACGAACAGCGCGGCGAACCGGCGGGCCAGGAACAGCTGCAGGAGCTCGTCGTTGAGCCGCTCCCGGGTGATCTCGTCCAGCGCGCCGAACGGCTCGTCGAACAGGAACAGGTCGGGCTCCAGCACCAGCGAGCGGGCCAGCGAGACGCGCATCCGCATGCCGCCGGACAGCGCCCGCGGCCGGTGCTTCTCGAACCCGTTCAGGCCGACCATCTTGATCGACTCATCGACCCGGCGGTGGCGCTCGCCCTTGCCCATCCCGTCCAGCTCGGCCAGCAGGCCGACGTTGCGCCGGACCGACCGCCACGGCAGCAGCGTGGCGTCCTGGAAGACATAGCCGATCTTGTCCGCGTTCACCTCCAGAGCACCCTCGGAGGCGGTCGAGAGCCCGGACGCGAGCTTGAGCAAGGTGCTCTTGCCGCACCCGGACGGGCCGACCACGCTGACGAACTCGCCCGGCGCGACGTCGAGGTTGACGTCGGTCAGGGCCTCGGTGCCGTCCCGGTAACGCTTGCTCACGTCGTAGAAGGCCAGCGCGCGCGGGGTCGAATCGGGATACACGGCGTGTCCTCTGTGTCCTAGGCGACGGGTGTCGGGGTCTCGCCAGGCTTCGCCAACCCCGTGTCCGGCCCAGGCCAGGGTGCCGCGCTGAGTTTGATGGTCGGACGGCACGTCCTCCGCGTCCCCTTCCCACGTGCGGACCCGAGGCTCGTCCCCCCAGAAACCGGATTCCACGTCAGGAAAAGCGGCCCGGGGGGGTAATGCGGCCTTGCCTTCGCCACAGGACGAGGCGCCGATTTGACTCCTCACCGTGACCCCCGCAGCGCATACCTTAGCTCAACGTCCGGTACTGCTACCAAACTGTAACTGTACGTAGTAGTAACACACACGCCGGATCACTCTTTGCGTACAAACGTGGACCCTCAGCGGCTTGTTGTAAGCCGTTAGGGTGAAGATTGGTGATAGTTACCGACAAAGCTAATTTCGACCGAGCAGACGCGACAAGACCTCATTGGGCTCATCCTCGTCCCGATATCGGCGCCGGCGCCCGCTGGCCGTGTCTTCGTCATCAACGCGGGGTGACCGGGGGGACGGCGGCGGCGAGCCGGCCAGGATGCGGCTCAGCTCGTCGTCATTGCGCGGGGCGTTGCCCGGGTAGTCCGGTTCGTCCCGGTAGCCGTGGTCGTCCAGATCGGCGCTGCCGCCGTACTCGCCCGGGTAGCCGTAGCCTTCGGCAGGCGGCGGTGCCGGAGGCTGCGCGGCCGGGTACACCGGCTCGGGCGGCGCGTACTGGCCGGGCGGCGCGTACTGGCCGGGCGGCGGGTACTCAGCGGCGGGCGGGTACTGGCCGGCCGGCGGGTACTCGTCGGCGGGGTGGAACGGGCCGCCGGGCTGACCCTCAAGCGGCGGGCCCGGCGGGTACTGCGCCGGGCCGTAGCCGGTGTCGTCCCACTGCTGCTCCTCGGCCACCGCCGGGTACTCGGCCACCCGGTAGCCGGCGCGCTCGGCCGGGTCGAGCTGGTCGCTGTAGTCCGGGCCGGGGTACTCCGCAGCCGGGTACTCCTGGCTGGGGTAGTCCGCCGGGTACTCCGGGCCGGGCTGGTCGGGCTGCCACCCGGCCGGGTCGCCTGGCGGGCCCTGCTGCGCCGCCGGCGGCGGGTAGTAGCGCTCGTCGTCCGGCGGACCGCCCGGATAACCGCCACCTGGCGGGCCGGCCTGGCCCGGATGCCCCTGCTGGCCGGCCGGCTCGGTCGGGTAGCCGCCCGGTGGCCCGGCCGGCGGCGGGGGCGCGTCGGCCAGGTACGGCCGGTAGGTGGCCTGCTCGGCCTGATATCCGTTCGGCTCGCCGGGCGGATACCCGTTCGGTTCGCCGGGCGGGTATCCGTTCGGTTCGCCGGGGGCCCGCCCGGGGGCTGGCGGCCCGGCCGACTGCTCCGACCGCACCGGCAGCTCGGCACGGCCGGAGGTCTCGACGCTGTACGCCGACTCGTCGAACGGGAACCGCGACTCGTCGCCGAAGGTGATCCCGAGCCGGCGGGCCTCCTCGCGCAGCGCCCGCAGGCTGCCGCCGATCAGCCGGGTGGTCTCGATCCGCTCCATCCGCAGCTCGCCGTCGAGGCGGTCGATCACCTCGCCATGCAGCCGCTGCACCTCGTCCCGCAGCGCGCCGACCTGCTCGCGCATGCCGCTATCCAGCTCGCGGCGCAGGTAGACCTCGAGCTGCATCTCGTACTCGCGGCGGGCCGAGACCTCCCGCTCGAGCTCGAGCTCGTACGTGCGGCGCAGCTCCAGCTCGCGCTGCGGGGTGAACTCGGCCGGCAGGTCGACCCGGCGGCGGGGCGCGGCGATGGTGGCCAGCACGAACGCCCAGAGCGCGCCGACCACGGCCAGCCGCAGCAGCTTCGGATCTTCGGTGACCACCAGCACGCCGGTCGCGACGGCAGCGAAGACCAGCCCGAGGCCGAGAACGAAGACGCGCAGGCCACCGCGCCCTCCCCCGCTGCTCTCGTGCGGCCCGCGTGCCATAACGAATACAGTACGGCCACGCGCAGCTACCCATACGGGTGATCGGTGAGAGTCCGGACGGAATGCGCACGAATGGCCGGTCTGCCGGCGTGCCGCGGCGCCGGCGGGCGAACCCGACCGGCGCCGCAGCCGAGGCGGATCAGATCAAGCCGGCATCTTTCAGGAACTGCTCGGCCAGGTCTTTCGCGTCTTCCTTGTCCACCGTGAACCGCTTGTTGAGCTCCTGCAGCTTCTCGGTGGTCAGCGCCTGGTCGACCTTGTCGATGACCTGCTGGGCGTCGGCCGGGACGCTGCTGCGCAGCAGGGCGGTGATGTTGTCGGTGCTCTGCAGCTTCTTGTCGTCCTCCAGCACGACCAGGTTCTGCGCGGCGACCGCGCCGTCGGAGGAGAAGACCAGCCCGACGTTGATACTGCCGTCGGCGAGCGCCGCCAGCGTCTTCGGGCCGCCGGAGTCGAGCTTCTTGACCTCTTTGAACTTCAGCCCGTACGTCTGCTGCAGGCCGATCAGGCAGAACTGGCGCTTCTCGCACTCCGGGCCGGCACCGAGGATGAGCTGACCGTTCAGCTTGGCCAGATCGGACATCTTGGTCAGCGCGTTCGTATCGGCGTAGTCCTTCTTCACCGCGAACGCGTTCTGGTCGGCCGCCTTCGACGGCGTCAGCACCACCAGGTTCTTCTTCGCCACCAGCGTCTTCAGGTTGGCGAACGTAGTGTCGACGTCGCTGGTCGCCAGCGGCTTGGTGGTCGGCGCGTTCGGGCCGTTGAACTCGGCGTTGTAGAACTCGGTGAGCGTGCCGATGTACTCCGGCACCACGTCGATCTCGCCGCCCTCGATCGACTTGATGTAGGCCTCGCGGCTGCCGATCTTGAACTTCTCGGTGACCGTGTAGCCGGCGTGCTTCAGCGCCTGCGAGTACATGCTGGCGATGATCGTCGACTCTCCGAAGTCGGCGGAGCCGACGGTGAGCTTGCCCTTGTCAGCCGTACCGGACCCGGGTGAATCGTTGCTCCCGCACGCCGCCGTGAGCACCAGGGCGGCGGACGCGACGCCCAGCAGGACGCCGCGACGAGCTCGGGATGTGCGCATAACAGCGGAACCGCCTTCTGTGTCCCGGTCGCCCCGGACGACCGCGTGTCGGGCAGAGGAGTGCCCCTGATCGCGCAAGCCAACCACGAGGCACCGACAATTACACGTCACAACCGCATCTCGGCACCGGGGCCGGATCAGATCCCGGCACGAGCCGCGGTCTCGGCCGAAAACGTCAGCTCAGCGGCCTGCCCGCGGGTCAGCCGCCGGGACCGGGCCAGCGGGCTGACCCGTCGCGCGGCCAGCGCCAGCAGGCCGTCCACCAGCAGCGCGAGCAGCGCGACCAGCAGCGCGCCGGCGAACATCTGCGCCTCGTCGCTGGTGGCCTGCCCGTCGACGATGTACCGGCCCAGCCCACCCTGCGCGAACAGGGCCGCCAACGTCGCCGTGGCCAGCACGTTGGTGGTGGACGTGCGCAGCCCGGCCATGATCAGCGGCAGCGCCAGCGGCAGCTCCACCCGGGTCAGCACCTGGAACGGGGACAGACCCATCCCGCGGGCCGCCTCGACCACGTCCCGGTCCACCTCGCGGACGCCCACGTACGTGTTGGTGACCAGCGGTGGGACGCCGAGCGCGACCAGCGCCGCGATCGACGGCCAGGCGCTGTCGTACCCGCGCGGCAGCACCTGGGAGAAGATGCCCAGCAGCGCCAGCGACGGCATGGCCCGGCCGATGTTGGACGTGTTCACGGCGATGAACCCACCCCGGCCCAGGTGGCCGAGGGTCAGCGCCAGCGGCACGGCCAGCAGCACCGCGATCACCATGGACACACCGGTCAGGTAGAGCTGCTCGAGCACCCGGTGCGGGATGCCCTCCACCCCGTGCCAGTGCGAGCCGTCGGTGAAGAAGTCGACCAGACTCATGCGGAGCCCCCGTGGTGGATCCAGGGCCCCCGTGGCCGCGCGCGGCGCGCGGAACGCTTTCGTGGGGTGGCCACACCGGGAGCGCTCCCCGCGCGGGGAGCGTTTTCGTGGGATGCGTTCACGCCTGCCTGCCTGCTCGGGACCAGGGAGTGACCAGCTTCTGCGCTCCGAGCAGCACCAGGTCGGCCACGATCGCCAGCGCGATCACCAGCAGCGAGCCGACCATCAGCGGGGTCGGGAAGCGCCGGTTGATCCCGTCCAGGATCAGGTCGCCGAGCCCGCCCTGGGCCAGCAGCGCGGCCAGCGAGGCCAACCCGATCGTGGTCACCGTGGCGATCCGGATGCCGGCCACGATGCTGGGCAGTGCCAGCGGCACCTCCACCCGCCAGAGCATCGCCTGATCCGTGTAGCCCATGCCGCGGGCGGCCTCCTTGACGTCCTCACTGACCGCGTCCAGCCCGGTCAGGATGTTCCGGACGAGGATCAACAGAGTGTACGTAACGAGGGCGATCTCGACGGTGAGCAGCGTGGTGTAGCCGGTCAGCGAGCCCAGCAGGTAGAGCAGCGCGATCGACGGCAGGGTGTAAAGGACACCGGACACTGCAAGGATGGGGCCGGCCAATACCCGGTAGCGACGGGCCAGGAGGGCGAGTGGCACCGATACCAGCAGCCCGACGCCTACCGCGATCGCGGTCAGCCGGATGTGCTGACCCACGGCGGTGCCGATGTCATCCAGGTGCAACCGGACGTAGTGCCACCAGATGAGCGAATTGCTGTCGTTGGCCAGCAGCCGCTCACCAGCGACCGGATACCCGCCCCCAGAACCGGCCGGGGCGCCCGCCGCGAGAGGAACCACGACGTGAACGCTACCGCCGAGGCCATGATCCGGCTCGACGCGGTCTCGAAGCGGTACCCGGACGGCACCGTGGCCGTGGGCGAACTGACCCTGGACATCCCGCCCGGCGAGGTCGTGATGTTCGTCGGGCCGTCCGGGTGCGGCAAGACCACCACGATGAAGATGATCAACCGGCTGATCGAGCCGACCAGCGGCCGGATCATCCTGGACGGCGAGGACGTGACCCGGGTCGACCCGGTCAAGCTGCGCCGCCGCATCGGCTACGTGATCCAGCAGGTCGGGCTGTTCCCGCACCGGACGATCGGGGAGAACGTGGGCACCGTCCCGCGGCTGCTCGGCTGGGACCGGCGGCGCGCCGCGGCCCGGGTGACCGAGCTGCTCGACCTGGTCGGGTTGGACCCGAAGGTGTTCGCCAAGCGCTACCCGCACCAACTCTCCGGCGGCCAGCGGCAGCGGGTAGGGGTGGCCCGGGCGCTGGCGGCCGACCCGGTCGTGCTGCTGATGGACGAGCCGTTCAGCGCGATCGATCCGATCGCCCGGGACCGGCTGCAGGCCGAGTTCCTCCGTCTGCAGGCCGAGGTGCGCAAGACGGTCGTGTTCGTGACGCACGACATCGAGGAGGCGGTCCGGGTGGGTGACCGGATCGCGGTGCTGTCGCAGGGCGGCAAGCTGGAGCAGTTCGCCGACCCGGCCACCCTGCTCGGCTCGCCGGCGTCCAGCTTCGTGGCCGACTTCGTGGGCTCCGACCGCGGGCTCAAGCGGCTCGCGGTCACCCCGATCACGGTCGAGGACCTGGAGCAGCCGCCGGTGGTGCGGCTGGCCGACCCGCTGGCCGACGCGCGTTCGGCGATGGAGCGGGCCGGCGCGCGCTGGGCGGTCGTGCTGGACGGGGACGATTCGCTGCGCGGCTGGCTGTCCCGGGAGCGGGCGGTCGACCCGACCGGCACCGTCGGCGACCGGCTGCACCGGATGGAGGCGTGGGTGCCGGTCTCGGCCACGCTCAAGCAGGCGTTCTCGGTGATGCTGCAGGAGGACGCGGGCTGGGTCGCGGTGCTGGACGGGTCGCGGTTCCTCGGCGTGCTCACCCCGGAATCGCTGCACGCCGCGCTGCGCCGGTCCGTCGACGACATGGAGCCGGAGACCGCCGGCGCGGTCTGACCGCTGGCTACCGCCACGGCCCCACGACGCGAACTGACCCCGAACGCACCGTGGGGTTCGCGGGCCGGCCGCCACGGCCCGCGATGCGAACTGACGCCGAACGCACCGCGGGGTTCGCGGAGCTCGGCCCCGCGATGCAAACTGACGCCGAACGCACCGTGGGTTCGCGGGGCTCGGCCCCATGATGCGAACTGACGCCGAACGCACCGTGGGGTTCGCGGGGCTCGGGCCCGCGGCCAACATGACGAGCGAGCCGGCGAGCACAAAGTGCGAGCAGGGTGCGGCCGAGCGACGTCCGGCCTGGTTACTTGACGGCGCGCAGGCCGGTGGGGTGGCTGGTGCTGCCCGCGTCCTTGCCGGCGGCCCGCTGCAGCGCCTGCTTGGCCCGGTACATGTCGGCGTCCGCGGAACCGAGCAGCCGGGCCGCGGGGTAGTCCGGGTCGTCGGTGGACGCGTGCCCGATGCTCGCGCCGACCGTGACGATGCCCTCGTCCAGCGCGATCGGCGCGGCCACCGCCTGGGCCAGCCGGTGCGCGACCTCCTCGACCGGGGTCTCGTGCGGCAGACTCTTGATGATCACGACGAACTCGTCGCCGCCGATCCGGCCGATCGTGTCGGACGGCCGCAGCGCCGCCTTCATCCGCTCCGCCGCCGCCCGCAGCACCCGGTCGCCGACCGCGTGCCCGTGCCGGT